>JBBSPC010000014.1:0-51320 GCA_038259125.1 Chroococcales cyanobacterium | reverse complement strand
TCATCTACAAGGACAAAAACTATGACTAATAGGCTTTCAAAGTCTATGCTATTCATGAGGAAAGATATTTAGATGGACAGCTTGATAACTTTCATCTTCTGTCTTTTCCTCCTTTTTTCCTAATTCACACTAGGCGTAAAGTTTAATAATTTGTGCGCTTAAAAAAGCTAAATATCAAGATAGGATTACATATTGAGTCTTCTCCTATGATCGATATATTTTCCAAGATAGATTTACATTTCTTAAATTAAGTTAATTATTGGATTTTTATAGCTAAATATCTATTGTTACTTTTTTATTTTGTTTAATTTTGATAGCCTTGTATTATGGTATTGATAGCAAAAGAAAGCATTGAACAGCAGGCAAATCGACTTTTAGAAGAATCGATTATTTATTACAATCATCAACCTGTGGGAGTAGTAGCAGCTTCAGACTCGGAAAGAGAAGCACTTAATTACGATCAGTGTTTTATTCGCGATTTTATCCCCGCAGCTTTGGTATTTCTAATTCAAGGCAAAACAGAGATTGTTTATAACTTTCTGATTGAAACCGTTGGTTTGCAAAAGCAAAAGAGGCGGGTTGACTGTTACCAGCCACCCACAGGCTTAATGCCAGCTAGCTTTAAAGTCGAATCACAGGGAAATAGTCAATACCTTCATGCTGACTTTGGTGATAAAGCAATTGGTCGAGTCACTCCAATTGATTCTTGTTTGTGGTGGATTATATTATTGCGGGCTTATGTCAAAGCAACAGGCGATCGAGCTTTAGCACACAGCAGCAGTTTTCAGGAAGCTTTGACCTTTATTTTAGAAATTTGCCTGGGTCCTCAATTTGAAATGACTCCTACTCTTCTTGTCCCTGATGGTGCGTGCATGATTGATCGCCCGATGGGACTAAGTGGACATCCTCTAGAGATACAGTCTCTATTTTATATGGCTCTGCGGGCTGCCCGTGAAATGCTGGTTAAAAACGCAGCAGGTCGGACTTTAGTTGACAGTATTAATAATCGTCTCGGTAGCTTGAATTTTCATCTGCGAGATTATTATTGGCTCGATCTCAAAAAACTAAATCAAATCCACCGTTATCGTGCAGAGCAGTTTGGCGAGTCGGTGGTTAATAAATTTAATATATACCCTGAATCAATTCCTTACTGGTTAACAGAATGGATGCCCGACCGAGGAGGCTACTTAGCCGGAAATTTGGGACCTGGAAAAATGGATTTCCGCTTTTTTGCTCTGGGAAACTTAGCAGCAATTATGGGATCGCTGACTACCGAACATCAATCCCAAGAAATATTAACCCTAATTGAACATCGATGGACTGATTTAGTGAGTACAATGCCCATAAAACTCTGTTATCCTGCCATGGAAGGGCTAACTTGGAAAATTATTACTGGCTGCGATCCCAAAAATACTCCTTGGTCTTACCACAACGGCGGTAGCTGGCCTGTATTGTTGTGGATGATGATGGCTGCCTGTCAAAAAATGGGTCGGGAAGATTTGGCAGATCGAGCAATGGCGATCGCCGAAATGCGCCTGATGAATGATGAATGGCCTGAATATTATGATGGTAAAAATGGTCGTTTAATTGGCAAATCTTCCCGCAAATTTCAAACTTGGACGGTTGCAGGATGGCTATTAGCAAAATTATTAAGAGAGAATCCTCACTGTCTAGATTATGTTTGTTTTGAAGAAGATACAGAAGCGATCGCCTGCACTATATAACTATCACTATCACCCTGAAAAATACATCTTTCTTTAATTTATTGATAATTAGGCGATCGCTATTGAGTAGAACGTTAACACTACTTTTTCTTATCAGATTTAATAAATTTATCTCTATTGCTTGCTAAGAAATTTACTCTTTGTTAGCTAGATTACAATCGGCGTATGTAAAAAAATCTTGCGTGAGCAAATTAAGTTGTTATCCAGGTTTTTTTTGTTTTAAACTGGTATGTGTGTGAAATATACCTAAATTAAATTTTATTCGGGTAATACCCTGTAGAAATTAATGCTTATTAGCTGATTTCTATTTAATAATATTTGGTCGTAGTTATTGCTACTGGTTTATTCATTTAATTGTATGGCGTAATTTAATGTTATGGCTGTTGGTTGCGCTGCCAATTTTAGTCATTGAATATATTTAAGTTTTTATAGGTAAAAATTATATGGAATCTCATAACAAGTACTTGAGAGACCGTCTATCCATATTTGTAGACGGCAACAATATGTTTTATGCTCAACAAAAAAATGGCTGGTTTTTTGACCCTAGAAGAGTATTAGAATACTTCACTAAAGATCCGACTGTGGTTTTAATTAACGCCTTTTGGTATACAGGGCTAAAAGATGCCCAAGATCAACGTGGCTTTAGAGATGCCTTAATTAGTTTGGGCTATACGGTCAGAACTAAAATTCTCAAGGAATATTATGATGATGCCTCTGGTCGTTATTCGCAAAAAGCCAATCTGGATATCGAAATTGTGGTCGATATGTTTAACACCGTAGAACAATACGATCGCGTAATCTTATTTAGTGGTGACGGAGATTTTGAACGGGCGATCGAACTTTTGCGCTCAAAAAATACTCACATTACCGTAGTCTCAACGGAAGGCATGATCGCTAGAGAACTACGTAATGCTACGGATCGTTATATAGACCTTAATGACGTTCGTGGTTATATAGAAAAAAGCGATTTTTAGCTCAATTGATAATTATTTGTTTTTATCCTTATTCATTATTCAACAATGCCTAATTTTATCAGTCGGGATGCTGTCAAAAACCTGATTGAGAAATTGACAATCAAAAAAAGGCGATTAATAATAATCTGTGACCGTTGACCGCCTTCCGCGGTCAATAATTGCAAAAGCGATCGCAGCGGTAAACTTATGGAACAAGAACAAGCTTATTGGTTATCATGGTCGCAAATTAAAGGTATTGGGGCGGTTTCTTTAAAAAAGATTTATCAGCATTTTGGTTCCCTCGAAGAGGCTTGGCACGCCCCCGCGATCGCTTTTGGTGAGATTGACGGCTTGAATAGTCAGTTTTTTAATGCGTTAAATCAGGGACGAGCAAAATTTGATTCAGTAGAACTTAT
The DNA here is from genome assembly GCA_038259125.1 of Chroococcales cyanobacterium. Classification (GTDB taxonomy): domain Bacteria; phylum Cyanobacteriota; class Cyanobacteriia; order Cyanobacteriales; family Xenococcaceae; genus Waterburya. The sequence goes on along the minus strand of JBBSPC010000014.1, from coordinate 48,227 downwards.
ATCTGAACATAAACAGCAAAATCCTCAGTTTTGGATACCAGCAGAAGCAGCATATCCCAGACTGCTTTTGGAAACTCCTAGTCCGCCACCATTACTATATTATTTAGGCGTGGTTGATTCTACCGAAAACCAGGGCATTAAGCCAATGATCGCTATTGTCGGCACTCGTAATCCGACTGAATACGGTAAACGCTGGACGAATAAAATTACCCAAGCTTTGGTAAATCACGGTTTTGGTATTGTTTCAGGCATGGCAGCAGGGATTGACGCAGTGGCTCATCATAGTTGCTTGGAAGTCAACGGCAGAACTATCGCTGTCTTAGGTACAGGAGTGGATACAATTTATCCTTACAGTAATCGCTCTCTGTATCAACGTTTAAAAACTCAAGGCTTAATCGTTAGTGAATACCCAGCCCAAACTAAGCCAGATCGCAATCATTTTCCTGCACGCAATCGCATCATTGCGGGTTTATGTCGGGCTGTAATCATCATCGAAGCTCCTGAACGTTCTGGGGCATTGATTACGGCTCGCTTTGCTAATGATTTTGGTCGTGATGTATATGTGTTACCAGGCTCTTTAGATAATAGCCAATCTTTAGGCTGCTTAGGTTTACTTAATTCTGGGGCGCACGTCATTTTGAGCATCGAACACCTGCTCGAAATGTTGGGGACAATGCCCTGTTTAGATCGTATCTCGTCCATACCCAAATCAATACCTAATTTAGAACCAGAGCTAAAACAAATCTATAGTTTGCTCACTCATGAATCAATATCGTTAGATGCGATCATTGAACAAACAGAACTAGACACCAGTAAAATTTTGGCAATTTTGTCCCAATTAGAAATAATGGATCTCGTTTCTCAGCTGCCAGGAATGCGCTATCAGATTAATGAGTAAGTATTTATAACCATAACTTTTGCTCACTTTTGCGTGTATTTAACAACTTTTTTGCTTTTTACGTTATTTGCTACGTATTTTTGGGAATGTTAGAGAAACGGCTCTATTAAAACATACTTATAAATATGTTTAGTCCAGGTATTTTTTGGTGTTTTGCATTAAATCTATTAAATCTACTTAATCTCAGGAACATAAATCGATATACGTCTTATTTATTAGTTTTGCTACTAACTTCGATAGTAACCTTGAGATTGCGATCAGCAAATGCGGTCGAAATTAGCTCAACTCCAAGAGTCACAAAAGATAGTTCAGAACTTCTAACAGTCTCTTTACCAGGGCTAGAGCAAACAACCAAGGCTTTAGAAAGCGATCAACAAAAAACTACTGGTGATTTGTCCTCTTTGCTATCTCAAGCACAGTCATCACCTGAAGTTAATAATCAGGAATCATTTATCGCCAAAGAATCTAATGTTCCAAAACAAATTGTCGTCAACAAATTTCAGGTAGTTGGCAGTAGTGTATTTAGTCAACAAGAGCTAAATAAAGCAATTAAATCTTATCGAGATCGCCCTTTAACTCTGCCAGAGCTATTTCAAGCCCGCAGTACAATTACAAAGCTTTATACTGACCAAGGGTACGTCAATTCAGGTGCTTATATTCCGCCTCAAGAACTAAATAATGGCACGGTAAAAATTGCAGTTTTAGAAGGAAAACTAGAAGGAATCAACGTCTCTGGTACAAAACATCTGTCGGACAAATATATTTCTTCTCGAATTGAAACCGCTGCTGGTACGCCAGTTAATGTGGAGTCTCTTTTGTCTGCTTTACAGCTACTCCGTCTCAATCCTTTGGTAGAAAACGTCTCAGCCGAACTATCAGCAGGAATCAGTCCAGGAACAAGCTTGCTAGATATTAAGATTACTGAAGCAGATGTATTCAATATTTCTACTAGTTTTAATAACAACAGATCTCCTAGCGTTGGTTCAAACCAACGTTCGGTAGGTTTAAACCAGGGTAATTTGTTAGGATTTGGCGATCGCTTTAACTTTAATTACACCAATACTAGCGGTAGCAATAGTTTTGATATGGCTTATGCCCTACCTATAAACTCCAAAAACGGTACGATTAAGGCAGGATTTGGTACTAACTCTAATAACATTATTGAAGAACCTTTCAATGTCTTAGATATCCAGTCAAAATCCCGTTATTACGAGTTGAATTTGCGCCAGCCTTTAATACTTAAACCTAACCAAGAATTTGCCATTGGCTTGAGTCTTGCTCGTACTGAAAGTGAGACTTCTTTACAGGATAAAGATTCTCAGCTATCTCGTGGTGCCAATGAAGATGGAGAAACAAAAATTAGTGCGATTAGATTATTTCAAGAGTATATTAATCGCAATGACAAAAAAGTTTTAGCGTTGCGATCGCAATTTAGCTTTGGCGTAGATACTCTGAATGCCACAATTAATGATAATGGTGAACCCGACAGTACCTTTTTTGCCTGGCGTGGGCAAAGCCAATGGGTAAGAAGGCTTGGTGAAAATTTTCTATTCCTGCTGCGAGGGGATATTCAGTTATCAGGAGGTGCTTTAGTACCTCTTGAGCAGTTTCGAGTAGGTGGTGTCAATAGTGCTAGGGGCTATCGCCAAGACTTGATTTTAGGAGACAATGGTATATTTACCTCTGCCGAGTTGAGAATACCCGTATTACGATTTAAAAAGATTGATGGTTTAGTTCAAATTGCCCCTTTCTTTGACTTTGGCACAGTTTGGAACAGCGATGAGCTTGAGGTTGACAATTCTGCTTTACCCTCTATAGGAGTTGGCTTAAACTTTTCTACTGGCACTAACTTTAATGCCCGTTTAGACTGGGGTATTCCTTTAGTCAACGTGGATGAGGGAAATTCTTTACAGGAAGATGGGATTTATTTTTCTCTAGACTATAATTTTCTCTGATTAAAAAACCACATCAATAATTTGACATTCAAGATAATTCTTTTAAACGGAATTAGGCGATCGCTACAGCGCCTTTAAAGTAGTCCTTTAACTGCCGATCGTGATCGTGGCTAAGATTACCAAGAGGTAATTCGTCTTTGGTAAATGCTTTAACCTGCAATACTTCTAGTTTGTCCTCTGGGATAAGTTCACCCACCACCTCTGCTTCTACTTCTAATAAAATAGAAATTGAGTGTAAGCGAGGATCTCGCTGAGGATCTGAGTAAACACCTCGTAAACTTTTGATTTTGGTTAATTTCAACCCTGTTTCTTCCCTTAATTCTCGACTAGCAGCATGAGGAATATCTTCTCCCCAGTCAATCATGCCTCCAGGCAACCCCCACTGCCCAGTATCACTACGCTGAATCAAGACAATACGACCATCAGGTAACACGGGGATAATGGTTGTACCTGTAACGGGATGGCGGAAGATAATACCAAGTACAGTCGAAAAAAATCGCCAAAAACGATCCATAAAATAAATGTCAAATAAAATTAATTAGTCAGATTTAAGTGGTTAAGTGCTTGAATGCCGAAATTCAAGTTTTAAGCCTTGATTTCTAGTAAAGACTTAGCTCTAGCGATCGCTTGATGAACCTGCTCAAAACCAGTACCACCATAGCTATTACGGGCAGAAACTACCTGTTTGGGAGCGATCGCATCGTAGATATCAGCTTCAAAAGCAGGATGCAGTTGTTGCCATTCTTCTAATGTTAGATCTTTTAACAGTTTTCCAGCAGCTAGGCTGGTTTTTACCACTTTACCTACTAAATTATACGCCTCGCGAAAGGGAACGTCCTTAGACGCTAAGTAATCGGCAACATCGGTAGCATTGGAAAAGTCTTCGGCGACGGCTTCTGCTAGTCTGGCTGTTTTGAATTCAATGCCCTCCCGTAACAAAATGGTCATTGCTTCTAGGCAACCTTTAACCGTTTTAACCGCATCAAAAATTCCTTCTTTGTCTTCTTGTAAATCTTTGTTATATGCCAAAGGTAAACCTTTCATGATTACCAGCAATGCCTGAAGATGTCCAAATACTCTGCCTGTTTTGCCCCGCACAAGTTCAGGTATATCAGGATTTTTTTTCTGAGGCATAATGCTCGATCCCGTTGCACAAGTATCTTTGAGAGTGATAAAGCTAAACTCTTGAGATGCCCAAAGAATCATCTCTTCACTTAAACGACTTAAATGCACCATAATCAAACTGGCACCGCAGAGAAATTCAATCGCAAAATCGCGATCGCTTACTCCATCAAGACTATTTTCGTAGACGCTATCAAATCCTAGTAATTGGGCGGTATATGCCCGATCGATGGGAAAAGTTGTTCCTGCTAATGCACCGCAGCCAAGAGGAGATATACTAGTTCGTTTATAAATATCTTCCATTCTCTCCGCGTCTCGTTGGGTCATCTGAAAATATGCTAAAAGATGATGTGCCAAACTAATCGGCTGCGCTCTTTGTAAATGGGTGTAGCCTGGAATTAAAGTTTCTACGTGCTGCTCGCTATGAGCTAGTAAGGCTGCCTGAAATTGCCTTAAATATTGCTGTATTTGTCTTATTTCGGCTCGCAAATATAGCCTGATATCTGTACCTACCTGATCGTTGCGCGATCGCGCCGTGTGCAGCTTTTTACCCACATCGCCAACAATCTCTGTCAGTCGTCTCTCTACGGCAAAATGCACATCTTCTGCTTCTACTCCTGGATTAAAGCTACCCTGCTGATACTCGGTGCGAATCTGCTCTAACCCAGAAACTAGCTGCTGTGCTTCGCTATCAGTAATTATTTTTGTTTTGGCGAGCATTTTGGCATGAGCAACTGAGCCAGTTAGATCGTACTCAATCAATTCAATATCAAAGCCGATGCTGGCATTAAAAATAGCGATCGCAGGATTTAATGCCGATTCAAAGCGATCGCTCCAGGTCTTTTGCTTGCTCACAGTAGAAAAACAGAATTAGACGACTAAATTATTTTAACTACCGTCGGTTACAAATCTGCATTTTCTCAACAACAACTGACAATTTGCCATGAGCAATTATTTAAATCTCAAATTACCTTAGTCGCTTTCCCAATTGTCATAGGAAACTAAATCACCAATAGAATCACGCAATAAATAGTCATATCTTTCTAATTCACATTCCAATTCTCCCCATTCGCGGGCAGGAATGTATTTGCAGAGAGTGTAGATAGATTGCTGACGATTTACTATCCCTGTTTCGATTAGTTGTCGCGCTTCATCTTTCAAGGTTTCGATAGAATACCTAATAGAAAAGGACGGGGATGCAGTAGTAGTATGCATGATTAATCACCGAAATAATTATGAATTAATTTAAAGTGTTACTCTTTAACTATAAACTAAAATACTTGGAAATTGAAAGAAAAATAATTTATTCGCTGTATCCAAAATAACAAAATTCTCTTAATATTAAGAATCTCTAGGATTTTTTTAAGGTTTATTATTTATTCAAGGATATTAAAATCCAAAGTTCTCCTGAAAGTCAAATGGCAAAGCTTTAGATTCAAGACTATACAAAGTCTTTAAAGCGATCGCCTGAGCTTGTTCCATTTGCCCATAACTGAATACTATGGGCATTGTATTAATTAAACTTTTGAACCAATCAAATACGTAGGGACTGCCATAGATAATTATCCCTTCTACCCGACCGCTTTCGATCAGTTGTTGATAAATTTGTTTAGCATTGGCGGTCAAACCAGCATTACCCCGAAAAGGATTACCTCGAATAAATACCTGTAAAAGAGTAGATCGCCGATCTGCTAGGATGCAGTTTAGAGTACTGTGATCTGCTACTTGTCTTTGATAGTTAAGCTGTTGAGGAATAGCAATAGCAGGAGTATGAATATCTAGGAATGGAGCATTCAATACATCATCAACTACAATCAGGTTGCGGTAATTTTGCTCATCTTTAACCATGAGAGGAATATTTTCTGCTTGTAAAGAGTCTTGCAGAATTGAATCAACTATCACTCTAGCTGTATTACTAGATAACTCTAAGGCTCTAGCTTTAGATTGAATTACCTTTTGTTTAGCTTTCCAGATACGTGCTAAAGACTGATGAATTTTTTGTTCATTAATACGTCCTGATTTAACTGCGTCGTAGATAGAAGCGATCGCTACTTCAGGATTATCGGGCATTAATAGAATATCATTTCCAGCTTCTACAGCTATGACAGCAACCTCTTCGGGAGACGCATACTTAGTTATCCCTCCCATAATTAGAGCATCGGTAACTACTAACCCAGCAAAACCCAACTGTTTTCTTAATTTTTCGCTGATAATTTCAGATGAAAGCGTAACAGGCTGATGCCGATCCCAAGCTGGAATTAAAACGTGTGCTGTCATAATGCTATCTACTCCTGCTGCGATCGCACTTATAAAGGGAGATAGTTCAACAGCTTCTAGTCGAGCATTAGAATGAGCTAGAGAAGGTAAATCTAAATGAGAATCCGTGGCAGTGTCTCCGTGTCCTGGAAAATGTTTAGCGGTGGTTAAAACTGAAGCCGACTTGGCACCTTCTATAAAAGCAGCAGTTAAAGCACTTACCACTTCAGGGCGATCGCCAAAAGCCCGAATATTAATTACAGGATTATCAGGATTATTATTTACATCTACTACAGGTGCAAGCAACCAATTTATGCCCACGGCTAAAGCCTCTTGCGCTGTAACTTTTCCCATCTGGTTAGCATACTGCTGTGCTTGCAAAGGATCTTGCTCATAGATCGCGCTCAAAGCCATTGGCGGCGGAAACCAAGTACCTCCAGGAAAACGCTGTCCGATACCTTCTTCTATGTCTGCTGCGATTAATAAGGGAATATTTGCCCAATCCTGTAGCTGTTGCGATCGCTTTTGTAGCTCAACGCTGCTACCTCCTAAAAGAATGACTCCACCTAAGTTAAACTCTTCTAGCCACTGTTGTAACTGAGCATTAGAAGCTTCCCAAGCAGGATAGCGAATCTGATGGTCAAATAAATAACCAGAAGCACGGACAACAATCATTTGAGCAATTTGCTCTTTAAGAGCTAAATCTTGCCAATCTTGTAATTTAGGCACAAGCAAATGTTTATAAATCTTCGCCCAATTCTACTGTCTCTGGATTTTCTGGTCGCTCTTGACTAATTTTATTCAGTAGATTTACCATATTGTCTCCTCTTTCGAGGGAACGATCTTCAAGAAACTTTACCGTAGGCGTGCGTCTTAGCTGCATTCGACTACCCAATTCTCTACGGACATAATGAACAGAAGACTCCAAACCAACCATTGTTTCTTCTTTAGCTTCTTCTGTGCCATAAATGCTGACAAAAATTTTAGCGTGCTGTAAATCACCTGAAACATCAACATCGGTAACGCTTACCATGCCTGCACCAACGCGATCGTCTTTGATTTCGCTGAGTAGCATCTGACTCACTTCCCGCTTAATTAAAGCAGCTACACGAGCTACGCGACGACTATTAGCCATAATTCTTTCTTATCCTGATAACTGGGAGCGATAGAACAAAGTATTACGTTTGCACCGTTTTAAATTGTAGCTATAAATTGTTATACCTATTTTTATAGATCCATAATTTAATCACAAGATAACTTAAAGTTTTTATTAATGACCTTAACTGAAACAATACTCGCTCAACAATCAGACAATGTATTAGCCAGATTACGACAAGCAGATAAATTTTGGTCAGCCTTGCGTAATGGAGAAATTGACGCAACCGAAGTTGTTACTAATAGTTCAGAAAAAGCTGGCGATCGCGATACAGACATTGTTATCTGTGGTGGAACATTAGGCATCTTGCTGGGTGCAGCACTACAGCAGCTTGGGTGGCAGGTTAGTTTGATTGAGAAAGGTATTTTGAAAGGAAGAGAACAAGAATGGAATATTTCTCGTAATGAATTAAAAATCTTGCTCGAATTAGAACTTTTGACTGAAAAAGAGTTAGAAAAGGCGATCGCCACAGAATATAATCCCGCCAGAGTTAGCTTTCAGAAAGGACAAGAAGTCTGGGTAGAAAATGTCTTAAATATTGGCGTTTATCCTGTTTATTTACTCGAACAACTTAAACAAAAGTTTTTGCAGGCAGGAGGCAAACTGTTAGAAAATACAGCCTTTAAATCAGCTATAGTTCATCCTGATGGGGTAGTAGTTGAAGCAGGAGATAAAACCCTAAAAGCTCGCCTTTTAGTTGATGCGATGGGTCATTTTTCACCAATTATTAAACAGGCAAGAAAGGGAACAAAACCCGACGCAGTTTGCGTTGTGGTTGGTAGCTGCGCGCAAGGTTTTCCTGAAAACAATACGGGAGATTTGATTTATTCTTTTACGCCAATTATTAACCACTGTCAGTACTTTTGGGAGGCTTTTCCTGCCAAAGATGGTCGCACTACCTATATGTTTAGCTATCTTGATGCTGACCCCCAAAGACCTAGCTTAGAATACTTTATGGACGAATATCTTCGGCTTTTGCCAGAGTATCAAAACATTAAGCTAGAGCAGCTAGAATTTCAGCGATTTCTGTTCGGCTTTTTTCCTGCTTATAAAAATAGTCCGATCAGATTAGAATGCGATCGCATTTTACCTGTAGGTGACAGTGCAGGGGGTCAATCTCCCGTCAGCTTTGGTGGCTTTGGGGCAATGATTCGCCATTTAAAACGTCTGACTAATGGCGTTGACGAGGCTTTAACCGCAGATAAACTGAGCGGTAAAGATTTAGCTCTGTTGCAACCATATCAACCCAATATTTCTGTCACCTGGCTATTCCAGCAAACTATGAGTGTCGAGATAGACAGAGAAGTAAACCCTCAGCAAATAAATAACCTGATGAACGGTGTTTTCGCGGTCATGGATCGTTTGGGAGACAAAGTACTCAAACCGTTTTTACAAGACGTAATTCAGTTTGTTCCCCTAGCTAAAACCTTGCCGTTGGTCAACCCTAAGCTAGTCTTGCCTTTATTACCTCAGATTGGCATTACTTCTTTAGTTAACTGGATCTTTCACTATCTTAGTTTGGCTTTATACGCTGGTCTATACAGTACTGCCAAATTTGCTCAACCAATAGCCAAAAACTTATCTCCAACCCAGCAATATTACTATCATCGTTGGCTAGATGCTTGGAAATATGGTTCAGGTGGCGATTATGAACAAGATTAATTTGAAATAGCAAGTACGACATACTGTAGGGCGTTTTTTTAATCTAAAACAAATTAAATATATTTGAAAATATTAAAGATAGAAATACAGCGATAAAGTGTAGGGTTTGCTACTATTTTCAAAAATAATTTTAAAAAAACTTGTGTTTTGTGTATCTAGATACTAACCGTAGTGAATTGTCAACATTTTTTTGCCACAATGAAATTAATATTCACAACCTTAGTCTACAAAAAGAAAAGAATAAAATTTAATTTATCGGCTTTTAATAGCTAACTAAAATTATGGGGTTAATTCAAGGTGTAACCATTCAACCAATTGAATCTATTCAAGGAGGAATGGCGGAATTTTATACGCCTCAATCCAGCAATGAAACTATGGTTGTTAAAGTACCAGCTAATGTTATTGATGACCTTTTTGTTCACAAAAAACAAACTGACCAGCTACTAGTAGTTAGAGGAAGTTTTGTACTAGTAGTTTTATATAACAAGCAATATCAATATATTCCCTTGAGCGAAGATGTGCCACAGGTGGCGATAATTCCCAGAGGAATTTTACACGGTGCAATTAATTTTGAAAATCGAGATTGCTTACTAGTTAATGCTGTGTTGCGCAATGGTGAACCAAGCGAGAAAGATTATCAGCCATTACCCAAACCTTTTCCTTATGATTTAGAACAAGCTAAAGCTAGCTTGAGTAATTTATCTAATCAAGTTATGACTGAGAGTGGTGTTGCATGAATAAGAAATACGCGAGATTTAAATTTAAAGCAATCATCGTGAATCAATCAATAAGTTACAAAGTTCGCAACCGATTGATCGTTTACCTAAATTCAATTCAGGACTAAAACAGAGAAGCAGCAAATTTTCGCTGTCAACAGATGCGATTGCTAAGAAGTTAACAAGGGTTTTTGGTTTACTCCTTTTCTTTCGCCGCTTTTTCATTCAGGCAACAACACCGTTTAATTATGCAAATTTAGATCTGTAACTGCACCAAGACTACTAGTCGAAACTAGTTTGGCATATTTACCTAATACTCCCCTAGTGTATTTAGGTGGGCGAGGCTGCCATTGGCTATAGCGTTTGGCTAATTCTGCATCATCAACATTTAGCTGCAATAACTTTTGACGAGCATCAATAGTAATGCTATCTCCTTCCTTAACTAAAGCAATTGTTCCGCCGACGGCAGCTTCAGGGGCGACGTGACCTACAACCATGCCATAAGTGCCACCAGAGAAACGACCATCGGTAATTAATCCTACAGAGTCTCCTAAGCCAGCACCAATAATTGCCGAAGTGGGAGCAAGCATTTCTCGCATTCCTGGACCACCTTTAGGGCCTTCATAACGGACAACGATGATATCTCCAGCCTTGATTTTACCGTCGAGAATTGCGGACAAACATTCTTCTTCCGATTCAAAAACTCTAGCCGAACCAGTTATGAGCGGATTTTTTACCCCACTGATTTTAGCAACTGAACCTTCGCTAGCTAAGTTGCCCTTAAGTATGGCAAGATGCCCTTCGGCATAAACAGGACTATCCCATGGTTGAATTACATCTTGATCTACAGGAGGATTTTCGGGGATATCAGCCAAGACTTCAGCGATAGTTTTACCAGTTATCGTTAAAGCATCTCCATGGAGCAAATCATGAGCCAAAAGCATTTTCATAACTTGAGGAATGCCACCAGCTTTATGCAGGTCTACGGTAACGTATTTTCCTGATGGCTTAAGGTTACAAATTACGGGGACTCGCTGACGAATGGTTTCAAAATCGTCTATGGTAAGCTCAACTCCCATAGTATTAGCGATCGCCAGTAAATGCAAGACGGAATTGGTTGAGCCTCCTACAGCCATAATCACCGTAATCGCATTCTCAAAAGCTTTACGAGTTAATATCTGGCTGGGTAAAACTTGGTTTTTGACCGCTTCAACCAAAGCAAAGGCTGATTTTTCTGTACTCTCGGCTTTCTCCTCATCCTCTGCTGCCATCGTCGAAGAATAGGGTAAGCTCATGCCCATCGCTTCAAACGCCGAAGACATAGTGTTGGCGGTAAACATCCCACCACAAGACCCAGCACCAGGACAGGCTTTATGTTCAATAGCATCTAATTCAGCCTTGTCTATTTTTCCCGCGCTAAATTTTCCTACTGCTTCAAAAGAACTAACTACTGTCAAATCTTCGCCGTTGTGATTACCTGGCTTAATAGTACCACCGTAAACAAAAATAGCAGGAATATTCATGCGAGCGATCGCCAGCACCGCCCCAGGCATATTTTTATCACAACCGCCAATTGCCAGCACCGCATCCATACTCTGCCCGTTACAGACAGTTTCAATCGAGTCAGCAATCACATCGCGGGATACTAAGGAATACTTCATTCCTTCTGTACCCATAGAAATACCGTCACTGATAGTAATTGTGCCGAACATCTGTGGCATTGCCCCAGCTTCTTTGAGGGCGGTTTCGGCTCGTAGTGCTAGGGTATTGATTCCCATATTGCAGGGAGTGATGGTGCTATACCCGTTAGCCAAACCGACTATGGGCTTGGTAAAATCATTATCCCCAAAACCTACCGCCCGCAGCATGGCGCGATTGGGGGATCTTTGGTTTCCCTGGGTTACTTCTTGGCTTCGGCGATTGTCAGACATCTATTGCATCTCCTTATTTTATTTAACATTGCGAGACAGTTGCGTTGCGGAGGGGCTGTGGGCGTGATTGCATCGCGCCCTTTACAAAGGGCTTGCCCGCATGTAACCCCCTGGTCTGTGACCCGTTGAGCAAACTGTCGAGGGCGAACATTTATCGTCGACGGGAATTGAACTTGAATTCAAATGATGTCGAGCAAAAAATTATCTAAACATACGATACCGAAATATTTGCTTTGATTGCGCTCAAATTTATCAATTCCTCTTATAGATAAAAACTATAGTAGGGGCGAATCGCGATTCGCCCCTACATCTGCCTTCTCTTAAGCTAATCTTTGGCGTAAGATAAATTCAGCGATCGCCAAATCCACAGGAGTAGTCACTTTTAAATTAGTTTCTTCTCCCTCAACAATTTTGACGGGCATCTCACATTTTTCAAACAGTGCAGCATCATCGGTAACTGACCAACCTAATTCTTGACCCTTAAAGTGACAACGTTTCAGTAGCTCGACTTCAAACCCTTGAGGAGTTTGGGCTGCCCATAGGTTACTGCGATCTGGAGTGTCAATAATAATTCCTTGCCTATTAACTACTTTGATTGTGTCTTTAATGGGTATAGCGGCAATGAAACCCTGACAATTATTAAAGGCAGCAGTACAGCGGTCAAATAATTCAGGAGTTGCCAAACATCTCGCCCCATCATGAATTAAAACTTGCTCCGCACTTTTGGGTAAAGCCTGTAAGCCATTGTAAACAGATTCTTGACGAGTATCTCCACCAACAATTAACCCTACTGGTTTGATAAGATTTAATTGACTAAGAATATCTTTAAAATCGGCAAAATCTGTAGGTTGTCCAATAATACCAATCCACTCAATACTCGAAGATCTTTCTGCTGCGAGTAGAGTCCATGCCAGCAGAGGTTTTCCGAGTAATTCCAAGAGAAGCTTATTGCGATCGCTACCCATTCGACGACCCATCCCCGCAGCAGGAATCAATAAGTGCATTTAATGATGTTTTCCTAAAGATACGACTGTTTAGCTCTATCATCTACTAAAATTGACCACAGATAAAATTAAGGACTATATCTTCTTTATAAGAATGCGTATACTAGCCCTCGTGCCTGGCTCCATCGGCAATCAACTTCTCTTTTTCCCTACCATAGAGACTTTAACCAAACAGTATCCTCAAGCGAGGATAGATGTTTTGGTAGAACCTAGTTCTAAAAAAGCTTACCGAGTCTGCAAAAATGTTGATGAGGTTTTGGTGTTCGATTTTCAAGATCGCAATAGCTTCGCTGATTATCTTAATCTTTTAGGGATTATGCGCGATCGCGAATATGATGCAGTTATTAGCCTTAAAACTACTTGGCGGATTAAATTACTGCTGTGGCTTAATGGTATACCTACTAGAGTAGGTTTTCAGGATGATTCTCCGATATATTTATCCAATTCTGTTGCTCGTAAACCAGAGCAATACAAAGCAGAGATGTATCATGATTTGGTTGCTGGCTTAGGAATTGCTGCTCCCTGTCCTTCTATCACTATCAATGTGCCTACAGAAGATATTAACTGGGCAGAATCAGAGCAGCAGCGTTTAGATCTAAAAGATAGTGGCTACATTTTGCTCAGTGACGAGCAATCTCTGACACCAGACATTAGTGCCTATCCACTTAAAAGTTGGCAAAGAATTATTGAGGATATTGAACAGAGAAATATGGGTTTAGCTATTGTGCTATTGCAAACAGATACTAATCAAGACTGGGTAAGCGCCATGATGTCAGCCAGTAACAATATTAAGGCGATCGCGCCACCCGATGTAGGTAAAATGGCAGCTATGATTGCCGGCGCTAACTTAATTTTGTGTGACAATAGTACTTCGATGCAGCTAGCAGTAGCTACGGGAACATATATGATTGCTTTGTTAAACGCCCAGGATAACAAAGAACTTCCACCCCATAACGAAAAATGTGTCGCTGTTCAATCGTCAACGGCTAATTTGTCTGATATCACTCCCGAAACGATAATTGAAAAAATGTGGCAGGGGTGAATTGAGGGATGAGGGATTAGGAATAAGGACGGAGGAAAAAGCTAAGATCATTACTAGATATCTTTCTCAGACTTTCTAAATTATCATCTATATCGGCATCTTTATCGGTCAATAGTAGGGGAAAAGGCGAAAGGAATGAAAAATAAAACTTTTCCCTCTTCCCTATTTCCCCTGTCCCAAACCAAGAGCGATATCTTAATTGTTTTTGTCGAACTCCTTCGATTAGCGATCCTGTGCTTGATCACCGTAATCTTTTCATTATGGGCTTTATCTTTGTCTTCAGAATACATTTTGTGATACCAATTGATTTCTAATTACTTCTTGAAATATTTAGAATTACCGTATTTTCCCACAAAAGCAGTTGACCAAAGTACGAAACATCGTTACTATGATTATTGCGCCTAAAAGGTTGTTATCTGCGGATGTCGTATAGTGGTAATACCTTAGCCTTCCAAGCTAAAGCTAGGGGTTCGATTCCCCTCATCCGCTTGCAGTCCCATTTGAGCCATGAAAATTTAAGTAAAGGCAAGGCAAGAGTCAGAAGGCAAAGAGCAAAACAGTACCAATTCCAAAGCGATCGCCAGTCACATTAGTTCCTTCCAAGTTATAGCCACCTTTGTTAAAATCTTGAAACATAATCTTAAACGGCACATTCGCAAGGGGCTGTGGGCAGAACCTGCGTCTGCCCTTTATAAGCCCCGCGCCAGCGTCCCGAAGGGACTTTGAGCCGATAGGCTCTGTATCGCTCATGGATGGGTTTAATATAATTCAGGTAACATTATATGACGATAGGTTTGATGACTCAATCTTCAACCTATCTTTTTTTGTCACTTGCCTCAAACTCTTTTTTCGTCTAACCTGCAGTCTAGATTGTCGCCCCGCTAGCTAAATCTAATGTCATAATTTAAAAATCTATAGCTCTAACTGATATAGGCTAGAGCAATTTTCAGCTAACTAAAATTAATAATTATTGATCGACTGTATCTAAATATAATTGATGATAAAAATATGAACATAATGGAGACTGTTGCTCAGATAAAGTCTCAGCTAGAGCAGATTGAGCTACAGGAAAAAGCTAATCAGCAAGCACAAGCAAAGGTTAATCAAGACATAGTCGAGTTGGAAACAAAGCTACAGGAAAAACAACAGCTTCGTAATCAGCTTGATGAAGAGGCTTTAAGGCTCTATACTCAAGCTGAGGAATTAAGACCTAAACTAAGTAAATTAGAGCGTATTGCTAATTTATCCCAAGAGTTTTTAGAACTACACGCCGAATGTCAGGATAATCAAGATTTATTAAATACTTTATATTCTTCTGTTTCTAATATCTCAGTTGAGAGCAACCAAAAAACGGCTCTCAATCAACCTATCATTAATTTAGATACATATGCGGTTGTTTCAGAAACTTCAGAAATTCCCGAAACTAATCCTAATAGCTACGTTAATTACTCAATTTCCATTGATGAAATTAGGCAAGCATTACCTAATGCAGAAAAGATGTATCAGCAGCTAGTAACTCGTAACCTAGAAGAATATAGAACCTATCAAAATTATATTGTCGATGGTTTAGATTTAATTTGGTATGCAGTAGCTTTTGCGGTTTTTGGACGTTCTTCGTATCTTAAAATGAGCTTTAAATACCATCCAGATTTGGATGGCTCAGAAAAAGCGATGCAGCTAATTAATACGGCTTGGGCTATTTCCCAAAATTTTACGGGAGACTCTAGAGCAAATGGGACTGTTAAAAGCCTGTAAAATTACTAATTACTTAAGCAATAACAGGGTAGGATAAATGAGCATAAGGTACGCTTAAATTTGATGACTAGCTTAATATTTAAGTTGTAAAAGCCTTTGCTTACGTAGTTTCCCTAACTAGATTGAGAAGTGTATGCCTTGTGAGATCCAAACTTTACCAGATGAGGTGATCGATCTCATCGCTGCGGGAGAGGTCATTGATTCTTTGGCAGCGGTGGTAAGAGAATTGGTAGAAAATTCTCTTGATGCAGGGGCAAATAGAATTACGATTTCTCTACATCCTGAACTATGGCAAGTTCAGGTAATAGACAACGGCAAGGGAATGTCTTTAGATGATTTAAGAATCTGCGCTCAACCTCACAGCACTAGTAAAATTCGTAGTCGTAAAGATTTGTGGTACATTACTAGTCTAGGATTTAGGGGTGAAGCTCTTCATAGTATTGCTCAAGTAGCAGATTTAAATATTTGTAGCCGTCCTAAGCATCAATTAGATCCTGTTGGCTGGAAGGTTAATTACCCTGAGGGCAAATCGCAACCTGAATCGGCAGTAGCGATCGCCACAGGCACGATTATTACCGTCTCTAACTTGTTTGCCAAGATTCCTGTACGTCGTCGAGGTTTGCCCGCCTTGAATCAGCAGCTAAAGGCAGTTCAAAAACTAATTCAGCAAATTGCCCTGTGTCATCCACAAATCACTTGGCAAATTAAACAAAATAATAGTCCCTGGTTTTATGTCAGTCCTGGTGCAACTGCTAAAGATGTTTTACCGCAATTTCTCAGAAGAGTTAGCAGTAGTGATTTACACCATCTAAAAATAGAAATTCCTACTCCTTTTAAACAGGATAATTCAGCCTTGCCCAGAATCAACGAGCAGCAGTCCAATTCCCAGATTGAATTAGTCATGGGTTTGCCAGATCGCTGCCATCGTCATAAAGCAGACTGGGTAAAAGTTTCAGTCAATAATCGCTATGTGCGATCGCCAGAATTAGAACAGACTATTCTCAGCAGCATGGCGAAAACTCTGCCACGCGATCGCTTTCCTGTATGTTTATTACATCTTCATACCTGTCCTAGCCAAATTGACTGGAATCGTCACCCTGCCAAGACCGAAATTTATCTTCATTCTCTTGCTTATTGGCAGACAGAAATTAGCAAAGCAATTTCTCACGCCTTAAAGTTGAATATAGTTAATCTTCCTGCTGCGGTGGGCGATCGCCGAATCGGTAAAATGCTACGAGTAGCCGAAGCTTCAGGCAAATACCAAGTAGATCGCCATCTCACCGAAAAACTTGAAGCAAACACACCTTCACCTCAGCTTAATTCTCTAAAGCTAAAGGCAGTAGCTCAAGTCAATAAAACCTATATTGTAGCGGAACATTCTTCTGGTGTATGGCTAGTTGAACAGCATATTGCCCATGAAAGAGTTTTGTATGAACAGCTACAAAGCTGCTGGGAATTAGTACCTTTGACAACTCCCATCACTTTAGAATATTTAAGACAATCTCAGCTTGAGCAATTAGAGAAACTTGAAATTAACGTCGAACTTTTTGGCGAAAACATTTGGGCAATCCGCAATGCGCCCAAAATACTTGCCGATCGAGATGACTGTGCTGATGCTTTGATTGAGTTAAGCTGGGGAGGAGACTTGCGATCGGCTCAAGTAGCTAGTGCCTGTCGTAGCGCAATTCGTAACGGTACAACTTTAAGTATCAAAGAAATGCAAAACCTATTGGATTTATGGCAAGCTACTCGCAATCCTCGCACCTGTCCTCACGGTAGACCAATTTATCTTTCCCTCGAAGAATCTAGCCTCTCGCGCTTTTTTCGTCGCCACTGGGTAATTGGCAAAAGTCATGGCATTTAATTTAACTAATGCTATAGATTAACGTCGATAATATTCACTTCTTCTAGGATTTTCTTCTCTAGATCTATCGTTTCTATAGTATCTATCTTCTTCTCTACTAGAGCGATCTCGATCATAATAAATATCATTTACATTTTCGCGATCTCTTTCATATTCTATTTCTCTTCGACGCTGTTCGGCCTCTTGGTAATCTCTACTGCCTCTACCATCCCTATATTCAAATTCATCTTGTCTTAAATCTCGATCTGTTTCTTGTCTGTACCTTGATTCGTTAGGTTTGCCTTTAGCTAAATAGCCTCTCTCATCTAAGGCGATGTTTTGCTGAATAGGATTTAACTCAATTGAGTTTTTACCCTGACAAATATTAATCGATAAAGCCAATGAACCAGCACAAAATATTTCTAACATAAGATTTTTTTATTTAAGATATACAGAAAACAGACATTTTAATTAATGCCTGCACAATTTTATTTTAGAAAGATAGTAATTGCATCGATTCTAATCTAAACAATATTAATATCTTCAAAAGGAATAAATTCAACATTGCCTTCAATAACGGCAAACGTTTCGCCATCAAATGATACTTCTCCCGAACCTTGATTGTAGCTAAAGCGATCTATCTCATCGGTATCTATACCAAATCCTTCGGCAACTACTTCAATCTTGTCATCTTCTTGAAAAAAGAAGTCCTGAATAGTGTCAACTCCTGTACCTAAAATAGTGGCAAAGACAAAGGTATCTGCCCCTAAACCTCCATTAAGAAGATCATCTCCTGCCTCTCCCTCTAAGATATCGTCGCCGTCGCCACCGACCAAAATATCGTTACCCGAACTCCCTAATAAAGTATCATTATCAGCTTCCCCAAAGAGTTCGTCGTCTCCATCTCCACCATCTAAAGTATCGTCTCCATTGAAGCCAAAGAGAATATCTCGATCTAATTCTCCAGAAAGTAAATCATCACCTTCCCCCCCTGAGAGAGTATCTAGACCATTGTAGCCAAGCAAGGTGTCGTCACCATCTTCTCCAGCTAAATAATCATCACCTTCTCCACCATTAATATTATCGTTGCCATCAAAGCCAAGGAGAGTATCATTACCCAGGTAACCATCTATAGTATCGTCTCCCTCACGACCATCCATTTCGTCATCTTCTGCACTCAAGGGAAAAATAACTCGGAAATCTTCGCTTTGTGAAGTACCAACAAAATTAGCCATATTGATTATTTTCTCGCTTGCATTAATGTAAAAACTTGAAGCTGTAGTATTTTTAAATAAATACTTGCATAATTAAAAAGTTAGAGAATTAAGATAAAAAAGTTGGTAAAACAATTAAATATTATTTAGTTGGTAAACTTTGAACTTTTTGTATATCTTGAAAATTAACTGCAGACGTAATGACTATTAAATTGTTTCTAATATTAAATATTCTGGCGTTGGTGAATCAAGGTATGATTTCTTGAGATTGTAATCTTTTATGGGATTAAAAAAGCTAAAAGCGCAGCGCGTTCGCGCAGTCCGCACTCTTAGGGCTTCGATGCTTCGCATCGTGCAGCTAAAAGCGCGAAAAAGCATTGCGGGGGTTCCCCCCGTTGAGCTTATTGAGCAAAAAGCTAAGAGCCCTTCGGGTTCAGCAGTTGCTTTAAGTCGGTGAAACCGATGGCACGTTTTTTGTATGAATATTCACACAAAAAAGCTGCCTTCCCAACGCACTGCTTCACTACGAACAGAAATATTTTATACGTCATACATAAAATCACCAACGCCAATATTCTTTAGTTTACGGAATTAACGATAGTTAAAAAATAGATTTTGTTTAGGAGAATCTGACGATGCCTGCGGCTAGGCTAAGTCTAGGACTTGCTTCAGGCTCAATGAAAGCGCACTTTTATTCAACTCAAAAAATATCTCAGCTTGGCTTAGTACCAATAATTGTCCGATGGCGAGGATCGCTAGCTACGGTAGTTTGATAATCAAAACCCGCTTTAGTGACTGCTGCTTCTACATCAAAAGTATAATAGTCATCACTCCAAGGTTCAGTGCTTTTCATGAGGGTAAATAGTACTGGGGGTAAGCTTTGAATTACAGCAGAGGCGGGATTATTATCCACAATTCCCATTACACCCCCTGGTTTGAGAATGCGTAACACTTCCTTGAAGATTTTTTGAGTTGCTTGGTGGGGTAACTCATGAATGACAAACTGTAGGGTAACTAAATCCAAGGAATTATCTGCTAATTTTGTGGATTCTCCCATGCCATGCAGCCATTGAGCAATTTTTTGAGTATCGGTAGTTTTTGCCACAGCCAACATATAGGGAGATAAATCTAAACCAATGGTGTTGATTGCACTCTCTTGTTTCTGGTCAAAGTAGCGATGTAATTCTAGAGTAGAAATACCCACAGAACAACCTAAATCTAAAATATCTGTAATTGTTTCTAGTGTATATTGTTCTAGTATTTTATAAAAACTATGGCGCAATCTTTGCTGTGCTGTTTGCCAAGTGATATCTTCATCTTTCCAGACTCTTAATCCCATAGAGTAAGTTGCAGAACGAGCTTCAAAAGCTGCTTGCCAACACAGATTGCCTTCATCGTAGGCATGGAAAGGTACTCGATAGTAGTCGGGATAAACTAAATCTTTATTGGTCAGGGAGTCTAATAATTCCTTTGCCCCAGACTGTTCTAATTCCTGATAATTCTTGCGCCAGGGAATACCGTTTTTTTCAGCAGTTTTGATCAATACCTGTCGCGCTTGACGCTGCATCACTCTGTATATTGGCTTGGTTTGAATTAGCAGGTTAACCAAGCGAGAAAGTAGATCTTCTCCTGCCCAATCTGGTTTTAATTTATCGGTAGAAATTGTCACAGTAGTTAAAATTTACGACTATGTAAGAGACTGTTTGTAAATAAAGTATCAGACTAGAAGATTATCGTATCAGACTTACAGGCGATCGCACATAACTTATGAATTTAAACTTTACCACTTCTTAAAAACCAAGTTTTAGACAGAAACCCCGCGACTATTCTTTAAACTATAGGTAATAGCAAGCATTATTATCAAGTTATAAAAAAAGTGAAGTTCGATTCTCGGAAAAAATAGACCGCCTATACCCGTTCGCTTGAAGCCAAATAAAGCTTGAGTTAAAAGCAATTGGTGTTCAAATAAATGAAACCAACTTAAATTTATAGCTGTTTTAAATTTGCGGTAATGATTAAAGTAAATCAATCCTATTAGAGTAAAAAGAGCAAAGGCAAAATGTAAAATTTCAGTTTTAATCAAATAGGGAAACCATAAACCCAAAATACCCAAACAATCAACGCGTGGAAGATGAAGTAAATATAGCTGACTAACTTGAGCTATATGTTCGCTAAAGTGTATCCACAAGAAAAGATTGAAAGCTTTGAGATTCATTTATTGAAATAACCTCTAAAGCAAATTACCGCAGAGGGAACGGTAGCAGCCGTTAAATCATCGAGCATTAAAAGTTGGTGAGAGCCATAGCTTACAGGAAAATTATCACCAGAAATATAGCTATCAGCTTCAAAATTGTACACACCATATTCTCTATGACCTTTAGGGCGTGCTTGCCAATGAATTAGGTAAAATTTGCCTCGTAACTGAAATTGTTCGATTACGGGGTTAAAATCGAGCAGTATTTCGCTTTCTGGTACATCAACCGTAGAAATTTTGAATTTAGCCTTAGAAATATGTTGGACGCTTTTCATTCTGCTATTGTTGATTCGGTTAACTGCTTAACGTCACTGTAGATATCAGCCTGTGCTTGTTCTAATTGACTTTTAGATTCGGATATTTGCTGCTTAATTTTTGTCTTTTGCTTGGGGGCAATCGGCAAGCGATCGGCACTTTTGGCTAATGTGTCCGACACTTTTTGTACGTTGGCAATTGTCGCGCCTGTTTTTAACTTGTATTGAGCTAGCTCTAATTCAAAGGCATTGCCACGGATCATCGTCCAAGACGCGCCTACAGAAATAACCACAAGGGATAAACCTAGAAAATTCCAAAACATGAGAGTAGGAGCAGAATTTTGTCTTACCATCTTGCTAATTGTCCTCTCCAGTCAATATGCACAAAGCTTGGGTAAGCGTGTAAACCACCATCGTTATGATCGATATTTAATAATTGATAAATATAGTTGGGAGTAAAATAATTACTTCTAATATCTGCTGCATCTCCATACTGATGACGCGAATACTTTGCACCGCCAACACTTTTATTGATTTTTGCTGGTCGATACCAGCTATTGAGCCAAATAGGACGAGATTTTAAACGTTCTCGAAGCTCATCAAGTCTGATTGCAGTCGCGACAATGTTTTTTTCAATCTCAACGGCGGTAATAATTAATTTGTCGTCAATGTAGAGGTTTTCAAGTTGTCGGGTGCAGTTTTTAGTTGCCTCACCCCAGGTAAAATTAGAGCCTGGATAGATCGGCGTGTTTTTGTTAACTGGTTTGCCTGATGGTGTAATCATCCTGGTTAAATGGTGATGTAGCTTATGGTGTGTACAGGTTGCCAATAAAGTAGTATTTGAGAGCTAACGCTTTTAGAAACTATTTCTAAGGTGATTGCAGGATTAATAATTGCGCCGTTGGGAAAAGTAAAGGGAAGATCCGTACCTGTAAACACCCATTCGGCAATTTTGGTAGTTCCTTGAAGCAGTCGAAAAGTAGCTCCACTCTTTGTTCCATCGAGGGTAAAAAGATAAAGAGAACGCAACATAATATCGCTATTGATGCCTTTAGCAGAAGGTAAAATTTGTTTGGTTTGATTAGCACTAAACGCGCCAAAATTGATAATTCCGTAACTTGGCACTCGCTGACCAAATAAAAAGCGATCGTTTATTGCCGAATCACCTTTGATGTTGTGAACTAAATAATCTTGATTGCCATAGGTTTGTTTACTTATATCGAGTTGATAAGTCATAAAATTACTGCATAAAGAAAAATTGTTGAGCCATTCCGCTTATGCCTAAAGGAATCGGTACAGTAGGCGTGCTAACCGCCGTTAGTATCTGAGCAAGCGTATTTTGCATATCGTCTAACTGACTTTTAATCGCCGTATTTTGAGCTTTGATCTGACATAAAGTACAGTCACGTCCAAGCACATAAACCTCAAGAAAAGTAGAGTAGCTCGCTAAAAACAGCAGTGCCATCTCTAAACCTGAATCAACATACTCATTGGGGATAGTAACAACGCTTTGAGTGTCGGTAACGTTGAGTAAAATTGCCTGTTCTTCAACCTTGCCTAGGGGCAAATTACGCACCCGCTCACTCGCTCCTACAGGAAAATAGACCTGTAAAAAAACGTCAATTTCTAAATCGGCAGTAATTAATGGAGCGTCAATATAAAACGCCGTGGCATTCAAAAATCTCGCTGTAAGATTTTCTGATGCTGGATCTAAATTGCTACTGAAAACTGTTTGTACTGCCACCAGTAATTAATGTCTCTCCAAAATAATCGCCACAAATAACCTGTGGTTGGGCTAAAATTTCGCGTACGTGAGCGAGTAAAAGAGCATCCCCTGGCGCATAAGGAATTTTGGCTTTTAAGGATCGTTTATCTACATAAGCCAATACGTGTCTTAATCCAAGTGAAGTTCCCGTTACCTTTGATTGGGTATCTAAAATGCGATCGCGAAATAAATTTGTTGTTGGCGTATCTTCAGTTACACCGTCGGCGTTTAAATAACTGCGATGACGTTTGATAATTTGATAACCGCGATCGCTATCATAGAGAAATTTGTACGAGATATATTTGCGACTAGACATTATCAAGCAATCGTTGTAACCTGCCATATTTAATCTTTTCGCCGACAAATTCAAATGCGGTGACTTGATTATTAATCGTTAAATAATCAAACAAAGCAATTGAAAATGGCTGAGGATAATTAACGCGAAACTGACCGCCATCGCTGGTAAAAAGTACTATCGAGCGTGGCGTTAGCTGCTTTACAGCACAGGGATATTTATTTTCCATCAGATCCTTTGTGACTGCACTTGGCAACAGATCGACAGGATTAACGCCACTAGGTACACCGTTAATCTGATAGCTAGATAGGGCAAACATGGGATAAGCCCTGCCCAAGTCGGTAAAATAGCTTTGCCAAACGAGCATGACTTACACCAAGCGATGGAATAAGCGATAGGATTCGCCTAAATAGCCAATACAATAAGCACCCGTTAGAGAGGCTAAGCCCTCACCACAGGTTTTAATCAAGCCAGCATCATAGTGCTGTACGGGTACTTCAGTTCTTTCTGGCTTATAACCTGCTTCAATTCCCGCAGGAGGATTACCAGAATCATTGACCGCAGCAGATTTAGTTAAAAACGTCATAACAAAGCGACGATGTTTTAACGGGTTCAGCCGTCCTGCAGAACGAGGACAAGGTACAGCAATTTCAAATTCCCCCGCACAGCCGAGCCATTCTGTGTCTAGCTGTGTTGGCGCGCTATCTTGTACATCAGTCATGGTTTTAACTGGCTGAAATATTACGACACCAGCAGGATTGGTTGAATCTGCCTGGTACTGAATATTGCCGTAATAATTCCACTGTCTAGGAGCAGTAGCAGGAGCGCGGTGAGTTTTTGCAAAGGTATTTGAACTGTAAGAAAGGCTCATCTCATCGTTAATATTGGGAAAGTCTTCACCAATAAGATCGATACAAACGACTTTATTATCAGCCGAACCACCAGCATCTAAGACACCACGAATTGTAGTGGCAGCGGTCAGTAAGTCAGCACGCGATCGCACTGGTACGCTCATGGTATTGCCCTTAGCACGGGTAAACTTGAGCTTTCTAAGACTGCCGTTAATCGATGGACAAGGTGGTAGGTCTGCATCTTCAGTACCACCAATAGCAGCTACAATAGCATCTCTGCCCGTAGCATCAATATCAGGGGGTAGGTTAAAAGTAGCTGAGGTGATAATTGAATCGCCCCAGTCAGTCAGATATTTACTGGTCGCACCTTCTGGGAAGCGTACGGGAACCGTGATTTTAGGCATAAATATAAAAATTCTGTAATGTATGCCTAATCTAGCTTTGGAAACTTTTAAACCTCAAACAAATCTGTGGTTGACCTTTAAGGGTCAACCACAAAATCACTGTTATCCGCGTCAAAAAATAATTCTTCTAAGTTTAGATATTCAAGTAATTCATCTTTACAGTTGGGATTTGCTGCTACCCACCAAATATGATGACGGCGAAAACCGATTAATAGCCTGAGCTTGAGCAGGGTATAGCCAATATCACGAGAAATAAAGTTTTTGCTACACCACGCTGTTAACTTGACCACATTTAAATGGTCGTGTTTTTCCTTTGAATCTTTAATTTGACCTATAGGACGAGCAGTATTAAGCGTGTTGCCATTAAAAGCACTACCGCCATTTTTAATTACAAGCTCAATTTTTGGCTTCATAACTATTCTTTTGGCGGAACATATTTAACGTGACAAACCCCTTGACCAGATCCATTAACGCTTTCAATAAAGGCTCTATAGGGACGCGTTTCTTGAAATGTAATATCTGTTCTCGAATATTTATGCTTGGGATAACTACGATTTTTTTCTTCTGCCACGGTCAAATTTAGCACCACATCAAAAAAAGCATTGGCAGCACCTTCATCACTAAACCAACCTGAAACTGTAGCGCGATAACCGACTAAAGACATTTCGGCGTATTGATTACCCTGTGTCCAGCGCAAAGTTTCAAAATCATCTTCCCAAACGTATTCTTCTTTCGCGCCTGGGATTTGTATTTGTCTGTAGTTACTGCCATGAGAGCGTTGTGGGTAATTATCTAAATCGACAAAATGTAAAATTAATACCTTGCCTGAAACGTTGGTTACATATTTAGGTGAGGCGACAATGCTTACTACTTCGTTACTTTCTTCACACTGTTTTTTAAGTAATTCAGCACGAGCGCGGTAAGCCTCAATTTCTGCATTTTCAGTACCTTTTAAAACAGCGACATTAATTATTGTTGATTCGGCTACCCCGTCTTCGCAGGTTATTTGCTCTACTTGAATTACTTCAAATTCCATAATTGGCACATTGTCTGTACTAAAACAATTGTTTACGGTTAAATTTGCTGTCAGGGTATTGTTTTGATAGATTAAATCGATTTGACAAGCATCGTTTTCGCTATCTCCACCGCCTCGTCCATCACGACCGTTTATTCCGTCGCGACCATTAATCCCATCTCTTCCCGCTTCACCTCTTTGTCCATCACGACCATCAATTCCATCTCTTCCCGCTTCACCTCTTTGTCCATCGCGACCATCCATTCCGTCAGCACCATTCCGTCCGTCTCTACCATTGCTACCGTCTATTCCATCATTGCCCCGTTCACCGCGATCGCCCTTTTCACCATCCCGTCCATCCGTGCCATCTGTACCATCTGTACCATCTGTACCATCTGTACCATCTGTACCATCTGTACCGCGATCGCCTTTCTCTCCATCACGTCCATCTGTACCATCTTGACCTTGTTCCCCGCGATCGCCTTTCTCTCCATCACGTCCATCTGTACCGTCTCTACCTGGTTTGCCTTCAATTAAACTGTTTCTCAAAACTTGAGCTTCGATAGCAGCTATTTCCGATTGCAGTAAAATAATTTCTCCTTGTGTTGCCGTAGCAAGTGCTAATGCTCCACCCGCTACTCCACTAACTACAACTATTTCGCCTTGAGCAAAACTAGCTAAAGTCAAAGCACTTGAAGCTTCTGCACCAACTATAGCTATTTGACTCCCTAAAACAGAACCTAAAGTAATTAACTGAGCTTCTGTTGCTGTAGCTAATGCTAAAGCACCTGTTGCCTCTACCTCAGCAGTACAGCCACGCCACCGACAGTTACTATCTCGGCTTCAACGACGGCAACTGCACCAAAAAGCGATGCAGATAAGGCAGCCAATTCCGCTGCTACACCCGCTACAGCAGCAGCAATTAAAGGGGCAGCAGCTACAGCAACAATGCCTACTAATCCTATAGTCAGAGCTATGATTTCAGCTTTAATTCGTTCTATCTCACCTTCTAGGCGATCGATTCTGCTTGCCTGCTCGTTGACTAGCTGATAGAGATTAAGCAAATCTTGCTTAGTAGCTAAGTCTTGACAGTCCATAACTTATCCTCCGTAGCTAGATAGTTCGATAGACTTTACGGATATTCCATCGCTGCCATAGCAGCACACTTTTGACCCGCATTTAACAACACAGGTATTAGCAGGACAAGATTCGCGATCGTCACAACCACAAACAACCTGATACTCAGGGGCAGGGCAATTAGACGCGCTACAAATTTGAGCCTTAAAATCTAAAGCATCGGCTGACTTGAGATAAATATTTAAACAATTACTAGGAATTAAATCGGCGTTAATTTCAACTGCTTCAGTATTGGTTTTATTAATCTTTGTCTCTTTATGGATATCGCTCAAGCGAGGAGGTAATTTTTCAACTTCGGGGCAAACGTCTCGTGTCTCTGTGTAGGCTGTTTGACCGTTTTTAAATATTTTAAATTCACATGAAGTTTGATCTTCTTGACCATCAGCGCGTACAAAATAATTTATTTTAACGACATCATCAATTTTGTGAGGTTCATAAAAATAAATAATGCTATAGCGATTGTCATCTTTATTATTGCCAAAACTAATATAAGCAAGATAAACATTGGCTTTACCGACAATGCTTGTATAGTTAGGACAACTATAGCGATCGTCAGTTCTAACAAACTTTGCTGCTAAACCATGAACAGGCCCATGAACAGGAAAACCCCAATTATTAGTTAAGTTTGGAGTCTCACAGTAATTAATTCCGTTTTTGGCAGCAACACCGCCAATGTAATAAACAGTATTTGATTGCCCTTTAAATTGTTTAAATAAATGATCGTCACCCTCAATTTCCTGCCAACCTTCCCCTGGATAACGCCAACGCACAACGGCGGGTAGATACTCCTGATAAACTACCCGCGCACAGTTATCCTCTTTACAGTAGCTAGCCATTACGAGCCGATCGCATCAGGATCTAGGTTCACTCCTTCAGGATCGTTCTTATAGGCAGTAGCCAAAAGCTGGAAACCAATTTGCGAAACGTTGTTCCTGATCGTGTTGCGCTTGGCTTGATTGGTAATATAAACGCCCACGGTAGAGTCATTGTTAGTTTCTGGCTGCACCGCTTGATTTCTCATGAGTAACGCCCATAGGATACGGCTGGCATAGGTGTCTTTATTGGCATCGCTCATGGCACTTGTATCTAAACCATAATCAATCCCACCAATGATGATGCTGTTTAAGTCAGCAAGGTTAATTGTTAACGCCTTAGTCGTGGCATCAAAAGCAACGTTTGTTCCAAATCTTTGAGCTAAGGTCAGGTCAGCCATAGAAAGTAAATTATTAATTACTTTCTTATCTTTCCCAGTTTTTACTAATAACTAAAAGTACCTAAACTAGATAGAAAAGGTATATTCTCTGATGTCTAAAACTATTGCTATGACTTAGCTTTAAAAAAGATTAGAGATTAGTTACTGACTATTTGTACCTAATTTGTATATGGCTGTTTGCAAATTAGGTACTTTTTTTAACCTATGAAAAATAATAGAAAAGGACAGGCTGCGCTGTGGGATAGTAATGTTATTGGCAAAATGCGACGCAGTTTAAAATCACCCGCTCAAAGATTGATTTTTGAGATTTCTTTATTTACTGGCGAACGCATTGGCGCCATCGTGCAGTTAAAGGTGTGTGATATTTATGACGCTAGTGGTAAAGTCTTAGATACTGTCACCTTTGCCAGTACCACTAGGAAATCCACAAAACACGGTGTAGCTGCTACGCGTCAAGTAGCAGTACATCCAGATTTAAAAGTATTTTTACAACAGTATTCTCAACCCTTAGCTGGTTATCTCTTCCCAAGTAATAGCTTTACGGGTCACATATCAAGGCGAGCAGTTGATAAGTATTGGCGTATTCTTTTGGCAAAATATGGTTATTCTGGTTTTTCCACCCATTCATCTAGACGATGGGTAATCAATCAGATGAGAAAGTCAGGTATTTCAATTGTAACGATCGCCGAAACGATGGGCATGAATATCAATACCGTTAGGCATTACCTCGATAACGATCCGATTGAATGTGCCAGGGCGATCGCTACTCTATCGATTTAACGGTCTCAACACATACAATGCTTACTGTTAAATCTATATATTTTTTGAGCTTCTCTTTTTCTGCCAAGGTTAGAGGTGCGGGTAAAGACAAGTAAGCTATTCGGTTGCCTTCTAATAAAATTTTATGTTGATCATTTTCAATTTCTTTGCTCAATTTTCAAATACTCCCACTATTAAATGTCTTCACCGCAGCAATCACCTCAGCCAATTCTGCACCGCGATCGATCATTGCCTGTAATTTTTTAGCTCGGTAGGTTGCCAATTCTGAGATAACGCTACCTCCACGAATATGAATATGCTTCATTCGTCTTTTGCTAATGCGGTAGGACAGACGGTAATATTCTGTTGACCTACGACCAGGACTGTATTTAGTTACACAGCATTGGTAATCTTTTTCGGTCGAGTCTAGATATCTTTGTATGGCTTGATGTTTAAGGGATTGCGTGTCGCTATCAGAATTTGATATCGACAGCGATCGCGTGTCGCTATCAGCAACGGCGCGTTTTTTGTGTGAATCTTCATACAAAAAAGCCGCCTTATTAAAGAGTGATAATTGCTCGGACATTTTTTTACTCGGTGATGGGGACTAGCAGTTTTGCTACTAGTCCAATACTAAGATTGAAATCTTTTTAGAAATCGTATTTGATATGTTCGATCAAAATGTTCTTATCCGTTATTTTTCCATCACGAAGTTTAGTAGCTATAGCGCGGGCTTTTTCAAGTGGGAGATGATGTCTAAACACTTCATGTTCAAACAATGCCAGTTCAAAGTAAGCATAGGCGCGTATATATTCACCTTGCTTTATTTCTCTAATAGCCCGCCTTTTAGCTGTTGCTAGATGACGTTCGGGTACTTTACTCATTCGGGACACAATTTATCACCTTGAAATACGTCTTTGACAAAGCGCGATAGATTCTTGACGCTCTCAAATCTTGGTAAATCTGGCGAATAGTTTAAATCAAATGATTCATGCCATCTATCCTTTAAACAACTGACTAGCCAAGCTTTGGGGTTAGCTATAGATCCAGGTTTAACGCTGTTTTGATAGAGCATCAGTTCGATACCACGTTCGATCTCATCAAACTTTTGACCAGTAATTGCCCATATACGTTTTAAAGAGCAATGACTATAAGAAAGACCGATCTTGTTCAATAGTGAATCTAGCTTAGATATGTTCTGTTGTAGTAGTCTATCCAGCTTTTGGCGGTGAGTATCGCCAAATGTAGGGTTTCCACTTTTTGGCTTGGGTACAGATTCCGATGGTCGGGATTTCTCTGAAATCGCCGTTTCAACTGGTCTGACAAGTACGGTATGCAGATGCCAGTTATGAGATTTGATAATCTTAAACCAGCCATAAGTAGACTCATTAAGTTGGGCTATCGCCTCTTTAGCAGTTTTGGGATCGTATGGTCTATTTCTAGATCCACCGATGTATTGATTGAAAACTTTGAGATCGATTAACTTCTCAGTTACTTTATAGCCATCTGTTTTTCTCAAGATCCATTGTGCTAGTTCTTTACTTGATGGACGCAATCCACAAGACAGCGCAAATTGCTGGTTTTTTTTATTCCACGTCATTGTTATTATTTGATTAATTAAGCAAACGATTTAATGCCACTAGCTGTTGACAAGCGTGGCATTATTTTTAATCGTCAGGGATATCCGACACATCTAGCCCAATTGATTTTGCAAGAGTTATTGGATCGACATTTAGCTTTTTGCACATCTCAAAAAAACGATCTACTCTTGGGAGTTTTTCGCCAGAAATATAGTAAGTGATCGTAGAAGTTGCCACGCCCATAGACTTAGCAAAATTCTTTTGTGTATAACCTGCTGCTTCAATTAAAGACTTCAATGTAAGATTGTCCTCTTTATCGGATATTTTGGATGATTTCATGATAACTTAAAAACATCCACTTTTGAGGATTGACTTTTTAGAAAACATCCGCTAAAGTGGATATTCATAGACAACAAAAAACACCAAGCGACGTGAACTGTAATTCTTAAACGCTTGATGCCCTAATTGTCTTATACGAACCACTGAAAATTAAATAAAAACCATGTGTAACATAAACCGTGAAGCAGAAGCTCAATTGTTGGGTTTGGGGTTAACCGTTATCAGCAAGGCAATAGAAGCCAGTCTGAGCGAAAATAAGCCTCAATCGTCAACAGATGTGTTAGCTACTGCTACTACAGCGTATCAGCAAGGCAAAATTACTAAAAATCAACTGATGGCGGTAATTAATGCCTTGGATGAGCAAACATATCAAACAAAAGCTTATGCAGAGCCTGAATATAATCAGACCTACCGCGAGAAAAATGCTTACTTGAATCAATATCGGGGGTAAATAAAATGGATAGATCGCGCGATCGCCCTTCCGACGTATTGAATCCAAGTCAAGAAAAATACGATGAACTTGAAAATCAATTACTAAGTTCGAGATTGAAGGATGAAATTTCTCGCTATGGAGCTAAAAGAGTAATCAGCGTATTGATGGACATTTTATGTAAGTCTGGATATATCTAAAATCAACGGATGCCTATTCTAGATAAGGCATTTTCAAATATTTGTAATCATGAATAAACCTAAATATGAGATCGGCGATCGCTATGGATGATGATGAAGCGATCTTGCTAGAAGAAGAAGCAGAAGCAATAGAACTAGCAGAATATAAGCGTGGTCTTGTTCTCGCGGGAGTACCACCTAAAGATGTTTGGGAGTATTGTCCTTGGTGTGGAAAATATTCTTATGTTTTTGGTGTAGTTAGTAGTTGGAATTGTGAAAGCTGTGGTTATTATCCAAGTGCTGATTTGTTTGGAGGTCAATATAGCTAATGAATAAACCAAAATATCAGATCGGCGATCGCCTTCTAGGAACTAATATTTTTATTCGAGGCATTGCCGAAATTAGTAACGGTAAACAGCGTTATTTCTTGCAAGCAGCCGATAACACTTTTGTCTTTGAAGCTGAAGAGATCGATAACCTATTGACTAAGGCTAAATATTGGGTCAAATATACCGCCTGATGAGTATTGCCGGAACAGGCGATCGAAACACATTTTTCTGTGTCGCGGACTAGTTCTGCTGTGTATGGTTGGGCTTTCAGACAGAAATAAGCTAGTAGCTTTATATTTTCATAAACCCAAAATACACATCTATTGGTTTCAGAAATTAAGCTTACAGATAGAAGTAGGGTTTATCCCTGTGGGAGTTTCCTAAGCATCTGAAACATTAATCACTTATTCCCTATATTACATGAGAATCATTGGTTTAGATGTCGGACGTGGTTCGGCTGTTTTGTGCTGTCTTGATGAATTTCCAACAAACATCCAACAACACTATAAATCTCTCAAGCGATCGCTTGAATTCATCAAAGTAAATTGTGATGGAGCAGGAGTAGAAAAATTATTATCACTTTTGCCTGATGGAATAGTAATTGAGCCAACAGGACATTGGTACTCACATTTTTGGTCAACGGTTGCCAAACGGAATAATATTGACATTTATTGGATTGGTCATACAGATTTAGACTCTCAACGTAGGAGCTATGGCTTTACTAACAAACGAGATGAAGAGGATGCGCTATGTTTGGCAGCTTCTTATTTTGACAATCGTTTTGTTAATGAAGCTGGTGATTTAAGATTTATGAATTACTACTATGGCGATGATGCCATAATTACCAGTCTTAGAGAATTGTTCCATGAAAAAGAACAGCTTCAAAAACTGCGATCTGGTCTAATCTCCCAAATCAGGCAACGTATAGCCTTTGAATATCCTGAAGCGGTCAAACATAATTTTAAAATTAGTCGGGTTAGAGGATTTACACCACTATTTGGCTGGTTGGCAAAACGTCATACATCAACGCGAATTGAAAACAAATATAAGCTATCTATTGCTCATCAGCTAAATATTCAGATTAGTGACTACACTCGCTCTCACGCATCAACTTTAGTTAATCTTGAACTAAGAATAACAGAGCATTTAGATAAGCTAAATAACATTTTGGACTATCCACAATTTAAGCCATATTTCAATGTATTCGATCGTTTTGGCTTTGGCTTAGATAACAAGATTTTGTTGCTTTATCACTGCTACCCGTTAGATAAATTTTTGGTTAATGGTAAAGCTTGGGTAGAAAGAGAAGAAGGTAAAAATGGCAAAATGCAAAAGCGAGATCGCTCTTTGCGAAAGTTTCAAGCATATCTTGGCATGAGCTATAGCTATAAACAATCAGGAGATAAAAATAGTAGAAAGTTTCATGGGAGTAATTTGGTGCGATCGCATCTCTATGTTTGGGCAGTGTGTATGGTTGCTCAAAACGATCAAAGAATTAAAGGTGATATTGGTAAACAGTTATGCGATCGCTATCAACATTTACGACTAAATGTAAAAGGAAAAGATGCTCTAATTAGAATTCTTTTTAAGGCAACAAGAATGTTGTTCTATGAGTTACTTAACGAGATAACATCTTAGATAGAAAATATAGTTGTGAATTTAAAAAATTCATGAATTTAGTTCGGTTGTGATTTACTCCCTATTGCTAAACTACCTATATAATCAGTTAGGGGCGAACGGTCGTTCGCTCGTACAATAATCATGAGCGGAACTACAGTTAGCAGCGAACAGCACAAGCAGAAGATGCAACGTCGCAAAGAGGTGCAGGAGAAACGTTTAGCCGAGAAAACCCAAGAAAAGGGTCTAATTGTCGTTAATACGGGCAATGGTAAAGGCAAAACCACCGCTGCTTTGGGAATGGTAATGAGATCGCTTGGTCATGGTTACAACGTGGCAATTGTACAGTTTATTAAAGGTGCATGGGAACCTGCCGAGAAAGCAGTACTAGAGAAATGGTCAGATCAGTTAAAATTTCACGCCATGGGCGAAGGATTTACCTGGGACACTCAAGATCGGGATCGAGATATTGAAATGGCGACTGCTGCTTGGGAGAAGGGATTAAGCTATATTATTAACCCCGAATATAGATTAGTGCTGCTAGATGAGGTTAATATCGCCTTAAAGCTAGGATATTTAGACGTTAATACTGTAATTGACGGTTTAAAACAAAAACCAGCAGATTCTCACGTAATTTTGACAGGCAGAGGCGCACCTGAAGAATTAATTGCGATCGCTGATTTAGCAACGGAAATGACGTTAGTTAAACATCCATTTCGTGAACAAGGAATCAAAGCCCAACCTGGAATCGAATTTTAGCTATTTGAGGGTTGGGACTATAATTAGATGCAAATTTTTGTGAATTTATTCATTCCTTGTCTTGGTCAGCATTCCCTTGCGCCTTGAGGCGACGCGGGGTCTGACCGCTGTCCCTCATCCTTTTAAAAAAATCACTTAATGAGTAGCACCTTCAATAATGGATTTCAGATTTGGCTACAACGTTCATTAGCGGCATTGTTTCTTGCAGGACAAGTTGTTGTTCATTTGCTTAAAGGAAAAATAAATCGCCATAACACCACAGAACAAATGGTAATAGTTGGACCAGATTCTTTAACAATTGCTCTGGTAACGGCAGCCTTTGTGGGCATGGTATTTACAATTCAAGTCGCCCGCGAGTTTTTGAATTTTGGCGCAGTACAGGCAATTGGAGGTGTTTTAGCTTTAGCGTTGAGCAGAGAACTATCCCCTGTACTGACAGCGGTGGTGCTAGCTGCTAGGGTTGGTTCAGCATTCGCAGCCGAGATTGGCACTATGAAGGTCACCGAACAAATTGATGCTCTGTACGTGCTAAAAAGTGACCCTATCGACTATCTGGTGATTCCTCGTCTGCTGGCTTGCTGTCTGATGCTACCGATGTTAACTATGCTTTCTTTGGTTGTTGGTTTGGTTGGAGGCATTCTGGTGGCAAAGGGTTTTTACAATATCTCTCATGTAACCTTTATCGATTCCATACAAAGTTTTATTCAGGTATGGGATTTAGTTAGTGCTTTAATCAAAGCAGTTATTTTTGGAGCATTGATCGCTATTATTGGCTGCAATTGGGGGTTAACCACCACAGGAGGAGCTAAAGGAGTGGGAGAATCAACCACTACAGCGGTAGTTATGGCATTGATCGCCATATTTATTACTAACTTCTTTTTGTCTTGGCTAATGTTTCAAGGTTTAGGTCGTCAGTTTCTTAATTAAAGATATTAAATATATTTTTGACTTAAATCGAACCCAGCTAAAATTTGGGTCGTTGTAAAATAGAAACTATTAATCAGTAATTAATTTAAATGTCTACTAATATCAAAACTAAAAATCCCAGCGAAGTCGTCGAACTTTCACCAAGCTATAAAATTCCTCTATTTTTAATGGTGGGAGCTTGCGCTTTAGCTTTAGTTTCCCTATGGTTAGCTGGAGTTTGCGCTTTACTTGGTCTGTTTTTAACAATACAAACAATTTTAATTAGACTGCAATTTACGGATGAAGCTCTAAACGTCCTGCGCTCAGGCAAGGTTATTTTGAGCTTTCCCTATAGTGAATGGTTAAACTGGGAAATTTTTTGGTCACCTATTCCTATACTGTTTTACTTTCGAGAAGTTAATAGCATCCATTTTTTGCCAATTATTTTTGATTCTAAAACCTTATTAGATTGCTTGAATAAATATTATCCTCGTGAAAGAAAATTATATTCATAGTCTTGAACTGTAAACTATATTAATCATTACTCCTGGCGTTCTCATGAATTCTGAAAACCCTTCCATTCCTGAATCAGACAATAGCAATTTTGAATCTATTGAACTAGACAATGAACTACAACCAGACCAAGAAAAATCAAACTTGCAAAACTATACTGATGCTTGGTCTAAACAAGATGATGTGATTGATGTGACTATAGACTCAGAACTTTCAGCCGATGATTCTCTGTCAGTGGATAATTCTCAGGGTAAAGTTGAACCTTTAGATGTTTTGGAGCAGTCAGAATTAAATGACGAAATATCAACTAAGTCCAGCAATGTCGATAGTGAACAGTCAACTACTATCTTAGAAACATCAGCCGCGTCAGAGACTACTTCGCCGTACAACGACGAAGTAGTCTCTAAGCCTTGGTTAAGTAATTCTGATAGTGAACCAGAATCTACTGCTGCAAAAAGCTCTAAAACTGAACCAGAATTATTTGTAGATAGCTGGTTAGATGAACCTGAGTCAAATATATCAGCCAACGGTAATCCTGTTAAAGAAAACCAGACTTCAAATGATCGCGAGACAATCAGTTTAAAAGAGCAAAAAGCTAATCTACAAAGTGAAATCAAAGCATTACAAGCGCAAAAAGAACAATTACTGTTACAGCAGGTAAAAGATATCCAACAAAGCATTGGACAGATGATTGAAGAGGGAACAAAAGAACTAAAAGAACGCAAAACGACTCTGCAAATTGAGATTGAAAAACTAGAACGGCGTAAAGAAAGAATCAATCAGGAGATGAGACGTAATTTTGCAGGTTCATCCCAAGAGTTAGCCCTTAGAGTTCAGGGATTTAAAAACTATTTGGTCGGTAGTCTTCAAGATTTAGCCGCAGCAGCAGAAAAACTAGAGTTAGGAGCTACAGAAACCTCTCCTAGAAGCCGTGGGAGAATTAGAGACAGAGAAAATCCTCGCAGTGAGCCAGAAAGAGATAGAGGTAGACGAGGCGAAAGGGAACTTCGCCGAACTAGAAACACCTCAGACCAAGCACCCTCTACACAAGCTCAGTTTTCTGAACCCACTTTTACCGATCAAAGTAGGCGCATTCGTCAGCTATTAGATAAATATCGTAATAGTCCCGATTATTATGGCTCTCCTTGGCAATTACGTCGTACATTTGAAGCCACTCACGACAAGAGAGTTCAGGATTGGTTTTTCTCTCAAGGTGGCAGAGGCACAGTTGACAGTATGGGAAGCCGTCTGCAAAACATTTTGGTAGCCTCAGCAGCAGTTTCAGTTCTTCATAGTCTGTATGGAGATAGCTGTAGAGTTCTTGTGTTGACGGATACGCCCGAAAATTTAGGAGAATGGCGCAAAGGATTACAAGATTGTTTAGGTATTTCGCGCAATAGCTTTGGTACTAATCGCGGTGTAGTGTTGTTTGATTCTCCTGAAGTTTTGGTTCAAAGAGCAGAGCGTCTGATTCAAGACAAATTATTACCTATGATTATCATTGATGAGACTGAAGAAATATTGAACTTATCTGTTCTCAAGTTTCCTCTTTGGCTGGCGTTTGCTTCTGGGGCTAAATCAACATCTTCTAATTATTTGTATTAAATAAAAACTAAAAACTAAAGGTAGTCCTAATTGTGCCAACAAGCAAATCGTCAGAGTCGATATCGGTATCAGGTTCAGTAATCCAAACTACCCCTGGAGTAATAGCAATATTGTCATTAATCTGATATTGATAAAAAGCTTCTAGATGTAGGGAGCGTTGACTATCTTCGCCAAAATTATCAGTGTTGATGGTTGAGCTAGTCACCATAGGTTCTGAACCCACTACGATTCCCGCCAAGCTACCTTCTTTGCCCAAGTCGGGTAATGCCAAAGTTGCAGCCCAGTTCCAGATATTTTGGGTACAACGCTCAATTTGTTGATTGAGATTGCTAAGATTACTAACCTTGCTCAATCCTCCCCAGCCGCCAATGACAAGGCGATCGCTAATTTCCCAAGATAGCTCTAGCCCATAGGAGTTGCTGACGGTTGATGTTTCTTCTCCCAGTAACTTGACAGTTTGAGATTGTAAATTAGCGCGATTAGTTCCTGTCTCGGTATCGCTTTGATCGTAACTATGAATATAAGTGGCAGCTAAACTAAGACTGTCTGTTGGGGCGATCGCAATTTGCCCCAGTGCGCTATATGGACCATTAAACAAGCCACTTCCTGGATTTGATTTATCAGCAGTAGAAGCCAAATAACCCGCGCTAATTTCAATTTGCTCCATAGGACGACCGACAATTCCTAATCCCGCATTTCTAGATCGATTGTAAATAGGATTGCGAGTACCGAATCTGGAAATTGCACCCGAACCTCCATCTCCATCTAAGATGCTGATTGTGTCGGCAATATCGTCTGCCTCTAGTCCTGTTGCTCCTAAAATAAAGTCAACTTTATCATCCACGCCAAAAGTGTATTGTAAGACTTCTAATTGAAAATCATCTTGTTCTGCCTCTGCAAAAGCCAATTCACCCTGAAAAGTGCCAATTTCTTGGTCAAAACCAGGGAATTTTAAACTAGACAATCTAGTTAATAGTAAATCGTCTCCTCTAAAGCTAGTTTCTATGTTCAATCGTAATCTACTACCCAAAATCGTACTATTTTCGCGATCGCCAGCTAAAAGGCTACCTAGTCCCAAAATCGCCTCTCCCTTGAGCTTACTGGTAGTCGAGAATTGCGTAGCTTCTAAATCTTGCAATCTCGCCTGAGAGCCATCTGTTTTTCCTTTAAGAATGGCTAAATCTAGCTGAAACTGATGCTTTAAGCGTAAAACAGTATCTACATCTGTTTGGGGAAGGCTGTCAGAATTGCTAATTAAACTTTCAATTTTATTTAGACAACTATTTAATCCTGCTGTAAACTCGGCACGAGAAATAGTTTGTTCTCCTCGAAAAGTGCGATTGCTAAATCCGTTAATGCAACCATAGCGTTCAATCAAGTTTTTTAATGCTGCGTAAGACCAATCTGTAGGTTTGATATCCCTTAGTCGATCGACACTATTAATCTGGGTCAATAATAATGCCCTAGTGTTTTTTTCTAAATAAAAATTGCTAGAAATCTGTGGAATAAATTGCTTTTGTTGATTTAAATTGACGCTCATTAATTTGGGTAATTCAGCAGCTTCAATACTCGCAGATAACGATAAGTAAGCAGCACAAACAGGCAGTATTTGCCTAGCTTTGACCCAGAATCCAGACATTGCAAACGTTCCTCACTCACACCAATATAGAACTAGATTTTTTTAGTAATTACTAAAGAATTCTGATGATTGTTTCAATTCTCACCATTTTGGCATTGCCAGAAATTAATTGGGAGAAAAAAATAGAATTATACATTTTTGTAGACAAGTATAAATTTGGCGATCGCTAATTTAAGAATATGCAGCTATAGTCATTCCAAATAGAAACCATACGAAAAAAGAAAACTGCGAGAAAGGACTTGTCCGCATCTAGTGCCTCAAACTCTCCTGACCTCTGACCTCTGACCTCTGACCTCTGACTTCTGAGTTAATACCAGTCAATCATGAGGAAATTAATTGGAATGACTATAATTGTTAATCTCTATTCTGTTTGCGGATAACGTTGCCATAAATCTGTTTTTTGCCTTAGACTCTGATGGTCGCCATTACCTAAAATCAAATGGTCTAACAGCGGAATATCTAAATATTGCGAACCTTGCAACAATTGTTCAGTCAAATAAATATCTTCACTCGAAGGCTCTAAATTTCCAGATGGATGATTATGAGCAATAATTAGCTTATTTGCACCCTGACGTATGGTTTCGCGAAAAACCTCACGAGGATGAATCAAAGTCTCTGTAGCTGTGCCAATAGTTAAGATTTTGGTTGCCAGTAAACGATTTTTTACGTCCAGCATTACTATGGCAAACCGCTCTTGATCTTGCCACATTAAATCATTGCTCAAAATCGCAGCAGCCGAAGCGGGACTATCAACGTTGACTCTTTCATTTGGACGAAATTTAAAGGTGCGTTTGCCTAACTCCACCGCAGCAATGATAGTAGCAGCTTTAGCAGGACCAATGCCAGGAATACGCATTAATTCGCGAGGATTAACCTCTCGCAACATATCTAAAGGCGATCGCTGATGTTTACCCAATTCTTGCAATATGTGTTGCGCCAACCCAATTGCTGATAAATTACCTTTTGTCTGTCCAGTACTAATTAAAATAGCTAAAAGCTCTGCTTCGGTCAGATTTTTTGCGCCTACAGCCATTAACCTTTCACGGGGACGCTCGCTAATAGGTAAGTCAGCAATTCTCAGGCTATAGGTCATGACAAATACTTAAACAAAATAATATTTTTGTAACATAAATATAGCTTACAAAATACTCTCTTGAATATTACTTACCTAATCTTTAATTAATTCCACTGCATCCCTGCCATCAATTTCATGGACGTAAACCTTTACTTTTTCTTCTGAGGCGGTAGGCAGCATTTTGCCAACAAAATCAGGATGGATAGGTAATTCTCGATGTCCCCTATCTACAAGTACCGCTAATCTAATTACTTGAGGTCTACCATACTCAGTAACGGCATTAAGCGCAGCACGAATAGTACGACCTTTATAAATTACATCATCGATCAGTACTACAGTTTTACCCGTTAAGTCGAGAGGAATTTTGGTCTGGGCGGGAATGCGAGTACGGATTTTATCTAGATCGTCACGATAAAAAGTAACATCGATCGCGCCAACGGCAACGGAAGTATTTTCTAAGATTTCGATCTGTTTAGCTATTAAAGAAGCTAAAGGCACACCTTTAGTATGAATGCCTAATAAAACTGTGTTAGATAAATCCCCTGATTCTTCAATAATTTGGGAAGCCAGACGATTTAAAGTACGGCGAATTTCTTCAGCAGATAAAATTGTAACGACTTTGCCTGACATTTATATATTACAGCGAACACTTGCTATGGTATTTATGGATTTATTATATAGCTCACCTGTTTGCTGGTCTGATAATTCCCAATGAATCAAACAAAACAAGTAATCATCAATTCGCCTTTAGATATGCACCTTCATTTTCGTGAAGGAATAATGGCGCAAACGGTTATTCCCCAAAGCTCATACTCCTTTGCAGGCGGGGTAGTAATGCCCAATCTTGTTCCTGTGGTGAATAATTTAGAGCGGTTGCAAGGATATATCAGGGAAATTAAATTGATTATTGGTCAAGATGTATTTGAACCTTACATGACGGTCTTTTTTCAAGACTACAGCTATCAAGAGCTTGAGCAACTTAAGCCATATATTCTGGGAGTTAAGCTTTATCCTGCGGGAGTTACGACTAATAGCGAAGATGGAGTAGCAGCCTTGAGTAAAGCAGAAACTACAATTAAGCATTTAGAAGAGTTGGAAATCCCGCTAATGGTACACGGGGAAACTCATGGCTTTGTGATGGACAGAGAAAAACTGTTTCTGCCTATTTTTGAACATTTGGCACAGAAATTTCCGAGGCTAAAAATTATCATGGAGCATATTACCACTGCCAATGCAGTTTCTTTGCTAGATAATTATGAAAATCTTTATGCCACGGTGACTTTACATCATTTGATAATTACTTTAGATGACCTAGCAGGAGGACTACTTCGACCTCATTTGTTCTGTAAACCCATCGCCAAACGTCCTGAAGACAGAGAGGCTCTAGTCAATGCAGCTATCAATGCCCATCCTAAACTAATGTTTGGTAGCGACTCCGCACCCCACCCTATCGATAAAAAAGAAGCTTGTGGCTGTGCTGCGGGAATTTTCACTGCGCCGATCGCACTCCAGGCTTTGGTAGAATTATTTGAACAGCATCAGGCGATCGCCAATTTACAGGCTTTTATATCCGATCATGCTCAACAGATCTACAACATTACTCCACCCAAAAAATCTGTAACCCTAGAGCCTATTGCTTACAAAGTCCCTAACCTGTATGGTCAAGTTGTACCCATGTTTGCTAATCAAGAGCTTCCTTGGTCAATTACTAAAGTGTCAATTTAGGAGACTAAGCTTTTTATCAACTGGTTTTAAGCTCTTAGCTTTTTAATTTAGTGTGAACTGGAATTTTCGATCTTCTTAAGTTGGGGATAAAAGTGAAAGACGTATACTAAATTGAATTTCTAAAACTTTTTACATCTATTCAGCCTAAATTTGCAATATTTAAATGGGGCTAATGTACAAAAAGCATATTTGATTAATTATTATTTAGCTTTAGTAAGTTTAGCTACAAAACTTAGCCCAAACCGATGCCATGCTGGGATAAAGCTAGAAAAGAAACCCAGATGAAAACCTTGGCATCATATTTACTCCCCTCAATTTTAGGATTAGTAGCAGGCATCGGACACGGTATTACTTCCCATGATCAACATCTCCCCTTCTCTTTAGCAGACCAAGTTATTGAATCAGTCACAGGACAACAATCTTTCAACTAAATCAATTTTTGTAAAAAGTAGCCATTGTTACATTTTTTCTGAGATAATCAAAACAGAAACAAATAAATTAAGGCTTCAATAAATGAATTTACAAAGATCTGAAAATAGTACATCGATTTTAGATAAAGCTTTAGGGTTTTCTCTGGCAGCTTTTTCTATGTTTGTGGTTGGATATACTGCTACTCGCGTCTATCTTGAGCAACCCCAAGCTGAAAATGTAGCACCTGCAAACTCTGATTTTGTGATTCCTCATCAAGCTGAATTATGGAGTGAGTTTGGAAGTAAATAATTTATCATTCAAGTCACCAGGAATACTATTGAAATTATTGACTATTAAAGGCTGAGAGCGATTGCATATCTATAACAGCGATCGCTATATGTAGAAATGCGCCTTTGTTAATGAAATCTTGTCATAATTTTACTGCAAAAAAATGGGCAAAGAAATCGAAAAAAAGTATCTGGTCAAGAAAGATGAATGGCAGTCTTACAAGCAATATTCATCAGTTATAGGAACAAAATACTGTCAGGGTTACATCTCTACAGGTAACAAGACGACAGTTAGACTGAGAACTATTGATAAGCAAGGCTATGTAACGATTAAGAGTGAAACCACAGGCTACACTCGCTCAGAATTTGAATATCCTATCCCGCTAGAGGATGCTGAGGAGATGCTAAGTACCTTATGTCTTAAACCCTCGATCGAAAAGATTAGATATA
Source organism: Chroococcales cyanobacterium (assembly GCA_038259125.1). Lineage (GTDB taxonomy): Bacteria > Cyanobacteriota > Cyanobacteriia > Cyanobacteriales > Xenococcaceae > Waterburya. The sequence goes on along the minus strand of JBBSPC010000014.1, from coordinate 5,882 downwards.
AAGTTGACCTGGATAATTTAACTTGGGAAGTAGATGAATTTTTTGGAGATAATACGGGGTTAATTATCGCTGAAGTAGAATTAGAAAATGAAGACCAGCAAATAGATTTACCTCATTGGATTGATAAAGAGGTCAACGATAAAAAATATTTTAATTTCAGCTTGGCTAAATATCCCTATAGTCAATGGCAAGACAAATCATAAGTTTCTTCCACATACGTTCTAAGGGCGAATAACAGGGCTATTTCATTCTGACTATAATCCAATCAAGAAATAAATTTCTTGGCTTAAAGTCCAAGTCCGTTTAAACGGACTATTTAGACAGAGAATTTATTCTCTGGCTTTCGAGAATGAAATAGCCCTGGGGCGAATAACCATTCGCCCCTACAAAAATTATCTGTTGTGTTGTGAATTTAAATTGGTATAACCTGCTAACAAATTCATTTTGTACAATTGCTTATCGCTGCTTATTTCATGAGCGAAACTTTAATTATCTTCAGTCGTTATCCTGAAGCGGGAAAAACAAAAACTCGCATGATTCCAACTTTGAGTGCAAAGGATGCAGCAGAATTACAGCGACAGATGAGCGAGCATACTCTCAACACTGCAAGAAATCTCAAGTCTTACCGTGACATCACCATAGAAGTACATTTTGCGGGGGGAAATAAGCAACTGATGGCAAAATGGCTAGGGAAAGATATTGAATGTGTTCCTCAAGCTACAGGAAATTTGGGTGAAAAAATGCGCTCGGCGTTTGAGCGTGCTTTTAGTTTAGGAAGCAAAAGAGTCGTAACCATTGGTACTGACTGTCCTGATATTGATCGATCTATATTAGAAGAAGCTTTTAATTCATTGCCTAAACAAGATTTAGTAATAGGCTCGGCAACTGATGGCGGATATTATTTAATTGGCTTAAACCGTACCATACCCGAACTGTTTGCAGATATAAATTGGGGAACAGATCGAGTACTCAATCAAACAAAAGCGATCGCCAATCAATTAAACTTAAACACTTATTACCTTAAAACTTTATCAGATGTGGATCGCCCTGAAGATTTAGCTATATGGCAAAAATATATTTAGCCTCAATTATCTAATTATGTTTAGTTTGTAAATTTAGATTTACTAAAGCATATTCTCAGGAAGCTTTAATCTCAGTTAACTTAAATAATAGAATATAAAAAATTATAGCGTTGGTGAATCCAGGTATGATTTTTAAGATTGTGAGATCCTATACGAACAGAAACATATTGTACGTCATACATTAAATCACCAACGCTAAAAATTAAATCATCAGGGAGTAATTTATCTACTAAGAATGATTGAATCTATACTCTCTATGATTAACCTGTATATAACCAAAGTTAAGTAAAAGGATTAGCTATCTGTGACTGAGATTGCAACTGACCAACAGCCAACCCCATCATCGACCCTAGATTATGATATTGAATCTACCGTACTAGAAAGATATCAAGAGGGTGCAAGACAACAGCAGCCTAGTTTGTGTTGTCCTACAGAGTATGAGGGCAACTATACCGAAATCTTGCCCGAAGAAATTATTGCCAAGGATTATGGCTGTGGCGATCCTACTCGCTATGTCAATGAGGGAGAGACTGTAGTTGATTTAGGTTCGGGTGCAGGTAAAAATTGCTACATTTTGGCGCAAAAGGTTGCTGCAAAAGGCAGAATTATTGGTGTAGACTTTAACGACGTGATGCTCGATCTGGCGCGTAAATATCAGGACAAGATGGCAGGTAAGTTAGGCTATCACAACACTGAATTTGTCAAAGGTAAAGTTCAAGATCTAAAATTGCCTTTGGATAAGTTACAGACATGGTTACAAGCAAATCCTGTCACCTCAGTAGCCAAGATTGCCGAATATGAAGCAGAATGCGATCGCCTGAGACAACAAGAGCCACTTATCCCCGATAATAGTGTAGATGTGGTAATTTCTAACTGTGTCTTAAATCTTGTTCGTCCTCAAGACAAAAAACAGCTATTTGGTGAAATCTTTCGTGTCCTCAAGCGTGGTGGTCGGGCAGTGATTTCGGATATTGTTTGTGATGAAGATCCTACTCCTAAGATCCTCAACGATCCTGAACTTTGGAGTGGCTGTATTGCAGGGGCATTTAAAGAAGACAATTTTCTCAAAATGTTTGAAGATGCAGGTTTTTATGGTGTAGAAATCCTCAAGCGGGAAGAAACTCCTTGGCAGGTAATTGACGGTGTAGAATTTCGTTCTATGACTGTTCGAGCATATAAAGGGAAAGAAGGTGTTTGCCTAGAAAGAAAGCAGTCAGTAGTATATAAAGGTCCTTGGAAACAGGTTGTAGATGATGATGGTCATGTTTTCTGTCGTGGACAAAGAATGGCTGTTTGCGATAAGACCTATAACATTATAACTAGCTGCTGTAGTCCTTATGTAGATGATGTTATCGGTATTACACCTTACGAGAGTATCCCTTTAGAAGAGGCGCAAGATTTTAACTGCAAAACTAAAGCAATTCGTCACGCCAGAGAAACCAAAGGTTCAGAATATAACCTAACAAATACTAGCAATGATGACTGTTGTTCCCCTGGAGAGTGCTGTTAAAAACGATGAGGGATAAAGGATGAGGATTAAGGATCTACGCAGGTAGTAGATTATTTCTTCCTTCATAATTCATTTAAAAAAAAAATAGGTGTGTGTATGTGGACTTTGGCTATTTTTCTGGCAACGGTATTTTTGGCTTATGCCAATGGAGCAAACGATAATTTTAAGGGGGTAGCAACATTATTTGGCAGTCAAACAACTAGCTATAAAGTTGCTATTTGGTGGGCAACTTTGACTACTTTTGCAGGTTCAATTTGTTCGGTAATTTTAGCTAATGCTTTACTAGAAAATTTCTCTGGTAAAGGATTAGTCCCAGATGCGATCGCCGATATGGGTTCGTTCCATTTAGCGGTGGCTTTGGGGGCAGCCTTGACGGTTATTTTCGCTACTGTGACTGGTTTTCCTATTTCTACTACTCACGGCATTACGGGGGCATTAACTGGGGCTGGATTAGCTGCGATCGGTACTCAATTGAATTTTACAGCTTTAGGAAAATCCTTTTTTATTCCTCTTTTAGTTAGTCCTTTAATTGCTATTGTGTTAGGAATTATTTTATATAGTTTACTGCACTATTCTCGCATTGCTTTAAAGATAGAAAAAGCTTGGTGCATATGTGTAGGCAATAAACAAGAATTAATACCTATTACTGGCAGGGGGGATTCACAAATCACCCCTACCATGCCAGAAATTGCTGTAGATACTACAGAAAATTGTAGTCAGCGATATCTCGGCAACTTTTGGGGTATTGATAGTCAAAAATTGGTTGATGCCTGCCATTTTTTGAGTGCAGGTGCAGTCAGTTTTGCCAGAGGTTTAAACGATACGCCAAAAATTGTTGCCTTATTGTTAACCGTGACGGCTTTCTCTATTAAAGGAGGAATGCTGGCGGTTGGTTTAGGGATGGCGATTGGAGGTTTATTAAATGCTCGTAAGGTAGCAATGACTATGAGTAATAAAATTACTACCCTTAATCCAGGTAAAGGCTTGGCTGCCAATTTAGTTACAGGCTTTTTAGTTATCTTTGCTAGTCGCCTAGGTGTACCTGTTTCCACAACTCATGTTGCTGTAGGCTCAATCTTTGGTGTCGGTGTAGTTTCTAAAACTGCTAATTTGGGAATGTTTTCCAAAGTTCTCAGTTCATGGGTATTAACTTTGCCTATTGCAGCAATTTTAAGTGGTATAGCTTATTTCTTGTTACCTAAGTAAAGGCAACCGTTGGAAATTAAATTAGGGTTGTGTTGGGTTGCGCCTTCTTATTTTATTGGCATCAATTATAAAAAACTTGTAGTCAAACCAACCTATACGCAATAAATAGTAATCAGTAATTAGTAATCAAAATGTCTACAACTAAAACTTCTATTACACCTTTTCATAAAAAGATTATTTCACCTTTAACCAAAGATAAAATTACGGTTTTACAAATTAATCTTGGTAGAAAATGTAACCTTGCCTGTACTCATTGTCATGTAGAAGCAAGTCCTAAACGTACTGAGGAATTGTCTCCTGAAATATGTGAACAGCTAATCGAATTAATTAATCGTTTTCCTCAGATTGAAACAGTTGATTTGACTGGTGGTGCGCCAGAAATGAACTGCGGTTTTCGTCCTCTAGTTGAAGCAGCTAGAGCTAAAGGTAAAGAGGTTATTGTTCGTTCTAATCTAACTATTTTATTTGAACCAGAATACACAGATTTGCCCGAATATTTTGCGAACAATCAACTTCGCGTTACGGCTTCTCTTCCCTGCTATCTTGAATCAAATGTGGACAAACAAAGAGGGGCAGGAGTATATAATAATTCGATTCGAGCAATTCAAAAGTTAAATCAATTAGGTTATGGAAAAGATCCTAATTTAATTATCGATTTGGTATACAATCCTCCTCTGCCTACTAACATTAATTTCTCTCTTACACCTGAGCAACAAAATCTAGAACAAGATTATAAAAACTATCTAGCCGAACACTTTGAGATAAAATTTAACAGCCTATTTACTATTACCAATATTTCCATTGGTAGAACCAAACAGTTTTTACAAAGAAGAGAAATTCATAATGACTATCTGCAATTTTTAGAAAAAAACTATAATGCTGCTACTCTAAGCCGTGTTATGTGTCGTAATGAGCTATCAATTGACTATCTTGGTAAGGTTTATGATTGCGACTTTAATCAAATGGAAAACATCAAAGCTACTGCTCCCAATCAAGAAAAATTAACCGTTGCTAAACTTTTAGAATTAAATAACTTAGATGTAATCAAAGAAATAAGAACAGCTAACTACTGTTATGGTTGTACCGCAGGAACAGGCTCTAGCTGTGGCGGTTCTCTAGTTTAAAGATTAAACAATGCTCAAAAAAATTAGCTTTGGGTTTGAAAAAATAGCAGTTTCCAAAAAGATAATAGTTATTGCGATCGCCTTATTGGCATTTTTCCTACTTTGCCTTTTTACGCCCTTGAAGACTTTTCTCAATCCAACGTTATTTAAAAACTTTATCAGCCAATATGAAGGGCATATAGAAATTATATTTATTGCTATTTATACTGGGTTAACAGTAATTGGTATTCCTGGGACAATTTTAACTATTGTTGGCGGTTATCTTTTTGGCTTGTGGTATGGTACTTTTATCTCAATTATTTGTGCCACTTTGGGGGCTTTATTTGCCTTTCTAACTGCGCGCTATCTATTCCAAGATTTTGCTCAACGCAAATTTAAAAAAAGCAAAAGACTAACAAAATATCAAAAAGCAGTTTTAAAACAACCTTTTTCTTTTGTCTTAACCACTCGCTTAATTCCTATTTCTCCTTACAATTTAATTAATTATTTATTTGGCTTAACTTCTATTAATTGGCTTGACTATACTTTCGCTACTTTTGTCGGCGTGATACCTGGTTGCTTTGCCTATACTTGGATTGGATTCAGCGGAGAAGAAGCTATGTCTGGAGGCGATCGCCTTTCATTTTTACTTGCGCTTACTTTCTTGGCTTTATTATCTGTAATTCCCTTGATTTATCAACGTAAAAGCAAAGTATAAATAATTTAATTAGGAAAAAATAAAGATAGATTTTCTGACTAGTGGAGTAGAATTTGGCGATCGCTAGATTGCCTCAAGCATTAAGACTCAATTACTCATTCTGATTGCTTGTTACTTCTTAATACTGTAGTTTAGACTAAAAAAAATCATGAGAAAATAGTTCAGCCAGTTTAAAATAGCTAAAAGAGAAAATAATTAGCCAAAAATATAGTTAAGCTGTCTTTGTTTGTGATTTTTTGGGTCGAGAATAACTCTTTTTAGTA
>JBBSPC010000013.1:0-51623 GCA_038259125.1 Chroococcales cyanobacterium | reverse complement strand
TTAATGTTTTTAATCTAAAAAACCTTGTGTTTTAAAAACTGTCAAACTATTGCTTTGTCTAGGTTCTGGGCGTTGTTGACTGACTTGTGTCTTTCAACCGCGCATTTACCAATATAGGTAATCTCCATCTATAAGTCAACCCCTAATCAGAATTTTTTTTAAAATTATTTCTGTCTATCTTCTCAAAGACTGTCATGCTATGGTGTTTGGGCAGATAAATATAAATAGTATTTTTCTTATGTCTTTATCCTTTCAAGAAATTATTGCTACTTTGAACGGTTTTTGGAGCGATCGCGGTTGTGTTATTGTTCAGCCTTATGACACGGAAAAGGGAGCAGGAACAAAAAATCCCAGTACTTTTTTGAGAGCATTAGGACCAGAGCCTTGGTCAGTAGCATATATAGAACCCTGTAGAAGACCAACAGACGGTAGATATGGAGAAAATCCCAATCGTTTTCAACACTATTATCAATATCAAGTGCTGATTAAACCTTCTCCCGATAATATTCAAGAGATATATATGGATTCTTTGAAAATATTAGGGATCAATCCAGAAGATCATGATGTTCGTTTTGTGGAAGATAATTGGGAAGATGCTGCTGTTGGTGCTTGGGGCGCTGGCTGGGAAGTTTGGTTAGATGGTATGGAAGTGACGCAGTTTACTTATTTCCAGCAGTGCGGGGGAATTGATTGCCGTCCTGTTTCAATTGAAATAACTTATGGACTTGAGAGATTAGCTATGTATCTACAAGATGTAGATGCTATCACCAAAATTAGATGGAACGATCGCTTGAGCTACGGAGACATTTTCTTACAAGCTGAAATTGAGCAGTGTACTTATAATTTTGAAGCCTCTGACCCTGACCTCCTGTTCAGTTTATTTAGTCTTTATGAGCAAGAAGCTAAACAATTAATCGAGCGAGGTTTAGTTATTCCTAGTTTAGATTATGTTCTTAAATGTTCTCATAGCTTTAATTTATTAGATGCCAGGGGGGTTATTGCCGTAACAGAAAGAACTCGATATATAGGTAGAATCCGCAGTATGGCTAGACAAGTTGCCCAATTATATTTAGATCAAAGAGAAAGCCTGGGCTTTCCTTTGCAAAAAATCAGGTAGCGGCTGTTCAATTTAAAATTACAACCCGACTAGGCTTATTGAGAATTTATAGCAAAAGCTGTATGATGGGAAGTCTAAAAATATAGCTTTATAAAATAAATTCGTATGAATAATCAAATAAATAAGCTTTCTCGGCGTTTTTTTATAGGGGCTAGTACAGCAGCCATAGTTGTTGCCTGTAGTCAAACCAAGCCAGAACAACCGCAAAGTAAAACCAAAACTGAGTCAACGCCAAAACAAGCTGGGCAGGTGAATATTTATTCTTCTCGTCACTACAATACTGACGATCAGCTATACGACGGTTTTACTGAGAAGACGGGCATCAAAGTCAACTTAATTGAAGGTAAAGATGATGAACTGATTGAAAGAATCAAAAGCGAAGGTGCAAATAGTCCCGCAGATATTTTGATGACTGTTGATGGAGGAAGGTTGTGGCGCGCTGAACAAGCTGGTGTTTTTGCTCCAGTAAATTCAGAAGTTTTGAATAAAAAAATTCCTGCTAATTTACGCGATCCTAATAATCTTTGGTTCGCTTTCAGTAAACGGGCGCGGGTAATTATGTATAACAAAGATAAAGTAAAACCTACGGATTTAGCTACTTATGAAGATTTAGCCGATCCTAAATGGAAGGGCAAAATTTTAATGCGTTCTTCGAGTAATATTTATAACCAGTCTTTAGTTGCTGGCATGATTGAAGCAAAAGGAGAGAAAGCAACTTCAGAATGGATCAAAGGGTTAGTAGCCAATTTTGCTCGTCCTCCCCAGAGTACTGACACAGGTAATATTGAGGCGGTAGCGGCAGGACTCGGAGATGTTACTCTTGCCAATACTTATTATTTAGCTAGATATGAAGATAAGCCAGAAATATTTGCAAAAATTGGCGTGATATTTCCTAATCAAAAAGATCGAGGAACCCATGTCAATGTTAGTGGTGCGGGGTTATTAAAAAATGCTCCCGACCGAGAAAATGCGATCGCTTTTCTCGAATATCTTGCCAGCCCCGAAGCTCAGGAATTTTTTGCGGTGAAAAATAATGAGTATCCTGTGGTACAAGGAACACCGCTCAAAGAAGTGGTAAAAAGCTTTGGCGAGTTTAAGGACGATACTACTAATGTTGCTGCATACGGCAAAAATAATTCTACTGCTGTTAAGATTATGGATCGCTCAGGATGGAAATAATCTAACAGCTAGGTAAACAAATGAAACAATTTCTTGGTCTGGCAGCTATGACTATCGTTCTATTGGTAGGTGGTATATTGGCTACCCCTTCATCTGCACAGGCGAAATTGCCTCTATCCATTGTTTATCCACCACTAGAACATCAAACTGTCGCCGAGAAAATATTTTTTATTGGTACAGCACCTCCCCAAGATCAAGTTTTTATTAATAATCAGCCGATTAAAAACCGCAGTGATGCAGGACATTTTGCTCCTAGTCTGCCTTTGACAATAGGAGAAAACATTTTTAAAATTCGCGATAGCGATCGCGAAATAACAATCAAAGTTACCCGTATTAGTAGCCAACCAAAAGTACCCCCAGGATTAGCTTTTGAAAATGATTCTTTAGTACCGGGAGTAGATATTGCCCGTTTAGTCGATGAACCAATCTGTTTTAGTGCAGTTGCGACTCCAAATGCTAATGTATCGGTACGGCTAGGTAATAGTAAAATTATGCTTTTACCTCAAGTAAATTCTGTTGAGTTGCCACCAAATTCGGCGATATTGACAGAAGCAAATGAACCTGAACAAAATCTAAACGTAGGTAAATATGCAGGATGCACTACGTTGGATTATCCGTTCAATTATGGTAAGCCCATTTTTGAATTAGAACAAAATAATAAGCAGATAATTCGCCAAGGTAAAGGAGAAATTACAATTCTTTCTCCCAAAGATATTAAAGTAGTGAAAGTTATTGCCGATGAGGGAGTTGCCAGGACAGGGGCAAGCAGTGATTATTCTCGTTTAACCCCTTTATTAAAAGGAACAAGAGCCAGGGTGACAGGCAAAGAGGGAGAATGGTTTCGATTGGATTATGGTGGCTGGATTAAAGAGTCGGAAACAAAGACCGTGTTGGGTAATATTCCTCCCCAATCTTTGATTCGAGGCATTACTTCTAGACAAGTAGATTCGGCAACTGAAATTGTTTTTCCTTTGCAACTGCCTGTGCCAGTGGAAGTTAAACAAAAAGAAGATAGTATTACTCTGACCTTGCACAATACTACTGCTCAAACTGATACTATTCGGCTAGATGCTGACCCTATAATTAAACGTCTTGACTGGCAACAAGTATCGCCTACTCAGCTTGATTATACTTTTGAACTTCATACGCAACAGCAGTGGGGTTATGACTTGCGTTATGAAGGGTCAAGCTTGATATTCTCAATACGTCATTCTCCTATAGCATCACTATTACCTATTGCTGGCTCAATATTGTCTGAAGATAGTCGGATTACAGGCAAAGCCATCAAAACTAATCCAGAAAGACTAGACAATATCAAAATACTTTTGGATCCTGGACACGGAGGTAAAGAATCTGGTTCAAAAGGTCCAACAGGCTATCCCGAAAAAGATGTTAATTTACTAACGTCCAAATTAGTAGAGCAAGAGCTAACCAAACTAGGTGCGCAGGTTTATCTAACTAGAGAGAAAGATATAGATGTTTCCCTAGAAGAAAGAGTGGCGATGATTGATAAAATAAAACCCGATTTAGCTTTATCAATCCACTACAACGCTCTGCCAGATGGTGGAGATGCCGAGAAAACAAAAGGAATAAGTGCTTTTTGGTACAACACCCAAGCTCATGCCCCTGCAATGTTTATACACAATTATTTAGTCACTAGCTTGAATCGTCCTAACTACGGCACTTTTTGGAATAACCTCGCTCTGACTCGTCCTTATACTGCACCCTCAATTTTATTGGAGTTGGGTTTTATGATTAACCCTGAAGAATTTGAATGGATTACAAACAGTAAAGAACAGCAAAAATTAGCCATAACCCTTGCTCAAGGAATCAGAGAATGGTTTGCGACGGTGGAATAATTTACTATTTGGCATCAAAAAAACTAAGAAAATGCGATCGCAATGCTTAGCTATCAGTATCGCCATAGTCAACCTACTTCGCTACTACAAAATTAACCAGCTTGTTAGGTACAACAATTATTTTTCTAATTTCTTTTCCTTCTATATAACGCTGGGCAATCTCTGATTCTGTGGCATATTTTTCTAGGGCTACTTTATCAGAGCCAGCAGGCACTTGAATCGTACCACGTGTTTTACCCATAATCTGCACCACTAAAGTAATTTCATCTACCTCCAAAGCAGAAGAATCTACCTTGCGCCACTGTTGTTTGTGGACTGATTCAATATTACCTAAGTGACTCCATAATTCCTCGGCAATATGAGGCGCAAAAGGAGCAAGCAAGAGAACTAAGGTTTCAATCCCCTCTTTATAAACTGGAGAAGTATGGCATTTGGCATCTTTTAAAGCATTGCTCAACTTCATCAACTCCGAAACCGCAGTATTAAACTGGTAATCTCCAGTTAAATCTTCAGAAATCTCTTTAATGGCAGTGTGAATCGCTTGGCGTAAGTCTTTTTCAGTTTTAGTTAGTTCTGCCGATATCTGAGTAACGCTGCCAGGATCATAGCTAGTCACCAAAGACCAAACCCGATTTAAAAAACGAAATTGCCCTTCGACATCAGCCTCATCCCATTCTAAATCTTTCTCTGGTGGAGCTTTAAATAGGGCAAACATTCTGGCTGTATCTACACCATATTGGGCAATAACATCTTCAGGTGCTACACCGTTATATTTGGATTTAGACATCTTTTCAAAGAAAGCCTCTAGCTTATCTCCTGTCTCTGGATCTTGAGGATTGTTGGGATCGATATCAGCCGAAGGAATGTACTTATTAGTCTGAGGATTTTTGTAAGTTAACCCCTGCACCATTCCCTGAGTTAATAGACGTTTAAACGGCTCATCAAAGTTAAGTAAACCTCTGTCTCGCAATACCTTTGTAAAGAAACGAGAATAAAGTAGGTGTAAAATAGCGTGTTCGATACCCCCTACGTATTGATCCACGGGCATCCAATCATTAACCTTATTCTGAGCAAAGGCTGTGTTTGAATTATTGGCATCACTATAGCGGAGGAAGTACCAAGAAGAATCAATGAAAGTATCCATGGTGTCAGTTTCCCGTTTTGCAGGTTGACCACAACAAGGACAAGCTACATTAATCCAGCTATCCAATTGAGCGAGGGGAGAACCACCTCGCCCAGATAGCTCTACAGATTCAGGCAATTCTATAGGTAAATCTTTATCAGGTACAGGCACAGTACCGCAAGCATCGCAATAAATTACAGGAATCGGGCAACCCCAATACCTCTGGCGGGAAATCAACCAATCTCTCAAGCGAAATTGAACCCTGGCTTTACCATAGCCTTGTTGTTCGGCATACTCAATAATTTTGGTTTTCCCTTCAATAGATGGCATACCATCAAACTGCCCAGAATTAACTATGATGCCAGGTTCAGTATAGGCATTCTGTAGGGGAGAATCGCGATTCTCCTCTGCGTCTGTTCCTTCTGGCACAATTACCGTTTTAATTGGTAAACCCTTCTCGGTGGCAAATTTAAAGTCTCTCACATCATGAGCAGGAACACCCATTACTGCCCCTGTACCATATTCATAGAGAACATAGTCAGCAATTAAAATTGGCACTTCTTCCCCATTAAAGGGATTAATTGCTTTTCCTCCAGTTAAAATCCCCCGTTTGGGCTTATCTTCTGCTGTTCTTTCAATTTCACTTTGCTGTTTAATCTCTTTGATAAACGCTTCTACTGCCTCTTTCTGTTCGCTGGTAGTCACTTCAAGAGTCAAAGGATGTTCTGGAGCAAGCACCACATAAGTAACGCCGTATACTGTGTCTGGGCGAGTGGTAAATACAGCAATCCTGTCGTCGCAACCAAGGATAGGAAATTCTAAATAAGCCCCGACAGATTTGCCAATCCAGTTGGCTTGCATGGTTTTTACTCTTTCTGGCCAACCTTCTAGCCGATCCAAATCTTGCAGCAATTTTTCAGCATAATCAGTGATCTTAAAAAACCATTGCTTGAGCAGTTTACGCTCGACTATTGCTCCAGAACGCCAAGAACGCCCTTCATTATCTACCTGTTCGTTAGCTAATACAGTTTGATCGATAGGATCCCAGTTAACGGCAGCTTCTTTTTGATAAGCCAATCCCGCATCAAGAAACTGAAGAAACAGCCATTGTGTCCATCGATAATAGTCAGGAGAACAAGTAGCAACTTCTCGATCCCAGTCAATAGAAAGACCTAGTTGCTTTAGCTGCTCGCGCATTTGAGCAATGTTTTGTAATGTCCATTTTGCAGGCGGAATACCGCGATCGATGGCTGCATTTTCGGCAGGTAAACCAAACGCATCCCAACCCATAGGATGGAGTACTCGATAACCCTGCATTCTCTTAAGACGAGCAATCACGTCAGTAATCACATAGTTACGGACATGACCCATGTGTAAGTTTCCCGAAGGATAGGGAAACATAGAAAGAGCATAAAATTTAGGTTGCTCATTCTGTTCAGGGGTTTTGTCAATTGCCGATTCTTGCCATTGCTGTTGCCACTTTTGTTCTATTTCGGCTGCGTTATATCGTGACTCCACGACTGGGGTTACTCCTGAATTAAACTACTATTACTATTATAAAAATTTGCTAACTCTTAAATAGTATATGTAAACTTAGCTATTACTTTAACGTGGGTTTAATAACTAATGTTGATTTGCCCTGCTTCCTTATTCCCCATCCCTCATCCCTTAAAAATGTCTCTAGAACCTTGCAAAGTTTGTGGTACACTCAACGCAGCCGAAACAGAAATCTGTCTTAGTTGTGGTTATCCCACTCAGGGAAATAAAAGACCTACCATTTTTCGCTGGATTGCGATCGCTTTAATCATTTGTTTTGCCTTACCTTTTTTATCTGGACTAATTAACTGGGTTTTGCTCCAGCTAAATCTTAAGTCGCCAAGTCAGCCTTCACCAAAGGTTTCTATGGTTTCTACGGCTCAAAGTTCTCATAACAACTCATTCAGGCTATAAAGCAAAAAGCTCTGAGATACAGTTACTATATTTATATTTCTTAATTAGACATAAAATGGTATTTTAAGTGATTGTTTAAAAGTTTTGTCTTCTGTGAATCCCTACGTCGCTAGATTATTTATTTACCCAATTAAATCTTTAGATCCTGTAACGGTCGATCGCGTTACTATTTTGGAGTCTGGAGCTTTAAAAGGCGATCGCACCTGGGCAATATTTGATCGGGCTGATAATTTTGTCAACGGCAAACGGCACCAAAAAATTCACGCCTTACGTTCAGAATTTGATCTAGCAACTAATGCCTCATCATTACGAATACAAGAAGCACAAACAGTAACTTTTGATTTACAACAAGAACCAGAAGCGGTTTGTAACTGGCTAGAAACCTACTTTGCTTTTCGGGTCAAAATAAAGCAGAATTTAAGCATGGGGTTTCCCGATGATACCGTTTCTCCTGGAGCAACTATAGTCAGTACTGCCACTTTAGAAGCGATCGCCTCTTGGTATCCTGAACTAAATACAGAAGATATTCGTCGTCGCTTTCGCGCTAACATCGAAATTGCTGGTGTACCTGCTTTTTGGGAAGATCGGTTATTTACCACTCCAGAGCAAACGGTCAAATTTAAAGTCGGCAATGTAGAGTTTATGGGCGTAAATCCCTGTCAACGCTGTGTTGTAGTTACCCGCGATCCCAAAACGGGAAAGTCATATCCAAAATTTCAAAAGACTTTTATCAATCAAAGAAAAAAAACTCTGCCTGAATGGACAGAGCGATCGCGTTTTAATCATTTTTTTCGTTTAGCAATTAATACTAGGCTACCTCCAACTGAAGCGGGAAAGGTAATTACAATAGGAGATACCGTATTTTTGCAGCTATAGAAAATTCATTTTGAATCTAAATTATGAGGCAAAAGCCATTCGATCAGCCTGGCTACTAGCAAACCAGAAATTAAACCTATAACATTAGCTACCAAATCTTTAAATTCACAGTAGCGGTTGACATATGGTTGCAACAACTCAATAACGCCACTCCAACAAACGAAAAAAACGCCAATCAGGAGCCAATATTTAGGTTTCCTCAACACCGTAGGCAACATTAGTACCCCATAAGCAATAAAATGGTGAATCTTATCACTACCAGGTACAGCAGGCAGTTGTGATAGTGGACGAAGAGATAAAATAGTTATGACGGTCAGGATAAAAAGCGTGGTAGATATCCAGTATCTTCTAATAAAGTTTAATAGTGCAATCATTAGATACGCCTGATGTGGATTATCTTCGTTCTAGTTTACTGGTTTTTAGCTCTTAGCTTTTAGCTTTTAGCCCTTCGGGTTCGGGCGCGTAGTTGCGGCAAACTAAACGCCTTACTCTTGCGTCTTACGCCGACGCGGTGAAACAGTTTGCTCAAGTCGGGGAACCCGCCCAACGCAACTGTTTCACCCTTTAGGGGGTCGCCCTCACTTTTAGCTTTTAAGAAAACTCAGAAATTTAAGTTTTTTAGCTAGATAGACCGAAAAATCTCATAATAAAGAACGTATTTAAAGGATTTTAAGATTTTTTAATTCACATTGGACGTTAGCAATAACTCGGAATCTAAATTTAAACAAGTTTCAAGAGTAACATTCCGACTGCCAGAAACAGTCTATGAATACTTTTTCGGTTGGATTTTATATGGGTTCATTTTTGATGGATAATTAGAGATAGAATAAAAAGCTTAAAAGCATAACGCTGATGGCTTTTATAATCCAAACTGACCCTGGCTAGATATTTTCATGACCACTACACCTCTTACCTGGCAACAACTATCAGAACTTACAGATTTCAAGCTAGATACGGTCAACGGCTTGACTAACTCTCAAGCTACCCTGCGTCTATTTGGTCAGACAGAAGCGGATATTCGCGTCACTTTATATCGGGATAATCATGCCTGGTGTCCTTACTGCCAAAAGATTTGGCTGTGGCTAGAAGAAAAGCGCATACCCTACCGTATCAAAAAAGTGACTATGTTTTGTTATGGCAAAAAAGAAAGCTGGTACAAACAACAAGTACCATCGGGGATGTTACCTGCTCTTGAACTAGACGGACAAATGATTACCGAAAGCGATGATATTCTAATTGCTTTAGAACAAGCTTTTGGAGTTTTATATTTAGGTATGCAAGATCCAAAGGTATTGCCGTTAAGACGTTTGGAACGATTATTATTTAGAGCTTGGTGTGTTTGGCTGTGTCAACGAGCCATATTTCCTGGACAAGAAAGAAATAGCCGTCAACAATTTATTGAAGCAATTGGTCTAGTAGAGGAAGCTCTAGCTAACACTCCATCCTCATACTTTTTAGCTGAATTTAGTACTGCCGACATTATCTTTACTCCTTATGTAGAAAGAATGAATGCTAGTCTTTACTACTATAAAGGCTATTCAATCAGAGATGAAAATCCGCGTATGTCTGCGTGGTTTGAGGCAATGGAAAGCCGAACTACCTACCGCGGTACGCAAAGTGATTTTCATACCCATGTTCATGACCTACCGCCACAAATGGGAGGATGTTATGCTAACGGTGAACCTCAAACTCTGCTTAACCAAGAAAAAGTAGACCGTGGTTCTTGGTTTGGACTACCTGATGTGACTTACCCTGAACCTGAAACCTCAAGGATTGAGGCTTTGCAACGAGTAATCAAACATCGTCATAATATTATCACAGTCAATCCTGCTGACGATCGCCTGTTTGATGAGGCTTTGCGGTGTGCCTTGACCAACATGATGACAGAGACAACCTGCACTCCACCTTTAGGCTCGGATATAGCTTTAAGACATCTAAAAGATAGAATTAATGTCCCTAGAGATATGTCTATTTATGCTGCCAAAAGATTGCGATCGGCATTAGAAAGTACTGCTGCGTTGGTAGGCGATCGCCAGCCAGAACCCATTCCTGTTAAACATCGCTACGATCAAAATCCTGTTAATTTTGCTTTTGGCTAACAACAAGTATATGAAAATTTTGGATTATACCCCGATTTAGCAACGCCGAACTTTTAGGCGATCGCTTAAGCAAAGAAGTTCAAGTTCATTCCCCTGAAAAGTCCTCTTTCTCTGACAATTTAAGCAAGAATGTAAAGAAAAGTGCCAGGATATCAAAAAACTTTAAAAGACTTTGAGACACTATAGTTTAGTCTATCGGGCGCGGAACAGAACTTGGGTTTGAACGAAATGAAACTATCAGCAAGAGTAAATCAAGTATCACCATCTCTTACCTTGGCAATTGCTGCCAAAGCTAAAGCTATGCAAGCTAAAGGCATAGATGTCTGTAGCTTTAGTGC
Organism: Chroococcales cyanobacterium; assembly: GCA_038259125.1. Lineage (GTDB taxonomy): Bacteria > Cyanobacteriota > Cyanobacteriia > Cyanobacteriales > Xenococcaceae > Waterburya. Next base: position 41,082 of record JBBSPC010000013.1, on the reverse strand, counting down.
AGGAGAACCAGATTTCCCCACACCGAAGCATATTTGCGAAGCAGCTAAAACTGCCTTGGATGAAGGCAAAACTCGCTATGGTGCTGCGGTAGGGGAGTTGAGGCTGAGAGAAGCGATCGCCAACAAACTCAAAAAAGACAATAATCTCAATTACGAAGCGGACAATATTATTGTTACCAACGGTGGCAAGTTTTCTTTGTATAACTTGATGCAGGTGTTAATTGAGCCAGGAGATGAGGTAATTATTCCTGCACCCTATTGGTTAAGTTATCCAGAGATGGTTAAGCTAGCTGGAGGTACGCCTGTTATTGTGGAAACTTTAGCCGAGAATGACTATAAAATTACCATAGAGCAGCTAGAGCAGGCTATTACGCCCAATACTAAGCTGTTTGTGTTTAATTCGCCTTCTAACCCCACGGGGACAGTTTACGCACCCAATGAAGTAAAAGCATTAGCTAAAATAATCGTCGAGCGAGATCTCTTAGTGGTTTCGGATGAGATATACGAAAAGATTCTTTATGATGATGCTCAACATTTAAGTATTGGTTCAATAGACAAAGAAATATTTAGTCGCACCATTACCAGTAGTGGTTTTGCCAAAAGCCATTCCATGACTGGCTGGCGTGTAGGTTATGCAGCAGCACCGATGGAAATTTTAAAGGCAATGGCTAAAATTCAAGGGCATAGTACCTCTAATGTTTGCACCTTTGCCCAATATGGCGCGATCGCAGCACTAGAATCATCTCAAGAATGTGTGCAAGAGATGCTTACAGCTTTTGCTAAACGTAGAAGCTTTATGTACGAAGCAGTTAATGCTATTCCTGGCTTAAGCTGTCCCAAACCTTTTGGTGCATTTTATCTCTTTGTAGATATCTCCAAGACTGGTAAAAAATCCCTCGATTTTTGTAATCAGTTGTTAGAAACTAAACAGATGGCTGCCATTCCTGGTATTGCCTTTGGCATGGATGATTGTATCCGCTTTTCTTATGCTACAGATATGGACACGATTAAAGAAGGAATTAAAAGATTAACTGAGTTTGTTGATAGTTTAATAGCTGGTTGATTTTTAAGCTTGAAATAAATTAGCTACTGCTTGCTCGATATTTTCTTGCTTGACTAAAGATTCTCCAATTAAAACTGCTTTTGCACCTGCTACTTTAACCGTTTTTAAGTCTTCTGGGGTATGTAAACCAGATTCACTTACGACTAAGATACCGCGCTGTTCGAGTGTTTCTTTTCTAACTGCCAAAATATCTTTAGTAGTCTTTAAGCTAACGGAAAAATCTTCTAGGTTGCGGTTATTGATCCCAATTAACTCTACCCCCTCAACTGCCAGTACTCGATCTAACTCTTCTAGGGTATGTACTTCAATTAAAGGAGTCATGCCCAAAGCTTTGGTTATTTTGACAAAGTAGTTCAAGTCTTTATCCTCTAAAACCGCAGCAATTAAGAGTATAGCATCTGCACCCTTAGCGCGAGCGAAATAGATCTGATAAGGATAAATAACAAATTCTTTGCACAACAGAGGTAAGTCTACTTCCTGTCTGACTAAATTCAGATTATCAAAACTTCCCTGAAAGAACTTGCGATCGGTTAAGACAGATAAACAGCTTGCACCCGCTTGTTCATAAGCTTTGGCGATCGCCACTGGATTAAAGTCTTCTTTAATCACTCCCTTAGAAGGTGAGGCTTTTTTGACTTCGGCAATTAAAGCAGGATTGGTTTTACCGTTACGTAAAGCAGCTAAAAAGTCTTGAGGCGGAGGAGCATCATTTACCTGCTGCTGTAATTGCATTAGAGGCAGGCGATCGCGCATCTGTTCAACTTCAACCTCTTTATGCCAAACAATCTCTTCTAAGATATTATTTGGTTCAGCATGAGGAATCTTGGATTGATATACCACCTCTCCTGACTTGACTTTGGGGTTAGGATTTCTACGTCTAATCTGCATTATCTAATTGTTAGTGGAATAATCAATCCTTTATCTTAGGTTAAAACAGTCCCAGATAAATCAAACTATAGTGTTTCTCTTTCTAAGGCACGTAAGCCAATCCACACTAAACATATTGTTTATTGAACTTCAGACAGTGTCTTCTCCGTCAACATCACCTTCAATGTTTTTAGCTATATTTTTGGCGATCGCCAGTAAAATCCTTTTGATCTTAATGCGCTTTGCTGGTTTAAGTTTCTAAAAAGATTTTTTTAATTTACAAATGTTTTGCAATTTAATTAAAAGTAGAATATGATTGCCTTCAAATCTAAAAAGCAAAGTTACTAGAGTTGTCTTAGGAGAAAGTCTAAAAATCATGACTATTTTTCTCACGTTAGGTGTAGTTGTTGTAGCTTTAATTTGTTTTATTGCTGAATTGCTACCTGTGGATATTACTGCTCTATGTGTAGCGGTAGTATTAATTGTTTTAGGGCTAGTCACTCCCGATGAAGGCATAGCTGGGTTTGGTAACTCTGCCACAATTACCGTCATGGCAATGTTTATCCTCAGTGCAGGAATTACTCGTACTGGAGTGATTCAAGTCTTTCGCGATTTACTCCTCAAGTGGGGTGGCAAAAGTATTACTCGCCAGATCTTAGTTATGGGATTACTTGTCGGTCCCATTTCTGGATTTATTAATAACACAGCGGTAGTGGCAATATTCCTGCCGATTGTAGAAGAATGGTGCAAAAAAAGAGGCATATCTCCTTCTAAGCTTTTGATGCCACTGTCTTTTGTTACTATTTTAGGAGGCATGATTACCGTTATAGGTACATCGACTAATGTTCTTGCCAGCGGCATTTCTAAAGATTTGGGCTATGGAGAATTTCGTCTGTTTCAGTTTACAGGGTTGGGTATTATTACTTTTTTAGTTGGTTTGGCTTATTTGGCGTTTATTGCCCCACGCCTATTGCCCAACCGCAAAAATCTGAAGAGTGATTTAGTTAGTGAAGGGTATGGCTTAGAAGATTATGTCGCCGAAGTTATTGTTACCCCTAGTTCCAAATTAATTGGTCAAACCTTTCGCTCGGCGCAGTTACAGCGTAATTTTCAGGTAGATGTATTAGAAATCATCAGAGACAAAGAGCGTTTACCTCAACCTGTGACAAGCCGAACTATTCGTGCCGAGGATATTCTCTTAGTGCGGGGAAAAACAGAAGATGTATTACAAATTAAAACAGAGCAAGGATTAGATATTTTACCTGATGTTAAATTCAACCAAAAAAACTTAGAAACAGAGCTGAATTCTACCAATGAAGGGGTTGCAGAGGTTTTGATTCTATCCAACTCCCGTTTAATTGGGACAACCCTCAAAGACTTACGTTTTCGTCAACGCTATAACCTAACAGTATTAGCTATTCGTCGGGGAGAAGAACTAATCAGAGATAGATTGGGTAAAGTGCGTCTGCGATTTGGTGACTTATTGTTAGTTCAAGGAGATAAGCAAAGCTTACTAGGTTTGCAAACTACCAGAGAGTTGCTGGTTATCGAGCAAAAAGAGCCTGAAGCAATCCGTCCTGAAAAAGCCTGGATTGCCGTGGGTATTGTCTTCGGAGTTGTTCTGCTCGCTGCTTTTAACTGGTTGCCAATCCTAGTCAGTGCTTTAGTTGGGGTAGTGCTGATGATTATTACTGGCTGTCTTAAGCCTGGAGAAGTATATGGCGCAGTACGTTGGGACGTAATTTTTCTCTTGGCAGGATTAATTCCTTTAGGTACAGCGATGGACAACTCTGGCGCAACTAAATGGCTGGCAGATAATGTTTTGGCTGTTGGTGGCAACTTAAGTGGCTACTGGATATTACTGTTTTTCTTTGTTATAACTTCTCTCATAACAGAAATACTCTCTAATAATGCTTCGGTAGTGTTGTTAATTCCGATTGCAGCCAAAGTAGCTGAATCTCTCAATCTTAATCCTGTGGCAATGATGTTTGCCGTTACCTTTGCTGCTTCTAATAGCTTTATGACTCCGATTGGCTATCAGACAAATACTATGGTTTATACTCCTGGCGGGTATAAGTTTTGGGACTTTTTCCGAGTTGGCGCACCTTTGAACTTAATTATGGCGATTGTTACACCATTGTTAATTATGTCGTTATACGGACTGTAATTAGGTGATGTCTGCTTCAATGATTTGTCAAAATTGACATATCATTGGCACAATATATTCATATTAATTGTTTATTCTAATCAAGAACAAAAACCAGAGTTGTCAGTCAGCCTAGTTCTGTAGTCATATACAGAAGCGGGGGAACCAATTTCGGGGCTTATTTCTACGGTAAATAGAAAGGGACATCTCTCAGTCCTAGCCCGTCAGCTAACCTCGTCGGCATTGAGAGGAGATTGAAGAAACAATATGTATATTAGATAGATATTGTTTTTATCACGATCCTTAGCTACCAACTGCTCTCTTCATCTAGTGGCGATCGCACCTACCTATTTATAAATGCGATCGCTGTCTTACAACCAGTTATTAAGGAGACTTTTGATTATGTTTGAAGTTGGCGATTTGATTATGCTTAAAGTTGGCGATCGCGTTCAACACAAAACAACAGGCATTACTGGCACAATAATTGGCTATGGATATCGCAAAATTAACGATAGCTACTACTTAACCACCCTAAAAGTGGAATTAATCTCCTATCTTCCTATTAGCCCAATAGCAGAAGATTTGTTTGATAGATGGCAGATTTGGCAAAAGAGAAAAATATTAGCTTTTTCTTCTGCCAGAAGTTCAAATCGTTATCTGAGTCAAATAGACTAAGGCAAATTATTTCTCTACAACTTGCCAATTAGTAATATTTGTCTAATGGGCAAGCCATACCTCATTTTATCTAAGACAGTCAGGTTTAAGTCCGACTGCCTTAGATAAAGCACAGTCATTCAATAAACTCATCCTACCTTATCTAATTATGGAAGCGACCTTTACAAATCTGCCAGCCATAGTAGCAGCCGTTACTTTCACAGCAGTAACTGTAGCTATCTTGACGGAACGATTACATTTAACTGTAGCTGCGTTTTTAGGAGCGTTAATTTTAGTTTTCGCCCACGTCATGACTCTCAATCAAGCAATTGAATATATCAGCCAGAGTTATGCCACCCTAGCTTTATTTTTGGGCGTAATGATTTTAGTTAGAGCTTTTGAGCCAACTAACATCTTTGCCTATTTAGCTACCCAGATGGTAGTACTAGCCAAAGGAGAAGGGAAACGCCTAGTACTGGGGGTAATTGCCATTACCACCCCAATCTGCGCGGTGCTGCCAAATGCGACTACAGTTATGCTCCTTGCTCCTCTAATTCCACCTATTGCTCAGGAAATTGGCGTAGATTTTGTACCGTTGCTGATTCTGATGGTTTTTGTAGCAAACAGCGCGGGATTATTAACTTTGGTGGGCGATCCTGCTACTTTTATCGTTGGAAATGCGGTTAACTTAAGCTTTAATGACTATTTAATGAAGCTAAGTTTAGGTGGCGCGATCGCCGTTGGCTCAATTTTAATTATGGCTCCCTGGTTGTTCCGTAGTATCTGGAACAAGAAACTGGCAGACATGAATACCCTACCCCATCCTAAAATCAATCATCCCAAAGTATTGATGCTAGGAGGATTACTAACGGTCGTAGTGTTAACATTTTTTGTGATTGGCGATTCTTTACCAACGCCGATTCCTCCCGCTGCAGTTGCTTTATTGGGGGCAGCAATGGCTTTGGTGCTGGCAGATCGAAGTAAAATTGATACAGTCAACAATATTCTCAAGGATGTTGACTGGAGTACTTTGTTGTTTTTTATGTCTACCTTTGTGCTGATTGGCGGACTAGAAAAAACAGGTGTTTTGGCTAAAATATCGGGATTGTTGGCGGTTATCCTCGGTAAAAACATCGCCTTGGGTTCTATTGTCTTACTGGTCTTGGTAGGTCTATTATCTAGTATCGTGCCGAATATACCTTTAGTGGTGGCAATGGTTCCTTTGCTCAAGCAATATCTAGTTAATGTGGGTTTAGTCGGCGTAGAAGTATTAAGCCCCGATTTTACGGGACAGCTACCTCCAGAGGTGTTGCCTTTATTTTACGCCATGATGTTTGGGGCGACATTAGGCGGTAACGGTACTTTGATGGGTGCATCATCTAATATTGTGGCAGCAGGGGTAGCCGAATTCCACGGTAGGCAGATTTCTTTTAGCAAGTTTTTAAAATACGGTATTCCTGTAATGTTGGTGCAGCTAGCAGTGGCAGCACTATATATTGCCGTTTGCTTTTTATTTTGATTGGGAACAATCAATATTGCTTAATCACAATAAATTTTTATGACCGTCAAATCTTTTCGCCTGTTAGATCGCGATCGCCGTTTAGCTCCTGCCAATTCCTTCAACTACTCCTACAATCAACCAGGTAGTCTACCAGGCACAATTTCTATTGGCGAACAGGCTCAACCTCCCGAAATTAGCTTAATTGACTATAATCAGGAGCGACATGACTATTTAACCCATTTAACTCCAGACGAATGCGCTGCTTATCTAGATACAGAATCAGTATCCTGGTTTGATGTAGCGGGGTTGGGAGACAAGTTGACTTTAGAAAAATTAGGTCAAGTATTCAACTTAGATTCTTTAATCATGGAAGATGTAGTCAATGTGCCTCAACGACCAAAACTAGAAGATCGTCAAGAACATTTGGTCATCATTACTCAGATGGCTAATCTCAAACCACAAGCAAGGGGATTTTGGCTCGAACAGGTAAGTTTAATCCTGGGAGAAAACTATGTGTTGACAATACAGGAAGAACCAGAAAGAGATTGTTTTGAACCAATACGCGATCGCCTTAAACGCAATCGGGGAATCATTCGACAACAGGGGACTGATTATCTTACCTATGCTCTTTGGGATGCCATAATCGATGGTTATTTTCCCGTGTTAGAAGCCTATGGCGAACAGCTAGATTTATTAGAAACAGAAACTCTGCAACAGCCAAGCGATCGCACTTTGGGCAAAATTCATCATCTGAGGCGAGAATTACTGGCTTTGCGTCGGGGTATTTGGTCGCAACGAGATGCTTTAAATACTTTAATTAGAGAAGGTCATCCCTTAATTGGCGATCGCGTTCGTCCCTATCTCAAAGACTGTTATGACCACACCGTCCAAATTATTGATACCATCGAAACCTATCGCGAACTCACCTCTGGGCTGATGGATATTTATCTATCGGCGGTTAACAATAAGATGAACGAAGTGATGAAAACCTTAACCGTTATTTCGAGTATTTTTATCCCCCTCACTTTTATCGCGGGAATTTATGGCATGAACTTTAATACTGATGTTTCTCCCTGGAATATGCCAGAGTTAAATTGGTATTGGGGTTATCCTTTTTGTCTGGGGGTAATGTTGGCGATCGCTTCTATTCTAACTATTTATTTTTGGCGACGGGGTTGGTTAAGAAACACTTCTACAATTCAATAGGTGCAATAATGATCAAAGTTTTATTGTGTCTGGTAATCCTATTCTATTCTTGGTTTAATTTTAGAGTGCGATCGGCAATTGCCAGACAAGTTAAATCAGAAGTCTTTCCTGGAACAATTGTCTGTTTTTCAGGTGGTAGAGAAATCTTACACAAACAGATGGTTTCAGGACCATTTGCCGATGAGTATAAATTTGCTCACGAAGTTAAGGTAAAAGATGAGAGAGAACATAGTTTGAATTTCGCAGGGGGACTATGCATCATTGATCGCCGTGTTACATTTGTCCCAAAAGATTTGACTATGACCGATAAATTAAGTTGCTATTCTGGAGCTAATGACATTGTTACTTTTGAAGTTTATGGCAGAGAAACTACGGTAGACGAATACGTAGAAGGCAGAACTTTTTTGGCAAAAGCGCAAGGCGATGCTTTTAATACCGATACTTTACATGAATATTTAGTGTTTGGCGGTGGGGCTTGTATTGGTAACGAAATTTGACAATATAAATAGCAGATTTACACTTTCTCTTCTCAAAAAGCTTATTACTGACAAACATGGAATCTATCTCTGAAACAATACGTGAGCCTATATTTACCTTTGCCCTACTCTTAGCAATTATTTTGCTAGTGCCACCAATTTTTGAAAAAATAAAGCTGCCAGGGTTAGTAGGCTTATTAGCAGCAGGAGTAGTGTTTGGCTCTAGCGGTTTGGGTTTACTCGATAATAAATCGGAAACAATGATCCTGCTGGCGGATATCGGTAAGATTTATCTAATGTTTGTGGCAGGGTTAGAAATTGACCTAGAGCAGTTTCGCCGTACCAGAACTCGCTCTATGGGTTTTGGTTTCGCTACTTTTGCCATTCCTTTAATTGGCGGTATTTTAGTTGGGCGAGTATTTGGTTTTGGATGGAATACTGCCGTCCTCATCGGTTCACTGTTAGCTTCCCATACCCTGCTAGCATATCCCATTGTCAAACGTTTAGGGGTGGTCAATGACGAAGCTGTTACCGTCACCATTGGCGCGACAATTTTCACTGATATTAGTGCTTTATTAGTATTGGCAATTTGTCTAGGAGTAAACGAAGGAGACTTTAGCGTAGCCAAACTAGGTATCTTATTAGGTTCTTTAGCACTTTATACCCTGTTGGTTTTATTTGGCTTAGACCGTTTAGGTAGGGCTTTTTTCCGTCGTTCTAAGAATGACCAGGGCAATCAGTTTCTGTTTGTCTTACTAGCTTTGTTTGTAGCTTCAGTATCGGCAGAAGCAATAGGGATCGAAAAAATTGTTGGCGCATTTTTAACTGGTTTGGCAGTTAACGATGTCATTGGCGATGGTCCTGTAAAAGAAAAGGTGGAATTTATCGGCACAGTTCTATTTATTCCGATTTTCTTTGTAGATATGGGCTTACTGCTCGATCTCAAGGCGTTTGAAGATGTGTTTCGCTCGGTTGGCATTCCTCTTTCAATTGTGGGGGCTTTGCTCCTGAGTAAGTTTTTGGCAGCTTACGTAGCTAAATTTGCCTATCGCTACAGTTGGCAACAGACTATGACAATGTGGTCGCTGTCCTTGCCCCAGGTAGCTGCTACTTTAGCTGCTGCTTTGGTTGGTTTTCAGGCGCAGATTATTAACGAGCGAGTGTTCAATAGCGTTATTTTACTGATGTTAGTTACTTCAATCGCTGGTCCTTTAATTACATCTCGCTTTGCTGCTCAGTTGCCCGTTAGAGATTCGACAGAATCTGAAGCAGAGTCCGATCTAGATGTGAAATCAAAAGATATATTTCGAGTTGTTGTTCCAGTCTATAACCCGCAAACAGAACGTTATTTGTTAGAGTTAGCATCTTTACTAGCTGAAAAAAATCGGGGCGCAATTGTCCCTTTAGCGATCGCCAAAGCTCAAGCTCGTTTAGATTCTCCGCAACTTGAAGTTGATTTCCAGCGTTGTGCCAGGCTACTCACTCAAGCCGAAGCAATTGCCACAGAACTTAAGATTAAAGTTCAACCAGAATTAAGGGTTGAGTATGATATCGCTCAAGGAATCGCTCATGCTAGTCGAGAAGTTAACGCCGATTTAATTATCTTAGGATTTGGTACTTTGACTGGCTTTCGCTCGCGCTTTTTCAGTTCAGTTACCGATAGTATACTATGGTCGGCTCACTGCTCTGTAGTAGTGGCTCGCCTATTTACTTCACCCTTAGCAATTAAACGCATTCTTGTACCAATTGAAAGCATAAACCCCGTTGGCTTGCGTCCAGTACGCTTTGTCAAAAGCTTAATTACTAGCAACGAGACAGAAATAACTTTGCTTCATGTCTGTCCTTCAGGTACTTCTAAAAAGCGTAAAGCTAGTCTTCATAGTCAGTTGGAAACAGTGGCAAACCGTTTCTTAGCAGAAGCGACAGTAGATATTCACATTACCGCTCAAAACAATTTTGTCAGAGAAATTTTAAACGCTAGTCGTACCCATGAACTAGTGATATTGCGATCGCAACGTCAGCGCGTCGGTGTAGATAGTTTGGCTTTGAGTGCTACAACCAAACCCTTGTTAGAAAACTTAAATTGTTCGATTGTCTTGCTGGGAGAACTTTGATCATTGATAATTAATGTCTGATGTGAATTAAAAATATTCAATCTTGCCATTTTATTGGAAATTTGTCTTCAAAACCATAACTTAATATTGGGGGACTAGCCCCCCAAACCCCCGATTGGGGAGGGCGTAACGTCCCCAAACCCCTGACGTAAACATTAACCTTGGTTTTCTTCTCTATTAACTAGAGTTTCATCATCTACAATAAAAAGTGAAATTTGCCCAAATTCAACTTGTAAAAAAATCTTTCTATTTGGTGGAATATTAGGAATTCAAATAAATTTACAGTAAAAGGTTAATTAACATCAGGCGTAATTAGTAATTGATAATTGATTTATAACGTGGACTCTTCAATCGCCGATTTACGACAAAACTATAGCCTAGCAGGATTATCCGAAGCTGATATAGATGCCGATCCCATCAAGCAATTTGCAGTTTGGTTTCAACAGGCTTTGGATGCCGATTTAATTGAACCAAACGCTATGACTTTGGCTACTGCTACTCCTGAGGGGAAACCGACAGCTAGAATTGTTTTACTCAAAGGCGTTAACCAAGGCGGTTTTATTTTTTATACCAACTACGAAAGCCAAAAGGGTCAACAGTTAATTGCCAATCCCTATGCTGCGTTGGTTTTTTTCTGGGACAAACTAGAAAGACAGGTTCGTATCGAGGGAGAAGTAGAAAAATTGGCTACCAAAGAGTCAGAGGCATATTTCCATAGTCGTCCCAAAGCCTCACAGTTGGGTGCATGGGCTTCTGCCCAAAGTCAAGTAATTCCCAATCGCCAAGTATTAGAACAACAATTAGCAGATCTAGAGACTAAATACAAAGGAGATGCCACTGTTCCTCTTCCCGAACACTGGGGCGGATTTCGCGTCATACCTAACCATATTGAATTTTGGCAAGGTCGTCCCAGTCGTCTTCACGATCGCCTATTATACGATCTACAGGCTGATGGTAATTGGAAAATTGCCAGGTTATCTCCTTGAAGAAGTAATAAGTAATAAGTAAAAATGTAGAGTGGATAATTTAATTTCCTTAGATGCAGTCGATTTAGTCTTATGTTTGGGCATGATCGGCATGGCGATCGCTTTGTCCCTTTGGCAAAAGCTAGAATTAGAGAAGCAGTTAGCATATAGTGCAGTTCGCTCTTTGATGCAGTTAATTGCCATTGGTTACATCTTAAATATAGTTTTTACGATCGATAATTGGCTGGTGGTGTTGGGTATTTTAGTCACGATGATTATTATTGCCTCTATTGTTACCCGCAACCGCATCGATAAGAAGCTTCTAGGGCTTTTTCGCGTGGTGTTTTTAGCTATTATTGCCAGTAGTGCCTTTACTTTAGGTTATGTAATTCTGTTGATCCTACAACCCGATAAATGGTACGAACCTCGCTACCTGATACCTTTGGCGGGAATGCTGTTTGGCAATGCCATGAATGGTGCTTCTCTGGCTGGCGATCGCTTTTTAAATGCCGTCAATCAAAATCGTTTAGAAATTGAAACTTACCTGTGTTTGGGTGCTACTGCCAAACAAGCTATATCTCCTTATCAAAAAGAAGCGATCCGCACTGGCTTAATTCCTACTCTAAATAATATGGTGGTGATCGGTTTAGTCAGCTTGCCTGGAATGTTTACAGGACAGATTTTAGGAGGTAGTGACCCTTTAGATGCAGCTTCTTATCAAATCATGATCTTGTTTGCTATTGTCTTAGCTAATTTGATTTCGACAATTTTAGTCACCGAAGGAATATATAAACGTTTATTTAATCAGGATAGTCAGCTTATTGGCTAGATAATTTAATTATTAGTTATTTAGTTATCAACTTATGCCCGTCCTTAATAGTCAGAAATATGCGATCGCTCTCCACACCAGTACACCTCAGCTAGGAATAGCTCTTAATAATTATCAGGGAAACAGTCGCCATCAGGTTTGGGACTTGGGGCGAGATTTGGCATCTCATCTACACCTACATTTACAAAAAACGATCTTACCGCAAACCTGGCAGGATATAGAGTTTATTGCCGTAGCCAAAGGGCCTGGAGGTTTTACAGGAACTCGTGTAGGGGTTGTGACAGCCCGCACCATAGCCCAACAGTTAAATATTCCCTTATTTGGTATTTCTAACTTGGCAGCAGTGGCAGCGGCACAAAATCATCTTGGCAATGAATTGTTAGCAGTACAAATGGCTGCCAGGAGAGAAGAATTGTTTGTCGCTATTTACCAGCTAAATGAACAAGGGCAGCTTCAAGCATATATGGAGGATAAGCTAATGAGTCAGGCAGCTTGGCAAGAAACCTTAGATAGTTTGCCATCTTTTTATAAACTAATTATTGCCGAGGATAATATTGCTGCTACGGTAACTAATGTATTGGATTTGGCTTATGCCGACTGGCAACAAGCAAAGTTCGATCATTGGTCAGAAGTTATCCCTTTTTATGGTCAACATCCAGTCAGTCATTAGTCTTAAATCTCGAATCCCTGACTCTTTTATCACCAGATAATGATTAGAATAACTATAAGTTTTCTAAATACCTGTATATAGCTAACAATATATTTAATGACTCCTACTATTACTAAACAGCCTAAGCTCAATGCTCCAACTATACGTCTATTAGATAATGGCTTAACTATTATCGCTGAACAAATGCCTGTAGATGCGGTGAACCTCAATGTGTGGATTAACGTCGGTTCAGCCAAAGAAAGTGACGATATTAACGGCATGGCGCATTTTTTGGAACATATGGTGTTTAAAGGTACGCCTAACCTAAAAATGGGTGAATTTGAGCATTTGATCGAAGAACGGGGTGCAGTAACCAATGCAGCTACCAGTCAAGATTATACTCATTACTATATAACCACTGCTCCTAAAGATTTTGCCGAACTAGCTCCTTTGCAGCTAGACGTGGTTTTAAATCCTAGTCTTGAAAATGAAGCTTTTGAACGAGAAAAATTAGTTGTACTCGAAGAAATTCGTCGCTCGGAAGACAGTCCCCGTCGCCGTACCTTTTATCGCTCGATGGAAGCCTGTTTTGAAACTCTTCCTTATCGTCGCCCTGTACTAGGCCCAGGCACAGTAATTGAAAACTTGCGATCGCAACAAATGCGCGATTTTCATGGTGCTTGGTATGAACCCCAGTCAATGACCGCTGCGGTTGTAGGTAATTTGCCAGTAGAAGAGTTAATTGAGATTGTTACCCAAGGATTTGCCCAGCATTATGATTCCCGTGAGGAATATACTAAAAATACTACTCCCTCGGTAACTCCAGAACAGCCTTTTAGCACTATCGCTCGTTATGAATATACTGATGAGACTTTGCAACAGGCACGATTAGTCATGGGTTGGCGTGTTCCTGGAATGGAAGATTTAGCCGAAACCTATGCTCTAGATATCCTGGCGGTTATTTTGGGACAGGGTAAGGTATCTCGTTTATTTAGAGAGTTGCGCGAAGAAAAAGGTCTGGTTAATCAGATAGGCGTTAGTAACATGACCCAAACCCATCAAGGAGTATTTTATATTTCTGCTGCTTTACCCACGGAAAATCTTGCGGTTGTAGAACAGGCGATCGCTCAACAAATTAAAGATATTCAGACTGAACCTATCGCAGCTAAAGATATTGAACGTATTCGTACTCAAGTGGCAAATCGATTTGTCTTTGCTAATGAACGACCAAGCGATCGCGCTAACCTTTATGGCTATTATTATTCACAGCTAAAAGATTTAGCACCCGCCCTCAATTATCCACAACATATTCAAGCTATATCCGCTCAAGACTTACAGGCAGCAGCCCAGAAATATCTCAATCCAAAAGCCTATGGCATTGTCACCATGAAACCTGAGTAAATTTCAGTTTTGGTTAAGATAATTAGACGATTGAGATAGCTTTTAGCTTTTAGCTTTTAGCTTTTAGCCTTTTCGGGTTTGGGTGCATTCCCAAGCTAGTCCGTTGCGGGTCTGTGACCCGTTGAGGAACTAGCGTTTGCGCTTTTCGGCGACGTGGGGTCACCCTTCTCTTTAGCTTTTGTCCACCAAGCCAAACCATAGGATTGAACTGGCTCGTTGAATTGATGGCGATAACGAACTCGAATTTTATAACGTCCTGTAGCAGGAATAGGACAAAAAATGTGTTCCACGCTGTCTTCAACACTTGAGGAAGAACAGGTGTTTCTCATGTCACTCTTTTCATCTATGGGTAAGAGATAAACATCTAAGTTGTTTAAACCGCGATCGCTAAAAGTCTCTCCTTCATCATACTGCTCATTGCGATTGAGATCGTTTAAGATTACTAAACGATCCCAAGCTAAAGTGATAGCTGCATAACTTCCTTTGACTAAAGGTTTTTGCAAATAGTATTCTTGATAGTTATTGGCTATTACTTTTCTATAATCCCAACCAAGAGCATTTACAGGTTTGTTTTTGTTTGCCTCTCCTGCACTAAACTGTTGGTATGCTCGCCAAACATTTAATTGCCCTGTACCCATCTGTATATCTAGAGGCACACGGGGATTTTGATAGGCATCAGAATCAAACCAGCTATGATTTTTTTTGCCCAGAATAGTATGTTCCATACCCAATAATAAACCATCGCCGCGATCGGCAATTTTATCGGCGGAATTTAGCAGCACAGCCTTCATTACCTCATGGCGACGGGAATCTAAACTCCAGTTAGAAGATTTTGATTTGGATGTCTGTTTTAAACGCTTATCTCCATATTCCTGTAACAAAGCCACCGCACCTGTAATATGGGGGGCAGCAAAGCTTGTACCACTAACTTTTTCTACTTCCCTTTTTTGATTGAAAACAGCAATTTGTCCGCCAGGGGCAAGTAAACTAATACCACGGCGATCGCCAAAATCAATCTCTTTCCTAATAAAGTTACGTCCAATTCCCTTGGGTAAATCGCTTAAATTAGCAAAATCTACCTTATTAAATTTACCCTTTCTTTTTGTAGTGTAGGCAGTAGTAATGCCGTTAAAATTATCTGTAGGAATCGGAATTCCTCCCTCCCCCTGGTTTCCTGCTATCACATACAAAACTTCATGCTTGCGGGCAGACCAATCAATACAGGAAGTTAATAATGCTTTGCCGTCTAGCTTTGCCTCATCTCGCTCGTCCCGCTCTAGAGATTCTCCAAAACTAAAATTAATAGCTCTAATATCACCGCTATTCTGTTGAGCAATATGCTGACTCGCCAAACATTCTTGAGGCTGCCCTCCTTCATTTAAAGAGCCTACCGCCGAGGCATACAGCTTGGCTTTGGGGGCAATACCCTGTAGTTGTTTATCTTCAGCAATCATTACCTCTGCAACCATGCTGGCATGATCGTCTACGTTTTTATCTGTTATAGCAGTTTGATCGCCATAAAAAACTGCCCATGGAGAAATTGCTTTTAAAGTATTAGCTGCTTTATCTTTACCTAGTTTAACAGGACGACCTACCTCTACTTGACCAATACCAATCTTTCTACCCAACAAATTATAGGGAGAGGAATGCAAACGCAGAGCATTAACTCCTTTTTCGCTGATAGAATCATTTAAAGCCAAAACAGGAGTGACTAACCCAACAATTATCCATCCAGAAACCAAAAATATTCCTTTATTACCCATAATTGTTTATTTGCTTATTATCGGATATACTCACTTTATAGAGTAATTACCGTACTAATTGAGGCAAATCCTTGCGAAATAGTATATATTGAGTTACAAGTATGTCAGGTTAATCTGAGAACTTCAGGCTTAAAGTTTCAAAACGTAAGCCAAACAGAAACCAGACCCTAAACTATTTAATCAACATATCATAGCAGGCAAAATTAAGCGTATGACAAAACAAGTTGCGCATCCGATGATGAAATTGCAGCGCAAGGTATCTTCCTTGGTAGACTCTAATATCGTTAAACCAGACGATCGTATTGGCAAAATTGCCTTATTATTGGGCGATGATTGGTCATATTGGAAAAATGAACTATTGGACTTCGATTTTTCTCCTAAAGATCCGATCTGTGAACTACTCTCTGTAGAGGATTGGGATGAGGACTAATCTATGAGAGATTTGAGGCTAAGAGCTAAATGCTAAAAACAGTATTGCTAAAGGCTTCATAGATTGAATTAACAACGCTATAGACTATAGGCAAGCAGAAAGAGCTTCCTTTAGTTCTTTAGCTGTCTGATAGCGGTCTCTTGGTTCGGGTTGGCAAGCAATTGATAAAACTTCTCCTAAGTTAGTAGGCAGCCCAGGAATGCTATCAATATCAAACTCAAATTTGCTGCTTTGATAGCGATAATATTGCATTGGTGTTTGGCTAGTCAAAAGAAAAATAATCGTCGTGCCTATTCCATAGATATCTGATTGAGGACAGGGTTTGCCCCGATATTGTTCTGGCGCACTGTATCCTTCCACACCAATGCGAGTTTCTAAAGCCGTACCCAGTTCCTTTACTGCCCCGAAATCTAACAGCATTAGACGACTATCTAAATTACGCAGCATTAAGTTGGCTGGTTTGATATCTCGATGTACTAAAGGTGGTTCTAAGTTGTGCAGGTATTCCACAATATCGCACACTTGAATCATCCAGTTAATTGTTCTAGGGGCATCGGTTGCTCCTCGTTGGTTAACTAACTGCTCTAAATTATGACCATGAATTAATTCCATGACAATGTACTTGTGGTTGTTTTCCACAAAAAAATCATAATATTTAGGAATACCTTTATGTTCTAAAGACTTTAAGATACGTGCTTCTCTTTCAAATAATTCTCTCGCTTTGGCAATGCGCGCCATATCTGCGTTCATTTCCTTAAGAACTAGCAGCATAGGTGCATTTTTGATAGTGCGATTGCGATCCCAAGCCAGATAGGTAGTTCCCATTCCTCCTCTACCAAGAGTGCGTAAGACTTGATAAGAGCCAATATAATGCTCATCGCCGACTATTGGCTCGCCACAATGGCGACAAAAAATACTGCCTTCTGGATTATCTTGATGATCGCAAATAACAGCAGGCTTAAGAATCTGAGTTGTTTCTACCTCTTCTTGGTTTTCAGCTAAGTAAGATTTTAGTTCAAACTTGAATACGGGTCCATTTTCTGCCAGCCGAATCAAATCATCGTGATTTAAGATAGTTTCGGTCACAAAATTACTGTTGACTAAAGTACCGTTAGTTCCTCTATTAGTTAACTGCCACTTTTCTTGTTGAGGATCTATGAGAGTTAATTCTAAATGCTGTCGAGAGACTTGAAAATAGCCATGCAGCACAATGTCATTATTTTGAGCGCGACCAATACGAATCACTGATTGCTCTAAAAACTCCCACTGTTGAAGAGGTTGATTTGTCTGCGGTTCTAAAAGCGTAAAAATGACCATATTGGGCAATTATCAATTTAATAAGCAAAAAGAACTATGGTCTTTAAAAATCAGGCTTTAGCTTGACTCTTACTAAGACGGCAGTAATATTATCATGACCATTGTGTTCGTTAGCAAAATTTACAAGTTTAAATAGACCTCCTTGGAGATCGCTCTGGGAACTAAGCAAAGGTTTAAGATATTCTTGCCAGTTTTCTTCTAATAAATCATTATCTGAAAGACCATCAGAACAAAGCAATAGTAAGCAATCTTCGGTAATTTCGATAAACTGAATATCAGGACGCACATAGTTGTTGTCTCTAGGACCTAGGGCTTGAGTCAACTGATAGGCATCAGGTCTGCCATAGGCAATGTCGGGTTCGACCCCTCGATTAATTTCTCTTTGACCAACTTCATGATCTAAGGTTAAGCGTTCTAGTCCTTGCTTGCGAGTAACGCGATATATGCGACTGTCTCCAACGTGAGCGATCGCTAGCTGAGCATCTTGTAAAAAAGCCATCACCAAAGTAGTTCCCATTCTACCGCTACCAGAACGAAAATTATCTATATTTGTTTGATAGAGAGCTTGATTGGCTAATAAAATCCCCTCTTCAATAGTTTTTTGCTCTGGTAATTTTTGCTGCCAGTGGCTTTGAAAATACTTTTGGAGATTCTCTACCGCCATAGCACTAGCAACTTCTCCGGCTGCATGACCTCCCATGCCATCACAGACTATATATAAACCGCGCACGCTAAGGTTGGTTTCGGTAGTATTTTCTGCTTTCTCAATTGAGGTTCTGACCCCAAAAAAATCTTCATTATGGTCTCTTTGGGAGCCAATGTCAGTATAGCTAGCATCAGCAATACTTCTTAGGTGCATAGGTATCATTGCCGTGGCTTGTTCTTCAAAATCGCTACTATACATCATATCTTCTTCCTGTTCCTGGAAAAAAACTGGTTGTTCAGCAGACTCTGAATCATCTTTGGATTGGATTTTATCGGGTTCAGATTGGGGAATGTTCACGTCAGAATAATTAGTATGAATATCAAAGGACTCAATTTCGTCTTCACCAAGACCAATATTATGAAGCTCTAATCTTAGCTGTTCTATTTCATCTATTTCTCCTGAAATAACTCTCTCTAATAATTTATTTAGTTCATCTAGACTATCTGAATTTGATTCAGCACAGCAAACCTGCCATACTTTAGCTAAATCTTTGAGAGTCGGGCAACTGTCTGACTCATCCATATACAATTGCTGTAAACAAAAGGACTGATCTTCATCTATGCGTAAATTTTTGTCTACTAGCAAACTTTGGGCGCAGCTAATTTGCTGCAAAGGTTCCCACATTTTTGCCATTTCATCTAAAAACCAAATTATTTGTAGCAGCGGCAGTTTTTGTTGAGTCCATACATCTTTAAGTAATTGCCACCCAGAACGATCTGGTAGCAAAACAACGCCCCGATCTTCTTGTTGCCACGCATCATAGATTCTGGGAACTGTAGGCGTATATTTTTCTAAAATTATGTAGGGTAAAGCATGAGTTGGCAGTCCGACTAAATTCCAATATTGAGCCACTTTTAAATAGGAATTGTTTAAACTTTGGCTTAATTCAGCAAACAAATCCATTTGCTGTTTTTGGAGAGTTGCTAAGTGGGATTTTTGCAAAGGATATTTATCAATTACTTTTTTTTGTAGATATCTATGCTCAAAATTGTAGTCATTAGTAGACAAAAATGTTTCAGAATTACTATCCCCCTCAATTTCGTAACGACTTGAGGTATGGTCTTCTCCATGAAGCTGTAATAGAGATTTGGCTTTGTCTCTACATTCAATAAATAGGTCAGATATACTTTCGATTTCTAACTGTTCATGATTATGGTTATAAATACTGATTGCCTCAGCTAATTCTGCTTGCGGTAAAGGTTCTGGTACTGGTTTTTGAGAAATTATTGCCCACAGCACAGTATGATTAGCAGCACCGCAAAAGCTACAGGTTTTTGCTTCGATAGGAATATTTGTTTGGCATTGACAGCACATTTTGTCTGTCAGCGAAACACCGCAACTTTGGCAAAATTTATGAGCTTCAGGATTTTCAAATTCACACTGTGGACAAATAAGCATAATGTACTTTCCTAATAAATGTAATTTTTGCCTACATTAATTTATTTTTTCTAAGGGGTTAATTTATGACAGTATTCCAGAGCTAAATTTTTCCCACTAGGTAGAGTGGATTGCTGAGGGTAAGAATTATTGTTATTAGATTTAGATAAGAAATAAAAAATAAGGTAATTATATCTGCAATCTTAGCTCATCGTCTTTTTTTGGCAATCCCTGCTTAAACGTTGTTGATTTAGAGGCTAGATTTTGATAATACTGTATGTGGCTTCTTGATTCAGTCGCTTTTAGCTTTTAAAAAATCGGAAATTAAGCATTTACTAAGCCTTGGCTGACAATTTATTCAGAACCAAACTTGCTAGAGATTTTATTAATTAACCAAGTAGCAAATGCCCCTAAAAAGAGAATACCGATCGCTGGATTAAAAACTGGCTGCCAAAGTCGATACCAAATATTGAAACCCAAAGGAACATTGAGGTAACGACCAATAACCGCGATCGCGAACCAGATAAAGCCAAAGAAAACCAGGAAGACATCAGCGACGAGAATGCGGTTTATCCAAGTAACAATTTGTTCTTTCATATCTTGACTCATTTAATTAATCGTGGCTAATTCTGGCTGTAAAGATTGTTTCCAGGTGGCTAAATCGGTAAAAGAGCGATCGCGATACTGACCATATCTTTCTCTTTTATTTTTAACTTTAGTTGGTAAGGGCGGAATAATACCAAAGTTAGGGGGCATGGGCTGAAAGTGTTTGGGAGATGCTGAACTGATAAAATCAAAGAGCGCGCCCATCATAGTTGTTTCAGGCATACTCAGAGGCTTCTGTCCTAATGCTAAACGAGCAGCGTTTGTTCCTGCTAACCAACCTCCTGCTGCTGCTGCGGTATATCCTTCCGTACCAACTAGTTGACCGGCAGCTAAAACAGTCTTTTTGCTTTTAAATTGCAAAGTTGATTCTAATAACTGAGGAGAATTGATAAAGGTGTTGCGATGCATTACTCCCATGCGCACAAACTCGGCATTCTCTAAACCTGGAATTAATTTAAAGACTCGTTTTTGTTCTCCCCAACGTAAATTAGTTTGAAAACCGACCATGTTCCAGAGTTGTCCTGCTTTGTCTTCTTGACGAAGCTGCACTACGGCATAGGGACGTTTACCCTTGTTTTCTAGAGCGCGAAAATCTCCTAAACGAGAATCAAACAAGCCTACTGGCTTGAGAGGTCCATAACGCATAGTATCCTCTCCCCTTTGTGCCAGTTCCTCAATCGGTAAGCAACCTTCAAAAAATTTGGCAGTTTCTCGTTCAAAATCTTTTAATTCTGCCTGTTCGGCTTGACATAACTGCTGCTGAAAATTGAGATACTGCTCTTTGTTCATTGGACAGTTGAGATAAGCAGCCTCACCTTTATCGTAACGAGATGCCAAAAAAGCGACTTCTCTGTCGATAGATTCACCGACAATAATAGGACTGGCAGCATCAAAAAAGCTCATATATTCCATTCCCGTAAACTTTTGCAGGTCTTCTGTTAGCTGAGGACTAGTCAAAGGACCTGTGGCAAGCACAACAATGCTATCCTGGGGAATTTTGGTAACTTCTCCTCGCTTTAATTCAATCAGAGGGTGGTTGGCTAAAGTTTTAGTTAAGTCGCTACTAAAGACTCCTCTGTCTACCGCCAATGCTCCACCTGCAGGAACAGAGTGATAATCGGCGGTGGCGATAATTCTCGAACCAAGACGGCGTAATTCTTCATGAAGTAAACCCGCAGCGCGATCGCTATTCTTCGCCCCAAAGGAGTTACTACAGACTAATTCGGCTAATTCTTCTGTATGATGAGCAGGAGAAGTTTTGGCGGGGCGCATTTCATAAAGAGTAACAGCAACTCCTGCTTGAGCTATCTGCCAAGCTGCCTCTGTTCCCGCTAAACCACCACCGATTACAATTACTCTGTCTGGGATCATTTCATTTATGATTGATTATTTAATAAGCGGTTATGTTACAAAGTATTAACTGATTTAATCGATTTTGAGTAAAACCAGAGTCTTTTACAGCGTAACCTACAGATACCATGCTGCTTATTAAATATATTTAAATATAATTATGTCCGTATACTTACTGAAGACGAAAATAGATAGTCGATTTAAGTTAGAGACGCGTTAATTTTGTTGCTAATAAGTAACGCGCCCTAAAAAGCAATTATAGGACCGTAATTTTAGCAATATTAGTCAAGTCGTAATTTTACCGTGTATTAGCAGCCACTAATACACGGGTTTTTTATCGGTTTGAAATTATTATTATTTTGTTTAGGCAGCTTTAAGCCTTAAGCTTTTTACAAACCCATTACTCTTGCTACTTTTTCTATTTCTAGAGGAACGCCTAATTTTAAGTCGTTGAGGCTATGATCCACTGCGCTACTAGGATCTTTTAAACCATTACCTGTGAGAACGCAAACTACCGTAGCATTGTCTGGAACTCTATCTTTGACCTTGAGTAAGCCAGCTACTGAAGCTGCACTGGCTGGTTCACAGAATACCCCTTCTTCTGAAGCTAAGAGGCGATAAGCATCAAGAATTTCTGTATCGGTTACGGAATTAAATTCTCCTTGGCTGGCTTCTTGAACGGCGATCGCCTTTTGCCAGTTGGCAGGGTTACCAATTCTAATCGCTGTTGCTAAGGTATCAGGATTATGTACACGCTCACCTGAAACCAAAGGAGCAGATCCTGCTGCTTGGAAACCCATCATTTTTGGCAGCCGAGAACATTTTCCAGCAGTATGATATTCACAAAAACCCATCCAATAGGCAGTGATATTACCAGCATTGCCCACGGGAATACACAGCCAGTCAGGAGCATTGCCCAAGACATCAACTACCTCAAAAGCTGCGGTCTTTTGTCCCTGAAGACGATAAGGGTTAACAGAATTAACTAGCTGAACTGGATAATTCTCTGAAAGTTGACGAACAATAGTCAAGGCATCATCAAAGTTACCGTCTACGGCAATTATTTCCGCACCGTATAGTAAAGCCTGAGCTAGTTTACCCAATGCTACATAGCCATCGGGAATTACTACAAACGCTTTTAAGCCTGCACGACGAGCATAGGCTGCTGCGGATGCTGATGTATTGCCTGTACTAGCACAGATAACCGCTGTTGCCCCATCTTCCTTAGCTTTGGAAATAGCCATAGTCATACCTCGGTCTTTGAAGCTGCCTGTAGGATTTAGACCATCATATTTGACATAGACTGTGACCCCACGACCAATTTTAGATGAGATGACCTTAGCCAGAATCAAGGGCGTATTACCCTCTAACAAAGTAACTACAGGAGTGGCTTGGCTTACAGGTAAATAAGAGCGATAAGTTTCAATCAAACCCTGCCAGTTATTTGCTGTTTTGGCAACGCTTGGATAGGAGAGGTTGGTCAGGGGGATACTTAGTGTCACGGGGTCTATTTCTAGTTAACTTTTGATAAAAGCTTGAAGCTACTAGTTCTTCTGCTCTGACGACAACAACTAGTAGCTAATAACTTATTGAACAATAATCTTTATTTAACCATGACGAGTCCATAGTTTTGAGTTCGTCGGTATAGCTAAATTATACTTTGGATCAAAACTACTTTCTCCTAAATGATCATTTATTGTTCAATAATTACTTGAGATCTGACTTTACTTTGAGGCTTAATTCTGGGAACTGATTTAGACTTACTGCTACTGCTGTAGCTACCTCTACGAGAAGAACGACCTTTTTTGCCTTTAACCACTGGCTTGGAAAAACTATCCTCAGGAATCTCCCAATCACCTTTCATCCAGTTAGGACAATCGCGATCATAAACCATTTGTAAGGCTGCTGCTGCGATCGCCTGGGGATCGTATTCGTCGCTCAATTCTCTAACCAAAGGTAAGAATGATGCCATCCTCTCCCCTGCTAGGGTTTCTTTTATTTTTGCCTGAAGCTTACCAATACGTTTGGCTTCTACCTGGGTTCTGTTGGGGATTTTAGCAACATCTAGCTTAGAACGGATACGACGCTCAATTTGTTTGAGACTACGATGATCTCCTGATTGGGCAATGGCGATCGCTGTACCTGTTTTGCCTGCACGACCGGTCCGTCCAATACGGTGAATATAAGTTTCAGCGTTATCAGGTAAATCGTAGTTAATTACGTGGCTAAGATCCTGTACGTCTAGTCCTCTGGCTGCAATATCTGTAGCTACTACCATTCTTACTTTGCCATCGCGGAAGCGTTTTACTAGTCTTTCGCGCTGCACCTGACTCAAGTTGCCATGATACTCATCAACGCTGTGACCTGCTTCTTGTAACTTACTAGTTAACTCGCTAGCAGTCCGCTTGGTACGAACAAATATAAGTGCAGATTCTGGCTCTTCTAGCTCTAAGATAGGCTGTAGTGCCTTAATTTTCTGCCAACCACGAGGCACCATATAAACGTGCTGGTCAATTCTAGTCGGTGCTGCTTCTTGTTGCTTAACCGTGATGTATTCGGGAGAATTTAAAAAGTTTTTGATCAGATCTTTAATTTCTCTCGGCATAGTGGCAGACAAACAGGCAGTTTGTCTTCCTTCAGGGGTATGACGCAGAATTTTTTTAATATCGTCGATAAATCCCATACTCAGCATTTCATCAGCTTCATCTAGAATGGCTAGCTTTAGCTGATCTAGATTTAGTTCACGACGTTCTAGAAGGTCGATTACTCGTCCTGGAGTACCGACAACAATCTGAACTCCTCGGCGCAGTTTACTGATTTGTCTTTCAATAGATTGACCACCATAAACTGTCATAGAAATGACTTTTTGTTCTCTGGAGGTGAAATCTTGAATTGCTTGACCCACCTGTTGAGCTAGCTCTCTAGTGGGTGTCAGAATCAAAGCCTGTACGGCTTTGTTATTGGGATCGACAATTTGTAATGCAGGAAGAGAAAAAGCTGCGGTTTTACCCGTACCTGTTTGAGACTGACCAACAATATCTTTGCCTTCTAGTAAAGCTGGTATGGCATCTTGTTGAATCTGGGTAGGTTCAGTAAATTCTAGCTGTTCTAGCTGTGCTAAACAAGCGTCTGATAGTCCTAAGTCTTGGAAAGTGGTTGTCATAAGTTATGTACTTTTACTGTTTATTTGCTAAAAAACTGTGCAGTTTAATACCGCTATAGATTGTCAGCACCTTAAAGTTGCTTTAGCTAAAGGTACTAGAGACTTTCTACGAATTCCCAACAGTCTGTTTAGACTGCTGCATAAGCTGCTACGGGAGCAACTTCCCCATAAAGGTCGTAAACATCTGCGGCAGTGATATTTACAGGAATTATTGAACCTAGAGAAGCTTCACCACGAACATATACCAGTCCGTCAACTTCTGGAGCAAATTGTGTAGAGCGACCAATTAACTGCCCTGAACTAGGATGTTCTTGTTCGACAAGAACTGTTAATTTTTTACCGACATAAGCTTGGTTTTTAGCAGCAGCAATCGGTTGCTGTGTCTGCATTAGAATATCTCGGCGATTATTACTGATTTGGGGATCAACTTGATTTTCCATGCTGTGGGCAGGAGCTTCTACTTCAGGAGAAAAGGTGAACACCCCAACATGGTCAAACTCATGCCGTTTGACAAACTCTACTAAATGCTGAAAATGAGCTTCCGTTTCTCCAGGAAAACCAACTATAAAAGTAGTTCGCAATACTGCCCCTGGTAACTCTCGCTTAATCCGCTCAATGATGGCATCGTTCACCCTTCCCTGCCAAGGGCGATTCATGGCTCTTAAGATTTCGGGATGGGAATGCTGTAGAGGCAAGTCGAGATAAGGAAGAACGTTTGGAGTATCTTTGATGGCGGCTATGACATCTGAAGTTAACCCCGTGGGATAAGCGTAATGAATCCTGATCCAAGGCACATCAACCTTACCTAACTCGATTAAAAGCTCCGCCAGCATTGGTTTGCCATAAATATCTTTACCGTAGTTGGTAGTAATTTGGGAAATAAGAATTATTTCCTGTACTCCCTGGGATGCTAAAGACTCGGCTTCGGCGACAATTGATTCAATAGAACGTGATCGCTGATTACCCCGCAGATGAGGAATAATGCAAAAAGCACAGCGATAGTCGCAGCCTTCTGCCACTCTTAGGTACGCTACCCCTTCTGTGGTAGTACGGTAGCGAGGAACTGTCTCATCGGCAATATAAACTGGTTCTTCGGTAATTTCGGTTACCCTTTCTCCTGTCTGGGTGCGCTCAATCACGTCAACTATTTTATGATAGTCGCCACTGCCCACTACTGCCACTGCTTCAGGTAGTTCTTCTAGGAGTTCTCCCTGAAAGTGCTGCGCCATACAGCCAGTGATGACAATCTTCTTATCGGCTTCGGCTAATTCAACTAAGGTACGAACTGATTCTTCTCTAGCTTCTTGAATAAAGCTACAGGTATTAACAATGACATAATCAGCCAATTCTTCGTTGGAATCTACTTGATAACCTGCCTGAGCCAGTAAGCCCAGCATATGTTCGGAATCTATACGGTTTTTTTCACATCCCAAATGAGATATGGCTATAGTTGGCTTATTTGCCATTCTTTATCCTAATTTTTAAAGACCAAATACAAAAATTACTAATAGTTAGTTTGTACGATCGCTTGAAACTTATACACCCAAAGGCAATAAAAATCTCTTTGATCTAGTGGTCAGACTCAATATCTTATTTACGTGGAGCGTTAACCCCATGGTCCTGAACAACTATAAAATATAAATTATAAAATATAAATATTTAGACCAACTGTTGGATTATGCTTCCTTAGTTTCGCGGCGGAGCAGGAGCTAACCAGACAGTTTGTATTCCGCAAAACTATTTTTTATTGAAGACACCGCTTCTGACGGAGTTTGAACTTTTGGCTATACATATCAATCGAGATACGTAAATAACCCTTTCGTTAAATTATATTAACAGATAAATTACCCAGTGGGAATCAAAAGCAGCAAAATTATCGGATCTAGCTTCAAAATTACATTTAGTTGGAACTTGATGAGAGTATATACAGTATCTAGCTTTGTCTGAGATAATAGTAACTTTTGCAGAGGAGAAACAATAGGCGTGGTGAATTCATAGTGGAATTAAAACAAATTTTTCAAACAAATCGTCCAGTAATTGGGGTGGTTCATTTATCTCCTTTACCTACCTCTGCTCGTTGGCAAGGTAAACTTCAAGAGGTCATTGCCAGAGCCGAACAGGAAGCTACTGCCCTAGCAGCGGGCGGAGTAGACGGTATTATTATTGAAAACTTTTTTGATGCTCCTTTTACGAAAGACTGTGTCGATCCTGCGGTAGTCAGTTCTATGACCCTAATTGTCGATCGCCTGAAGGGAATGGTAATGTTGCCCATCGGCATTAATGTTCTGCGGAACGATGCTAAAAGTGCTATGGCGATCGCCACCTGTACAGACGTGCAGTTTATTCGTGTTAACGTTCTAACGGGAATTATGGCAACGGATCAGGGATTAATTGAGGGAAAAGCTCATGAATTACTCAAATATCGTCGAGAATTAGGCTCACAAGTGGCAATTTTGGCAGATGTTTTAGTTAAGCACGCTCGACCTTTGAGTACACCTAATCTGACCACCGCAGTCAAAGACACCATCGAAAGAGGTTTAGCAGATGGAGTAATTTTATCAGGCTGGGCAACAGGCAGCCCACCAACTCAAGAAGATCTCGAATTAGCATCCGCAGCAGCAGGAGATACTCCTGTATTTATTGGCAGTGGAGCAAATTGGGAAAATGTAACCCAACTTATGCAGGCTGCTGATGGTGTAATTGTTTCAAGCTCTCTCAAACGCCATGGCAAAATCAGCGAAACTATCGATCCCATTCGCGTATCTCAGTTTGTCGAAGCAGCCAAATCTGCTCCCCAAGAGGAAAAACAAGCAAATTCTAATTCTTCAGTTAAACAATTTAGCTAGTCCACCCTTAAGCTGAATTTCAACTCAAGCTATAATTTGGACAACAAAAAAGTTATTGGCTATTAGTCGTTAGTAATTCAAATGCTAATTTTAGTCCCAAGAAGCTAAAAGCTAAGAGCTAACATTTAAAATGAACCTATTAACCGATCTTTAGTTTATTTATGCGCCGTAGACGTTCTTTACCCTGGATATATCGCTGGTCACGTCCCTTAATTGGGGCGGTAGCCATTGCAGGAGCAATCTTAACTGCTTTTTTAACGGTCGAAAAGCTGACTGGAGCCACCTTAGAATGTGGCATTGACTCTGCTGGTGGTGGTTGCGGAGGTGTCTTAAATAGTCCTTACGCCGAAGTATTTGGATTGCCTTTAAGTTTATTTGGTTGTTTGGCATATATTTCCATGGCAGCTTTTGCTCTTGTTCCCTTGGCAGTTGGTTATGACAAACAGAAAAACCTCAAAAAGCAGCTAGAAAACCTCACCTGGTGGTTATTATTAGCTGGCAGTATTGCTATGGCTGTATTTAGTGGCTATTTGATGTATATTCTTGCCACAGAATTAAAGACAGTTTGCCCTTATTGTATTGGTTCGGCTGCATTTTCTCTAAGTCTATTGGTTTTGACTATCACAGGTAGAGACTGGGAAGATATAGGACAAATATTATTTACGGCAGCCATAGTCGCATTGCTTACCATAGTTGTCACTTTGGGAATTTATGCCAACGTTAATCCCTCCATCGCTCAAGCAGATAGCTCTCAATCAGAAGTAGTCGATCCCCAAGATGGCAAGATTGTTATTCCTGAACCTGTGCAAGATCCTACACCACCCAAAGGCTGGGCAATTACTACTGTTTCTGGAGATGCAGAAATTGCTTTGGCAAAACATTTAAAAGCCACTGGCGTCAAGATGTATGGAGCGTTTTGGTGTCCTCATTGTTACGAGCAAAAGCAGTTATTTGGCAAAGAGGCATTTGCCGAAATTGATTATGTTGAATGCGATCCCCAAGGTGAGAATCCGCAGCGAGATACTTGTATAGCCAAAGGCATTCAGTCTTTTCCTACCTGGGAAATTGACGGCAAACTTTACCCAGGCACAAAGGAACTAGACGAATTTGCCAAACTATCTAAATACGAAGGCGAAAAGAACTTCAAATACAAGCTGTAATTTTGTAGCCTTTTTATATATTTCCTTATCCCTCATCCTTTATTATCTCTATTTGTACAGCAAGCTGATAGTATCTAGCTTTGTGTAATTGTGTAATCAAGATTGAAACTAGATATAGTTTTCAACTGAGAAGGGAGTAAAAGGCGATCGCATGAGTAAATTGTTGGTTGGGCTAGTTGGTGGGATTGTCTTATTACTCTCAAGACCAATTATCGTCCAGGCTCAACCTTCTCAAACCCTACTAGACGAAAAATTAGAACAAACACAAATCATCTTCACACCTTTAGCAGAACAGCTATTTGCTCAACCAACAGCTAAACATTTAGGTCAAGGAGAAGTTCTAATCAATCTCGATACCCGCAGCTTTTTCTTTCCTGATTTGGTTAGAGATGCTGTCGATAATAGTGATACTGCGGTCAACTTTAATACTGGCTTTAGCTGGGGTATTAGCGATGATTTACAGCTAAGTCTTCAGTTTCAGCACGTAGACAGTAGCTCGCCGATTAAGCAAGGAAATTTTACTTCAGAACGCACTGAAGATAACGAAGCTGCCTTAGAACTTAAGCAAAGAATTTGGAGTAATCAAGCCCAAACACAAGCTTTAAGCGGTGTATTTGCTGCTTCTTGGGGAACTCGCGGCTTTAAGTTTTCTCAAGGACACGAATCAACGGAATTTAATAATCGGGATATATTTGTCTCATTAGCTGTGCCTTTTACTGTTGATGTTGGTAATCGCTGGCAGTTTAATATTTCGCCTACGGTGGCATTCTTTAAAAATAAGAGTGCAGAGTTTTTTCGTCGTCTGCCTGATGATAACGAGAGTTCTTTTGGTACGGTTTTGGGTTTGGGTGGAGCAGTTTCTTATCAGGTAAACCCAAGATTATTTATTTTTAGCGATGTATTTTTGCCTCTGACTGGCAATAACAGTATTAACCGAGATTCAGGCAAACCAGCTAAAGCGATCGCCTACAATGCAGGAATACGTTATCTAACTAATCCTAGGCTGGCTTTAGATCTATATGCTTCTAACACTGCTGCTAGTTTTGCCCCTCTTTCACTAACTGCTGACAAAGACTTTGTGGGTTTGGGAGCCAATTTGGTCTTTATGCCTGATATATTTTCAGCAAATCGTCAATATAGTGATACCTTCTCAGCAACTTCAACTAATACAGAATCTTTTACCATTGACGGTTTAGCTTTTTTTGATGGTGGCACTATACCCAGTAGCAAACTAGCTTTGCAACTTCAAGGAGGCAGTCAAGGAATTTTAACTGCAGTCCGCTACGGCTTACTCAAAGACTTGGAAGGGGGAATTTTTCTTGACTACGTTGCAGGAGATATTGACGAATCAGAACAGGGGATTAGCGGTAAGGTTCGCTTGCTAAATCAAGCTGAAAATGCACCTTTTACCCTGAGTGCTGCTGCTACTGCAAGTTTGACTAACGAACCCTTTCTCAATTTCTTTGAGAATGATAGCACTGCTTTTGAACGTTCTGGGTTAGATAAAACCGTGCCAATTTTTACTCCAGGAGGAGACGATGCTTCTAGAGGAAAGCGACTCATTCTGACTTTTGCCTTACCTATTCACTACAAAATAAATGATGGTGCAGCAATCTGGGTTACACCCATACTTGGTTATGTCCAACGTCAGAGTATAGAAACTGGCGGATTTAATTTGGGTGGGGCAATCGCTGTTGATCAAGAAATAAATTTGACAGGAGAAGTCGGCGTAAACCTGGTTGGCGAAGGAAATAGCCTGGTTGACGGACAGCGAGAGAACAAGATTTCTTGGACGCTAGGGGTGCGCTGGACACCGTTATCTCTGTTAGGTAAAAAGGCTAGTAGTGATAACAGCGATCCCCATTTAGAACTGTATTTGACTAATCGAGTTGGTTCTTCTACTTGGCAGCAATTAAGAGTCAGAGAAAACAATGATGTAGGTGTTGGAGTTGGTTTATTTGTACCTCTTTCTTTATAGTAATTAACGGTTTAATAAATTTAATCTAAAAAATTAGACGTTATTATACATCTATAAAAAACCGTAGATCACAATCGTAAATAATTACAGGTCACACCGATATTTATTTTGTTCAAGCAAATATTGAAATATATAAATATTTCTTGGACAGAATTATGAATAAGTTGATCTGTAGTTTTTTTATTACTCTAGTAATTTCTTCTCCAGTATACGCAAATCAATATCTAGAACAACTACAAAACCTTCAGTCATCACCAAGTAAAATTAACTCTCAAAATCCAAGTCCAAGTCAACTTGGAAATACCAAAGCTGATATCAATAGTGTGTATACATTAAAAAAAGCATTAATTGATTTCCAATATGATGAGCTTAAGATAGTTTGTGATAACGATTATAATCATTACATAATCGAACAATCATGTAATAGTGATTGGAAAAAATTTTATAAATTAGAAAACAGCGTTAATTATGATATGAGCCAAAATGAATTTATTACTCAAGCTGAAGATTTCATTAAATTGCGGGATAACTTCAGAGCTAAGTGTAGAACAAATAGATGGTGTAAATAACTGTTATAAATTGGACACAATTGGCTTTATTAAAAATAAAGGCTATCGACGATGAGAGCAATTTTTATAATGAAAATTAGATTATTTCAATCTGAAGATACGCAACAAATAGCCCAACTATTTCACGATACGGTTAGACATATAAATATTCAAGACTATTCTCAAGAACAGGTTGAGGCTTGGTCACCTGACAATATTTATTTCAAAAATTGGTTAGAAATATGTTCGAGCAGGTTTACTTATGTAGCCGAACAAGATAATAAAATAATTGGTTTTGGCGAATTAAAAGCAAATGGTCATATTGATTGTTTCTATTGTCATCATAACTATCAACGTCAAGGAGTCGGCAACAAAATATATAAAGCCATAGAAAACAAAGCTTTAGAGTTAAATTTAATTCGTTTATTTACTGAAGCTAGCATTACCGCTCAACCCTTTTTTATCAAGCAAGGATTTAGCGTTGTTAAAAAACAACAGGTAGCTTGTAGAGGAGAAACTTTTAAGAATTATTTGATGGAGAAGCAACTAATTTAGATTAGCTAATAGTGGTGAGACCTCCTAAAGGGTTCGACAGTTCCTACAACGGAGCGTTCGACACAAGGCGCAAGGGAATGCTGACCAAGACGCTGAGAGCTAAAAACCAATAAATTAAAATAAAGTAGTTTTACATAGAGTATTTAATAGGTTCGACCACGCCATTTTGTTGGCTTTTTTAAGGAAGATAAAAATATTCGCAACACGGCAAGAGGATCGGCAAAAGGAGATAGCCAAAAGAAGAAAGACGAACCAGAATAGGAAGGTTTGATCGCGATCAACATACCCCAACGCATCAAAACTAAGAAAGCATTCAAACTGAGTAAGGTAATGACGACGGGATAATTAATGCCGAGGCTCAAGAGATATAAGCCTAAAAATAGCATCGGTAGAGGCAAGCCCTGCACCATAAAAAGAAACAACATATCACCCCATACCTGGGCGTTGGAGGCTGCATCTTTAAGATCGAGCGATCGCCCCCATTCATTCCAGGTTTCTGTTGCGCCTTCATACATTTTGACCTTAATCACTTTTGAGCCATCAAAAAAACCCACTTTATAACCCGCAGCAGCAATGTTTCTAGCTAAGGTTACATCATCACAAAAAGAGTCAGCAGCGGTAGTATAACCATCTAGTTTTGCCAAAACTGAACGACGACATAAAAAACACTGCCCGTTTGCCATAACTCTACTAGAGCTAGCTGCATCTACTCCCGCAGAATCAAAGCGATATAACAGAGTCATCAGTAAGGCTGGCTGTAAAAACCATTCTCCAGCATATTGCAATATAAATTGTGGTGCCAGAGATACCATATCATAGCCTTCAGCTTCAGCAGCATTAAGCAAACTAGGGATTAGACCA
Source organism: Chroococcales cyanobacterium (assembly GCA_038259125.1). Lineage (GTDB taxonomy): Bacteria > Cyanobacteriota > Cyanobacteriia > Cyanobacteriales > Xenococcaceae > Waterburya. Next base: position 8,551 of record JBBSPC010000013.1, on the reverse strand, counting down.
GGCTGAGGTTGAGTATCTGCATCTATGCCTAAAAACCATTCACTGTGGGACGAAGTGTGTAAATAGCCTGTGTGTAAAGCCCAAGGACGACCAACCCAGCCAGGAGGCAAAGGATCGTCGGTAATTAGACGAAATCGAGGATCTTTTTTCCCCTCTGCTTTGACTAGATCCTGAGTGCCATCCTGGGAATTGCTATCAACTACAATAATTTCTCGAAGTTCATAAGTTTGGAGAGTCAAACCTGCTAAACAAGGAGTAATGCGTTGAGCTTCATTGAGTGTAGGCACGACAACGCTTACTTTACCTATTAAATTAGGGTTAGCTAATTGGGGTAGTAAAGGCGATCGCCTTTTGACACCCTTAAGTAAGCGAGATAACAGAATTGCCGTGGCTGCTACTTGAGATAATAAAATCCCTAAGATCAATATATATAGAAACTCAGAATCCACTCATTACTCCAAAAAGTTTTTAGTTATTAGTTGCTAGTGCATTTTCTGGAGAAACCGCTGGCTGATTGGTTGCTATCCCATATAAAATCATTAGAGGCAAGATACCCAAGACCAACCCTAATATTACAGGTACATAAAATCCTGCTGCCAAACTCAAAACTGTGGCGAAAGCGAAGTTGGCTAAGTAAATTGCTAAGGGTAACTTTAGATCATTATTGGGCAAGGTAAAAGGTTTTACTCTCCAAAGCAAAGTAGCCACCGTCATAAAGATAATTCCTGTACCCATCCAGCCTGCAAAGTTTTGATAGGGCATCCCAAAAAATGCTCCTGGTTGATCCCATACCCAAAAAGGAATAGGTGCTTGACTCATAGCAGGATCGAGGACAAAATCCCAGGATGTCAGGCACAATGCACCGCAAATAATTGCCCCCAACTGTCGTATCCAGTTTTTCAGTTCCAATCTGCTTAAGCCAGCCAGGGCAATAATGTAAGCACTAAAACCCAAATAAAACCAAGATAAGGGAATGGTAAACGGCACCAAACCCGCAATTTTATAGCCCAAACCGCTAAGATAACGATATTCGCCAAAAGGAAAGCCTGTACTAGTGCCTAAAAGCTCGCTTGCTAATGATAAAGCGATCGCAGGAATCATAAAGCTCAGCCAATGCCAGACTCCTAGAGTGCGATAAGCATAAAGAGCCACGGCAGCCGTAGCAAGAACCATATAGGCTACACCACCACTAGCCATAGACCAGCCAAAAATTGTCATACCCCATTCAAACTCGCCTAACTTTGCCAAAAAATTAGGATTAGGCAACACTAAAATAATTCCTGCTAAACCAAAAGCCATTGTTAAAACATGACTAACCAATAAGTAATTTTCAGTACTAGATACTCGCTTCATAAGTGAAAAAATTGTCTTATAAAAATTTACTTCCTCAATTAGTCTACAAATATCTAAAAAAGAATGTAGAGTAACGGCGATGAATCATGCTTAATTAACGCTAATTTGTGGTTAAAACAATTAATTAAAGGGTTGATGTAGCTCTTAGCCGAGTTAAAAATCTAACCGAAATTCCAAACCTCGTTTATGAAAACCTAATTTTTGACTTTCTTCTTCGACAAAAGAAAATTTAGTTCCTTTGGCTTTGACAGTTTTTGATTTGATTTTTAGGTTAGCGATCGCCAAAAAATCTTAACTTTGCTGTAAATGCTAAGTTAATAAGAAACGAAATTATCGATCATTTTTATTTACAGCATAATCACAACAGATATTTGTTCTACTGCATAATAAACTATATAGGTCTTTCTACTATAGAGTGCTAGGAAATTAAAACAGAATGGGGATTGAGCAACAAGAATACCGCCAACGTCAGCAAGAATTAATGTCAAAGATTGGCAACGGTACGGCAATTTTCCGTAGTGCGCGGTTGGCTACTATGCACAACGATGTTGAATATACCTACCGCCAGGAAAGCAGCTTTTATTATTTAACTGGATTTAATGAACCAGAAGCAGTAGCTGTGTTTGCGCCTCATCATGAAGAACATCAGTATATTCTCTTTGTGCAGCCTAAAGACCCTGAAAAAGAAACTTGGACGGGCTATCGTTGTGGTGTAGACGCAGCAAAAGAGATATATGGTGCGGACGAAGCTTATCCTATTGCCGAATTAGACGAAAAACTACCTCAATACTTAGTTAATGCCGATCGCATCTATTATCATTTAGGTAGTGAGGAGAGTTTTAACAACACCATTATCTCTCACTGGCAGAGACTAATGCGCGGCTACCAAAAACGTGGCAAAGCCCCTTTAGCACTAGAAGATACTCGTCCCCTCACGTTTGCAATGCGCTCAGTCAAAAGCCCTGGAGAAATTGCCATGATGCGTCGGGCGACCAAAATATCCGCCATGGCTCATAATCGCGCTCGTGAATTTGCTCAACCAGGTCTTTATGAGTATCAGGTACAGGCAGAAATTGAGCATATATTTCGCAAGGAAGGAGGAATCGGCATTGCCTATCCTTCGATTGTGGCATCGGGTGAAAATGCCTGTATTCTGCACTATATAGAAAATGAACGCCAGATGCAGGACAATGAATTGCTGTTAATAGATGCTGGCTGTTCCTATGGCTATTACAATGGCGATATTACCCGTACTTTCCCCGTCGGGGGCAAGTTTACCTCAGAACAAAAAGCCCTGTACGAAATTGTTTTAGAGGCACAGCTAAAGGCGATCGCTGAAGTTCAGCCAGGTAAGCCTTATAATGAGTTTCACGACATGGCTGTCTGTGTAATTGTTCAAGGTTTGTTAGATTTAGGGTTACTTCAAGGTGACCTAGAAGAAATTATTAAAGAAGAGAAGTACAAACCTTTTTATATGCACCGAACAGGACATTGGCTAGGTTTAGATGTCCATGATGCAGGAATATATAAGCATAACGAGGAGGATTGGCAAAATCTTACTCCTGGACATATAGTCACGGTTGAACCAGGAATTTATATTTCTCCCCACATCAAACCTGCCGAAGGACAGCCAGAAATTCCCGACAACTGGAAAGGTATTGGCATCAGGATTGAAGACGATTTACTCGTAACTGCCGATGGACACGATATTTTAACTTCAGACGTACCTAAATCTGTTGCGGACATGGAAAGGTAATTGTAAGTAGGCGACGCGGGGTCGCTCGCCAATCCTGGAGGACTTAAGATATACTCTCCCCCCAATTTGGGGGCAGGGGGGCGAAATTAACATCGTTGCGTAAGTTCTGAACTAATAACTAACAACTAACAACTTTATTTGAAGTGAAAATTGCTGAATTAACTGAGGAAATCATTCAAGGAAAAGGGTATGTTGTCCTACCTAATTTGTTAAGTCTTCAAGAAACAACAGAAGCGAGAAATTTAATTCTTGAACTTGCCCAACAGGAAAAGCAGGAAAATAAACTGGTTGTTCAAGGTAAAAAAGAAAGACTGTATGGCTTGATTTATAAAGGAGAAATTTTCGCTAAATTAGTTCAAGATCGGCTAATCCTGGCAGTTGTTGAAGCAATTCTTGGGGAAAATATTATCTTAGGTGGTTTCTCGGCTCATATTCTCCATCCAGAAGCTCAAAGAATGGGCATTCATGTAGATTATCCTTATTGGGCAATGGCTTCTCCTTTTCCAACCCAACCAATTTTAGAAATCCAGGTAATTTGGATGATGGAAGATTTTACTGCGGATAATGGCGCACCACTGTTTGCACCTGGCACACAAAATCTAGCCACCAAGCCCAACCAAAGGCAGTTTGAGCAAACGGCAGAAAAAATCACGGGAACAGCAGGAACAGCCATTATTTCTCATGGTCTATGTTGGCATGATACTTCGGTTAACAACAGCGATCGCCCTAGAGTATCTTTACTGGGTAACTATACACCCCAATATGTTCATCCTTTAGAAAATAATCTATTTGATTATCAACCAGAAACAATTGCTAATTCCAGCCCTAAGCTAAGAAAGCTATTAAGACACAACTGGATTCCTAAAAACCAGCCTATGTATGGCATGAATTTTGTTAAATAACAGAATCAATCTTGCTGGTTCGACATTTTAGCCTCTGGTCAAAATAAATAAACTACCATCTCCACCACGACCAATTCTCATTGTTTCATCAATGTAGGTTATATCTAGGCTAGGGATTCTGCCTTCGGGATTTCGAGCTTCTACTACTTTGAGCGAATCGAGTATTTTTGTCTTAATTCCTAGTATCTTAGTAATGGCAATAAAGCGTTGTTTAAAGTTGACGTTAATTTTTTGATTGGGAAGCAGATCTGCTTCTGTTAATGCTGGTTCAAACGTCGCGGAAATTCTAACATATCCTGATAACAGACTCATCTTATGTTCTACCCAGGCTTTATTTTCAAAAGAGGCAGTTTTGATATCAATTATTTGGTATATTTTGCCGACCACAAAACCAAGAGGTAAACGTCTCAAAGAGCGAATTTCTCTAGCGGTTGAGTATTCTAATAGCCAAGCACCATCAAGTAGCTGGCTAGCATAAGACAGAGGACGAGGAAAAGGAGCAAAGTTTTCTAGATTAACCGTTAATGCTTCTATCTCTTGAACTTTTTTTGGACTGATTTCTAAATCTGTAATTGGTGAACCATCAAGAGCTTGACGATTGTTTTGGAGTTTCTTAATTTCTGCAAGTAAATTCTGTTTGATTTCCAGTCTATTTTGTACTTTTGGCATTAAAAAAAATTGTTAATCAAAATTTGCAAAGCGATCGCGATCGCCTAATAAAGCTTTTGAGTAATTAATAATAAAATTAAATACATAAAAATATTTTAGTCATGCTATGTAAAATTAATAGTTAAAGGAAAAGAGCAAAATGCGATCGCAAATCACTCTCTTCTCAAGAACTTCTATCCTAAGTCCAATAGCACTAGCCTCTAGTGATTTTAATGTGGCTCATAATTCTACTTTTGCGTTCTTGCTGATTAACGGAATTAAGATTGTAATTACCTTTGCTGCGCTCTATATGTTCTTTTCGACTTTTCTTACTACTAGATAACGTGGCAGATCGATCGTCAGGATTATAATTTTGGGGAGAACGCTGAAAATCGACTTCGCCACCAGAACTTTTTGCTAAATGCTCTCTAATCCGCTTTTGGCGATCTGCCGAGAATGATTGATCCCTTGCCATAATTTATTTAATGTATCAAATGTTTCCAACTATATTGTGACTCAATTTGTTGCACTATCGAAAAAACCAGTCACTAAATGAAACTGTTGTAGTAATTTGATCCCAAGCTCTTGTTCTAAATGTGCGCTCGCTCTTGAAAGAGAGGGATCGATATTCCGTTCTCTGGCTACTGCTGCAAAGTTTCCTCTCATGACTTCAATAAATATATTTAGCTCTTCATTTTAATGCCCTATATCTATTCCTCTACCTGCGAAATGTCTGATGTCAATTCTATTGCTGTAAATCTTTTTGTAGTTGAGCGATCGCAGCGTATTCGGTTTTAAAGCTATCTAAAAGACGACAATAAAGGGGCAAAATCTTTTGATAGTTGGCTACATTACTAGCAATTGGTTGATGCTGATGAATCTCGCCATTTACGAGTTGGGATTCGCTCAAATCAGCGATTTCTCCTATAGCATACAGTCCTAAAATTGCTGCTCCCAAACTAGAACTTTCATAACTTTCGGGGATGCTTACTTCCCGATTGAAAACATCAGCCAACATCTGTCGCCATAGGGGAGAGCGAGCAAAACCCCCTGCTGCTTTAATGTTTTTTACTTCGCCAGTAATGGATTCTAAAGCTTGAAAAACTAAATACAGATTGTAGACTACGCCTTCTAATACCGACCGAATCAGATGAGCTTTATTATGATGCAGTGCCAAACCAAAGAAGCTCCCTCTGGCGTTTGCATCCCATAATGGCGATCGCTCTCCTGATAAATAAGGGTGAAAGATCAAACCTTCTGAACCTGCGGGAATAGTTTTAGCGATCGCCGTCAACATATCATAGGGGTTTTGTTTGAGTAACTTAGCGGTATCAATTTCCGCATCGGCTAATTGGTCACGCACCCAGCGCAAAGTAATTCCCCCGTTATTGACCGCACCGCCGACAACCCAGTAATCTTTGGTTAGAGCATAGCAAAACAAACGTTGTTGGGGATCGGTTTGGGGTTGACTGACGGTTGCCCGAACTGCACCACTTGTCCCAACTGTAACTGTAGCAATGCCAGGAGCGATCGCACCTACTCCTAAATTGGCTAAAACTCCATCACCTGCACCAACAACCACAGGAGTATCTGCTGCAATACCCATTTCATCTGCATACTCTGTCTTTAGCGATCGTAAAATATGGGTAGTAGGTACAAGTTGAGATAGCCTAGATGCTTTAATTCCAGCCAGGTCGAGTGCTTCGGTGTCCCAAGTTAAGCTATTGAAATTAAACAAGCCCGTTGCTGAAGCGATGGAGTAATCGACGATATATTCTTGAAATAGCTGCCAGAAAATATACTCTTTGATGGAAATAAATTTTGCTGCTTGCTGCCACAGTTCAGGCTCACTTTCCCTTAACCACATCAGCTTGACTAGTGGTGACATTGGATGAATCGGTGTTCCTGTACGGGTATATATTTCATGTCCTCCGTACTCTTTTAGCTTATCTGCCCAGTCAGCACTACGGTTATCTGCCCAAGTCAAACTTGGTGTCAAAGGTTTTCCCTCACCATCGACCACAATTAAGCTGTGCATCGCTGCACTAAAAGATAGACAGAGAATCTCAGACTGATTTACGCCACTGTTCTCAAATATCCGCTTTACAGTTGTGACTACCGCTTGAAAAATTTGATCTGGGTTTTGTACGGCTGCCCCTAGAGTAGGTGCATTTAAAGGATACCCGACTGCGTGTTTTTTAATTAGCCTGCCGCGATCGCTATACAATACTGATTTAGTGCTAGTAGTACCAATATCAACACCAATTACATATTTACTCATTCTTTCTTTTAATGGCTGCTAAAAAATATAGGCTAATAAGATGGCGGCGATCGCACCGATAACAGTATTGATAAAATTAACGATATCGTTGGTCAACCAGGTAAAGCGAGATTCTAGGGTTGCGCCGATCAGGCTTTCTATAGTAGTAGCAATAAAAGCTGCAATTACGCACCAGATAATTCCTATTGAGCTAATCATGCCAATAGCCCAGGCAATGATGGCTAAAATTACTGAAGCGATCGCACCCGCTAGTGTTCCTTCTAAACTTACCGCTCCCTCTGTCCCTCTGGGTACTGACTTCAAGGTAGTAATTAGATAAGTTGTTTTGCCGTAGGCTTTGCCCACTTCACTGGCAGTAGTATCAGAAAGCTTGGTACAAAAACTAGCTACATAACCGAGAACAAATAGCTCTTTCAAGGGGGATGGGAAAAACAGAGTTGCGATCGCACATATAGTCGCAGTTAATGCCGAACTCCAGACATTTCCTGCACCTCTGATTCCCGAACGTTCTTCTGCTATGCCTTCAGCTTCTTTTTGCTCCATACCAACAAAGGTAAAGCCCGAACCTACTAAAAAATAGAATACAACTACCACATAGCCACGCCAGCCCAAAGTTCCCCAAACTAATACTCCTAAGATAAGAGCGTTGAGATAACCAAAAGGAGTCAGCAGCTTTTTGGGCAAAAACCAGGCAATTCCTAATAAAATTGTATTTACAGTCAAGGCGATCGCCCAAGAATTAGACCAGTTAAGAGTATCAAGCATTTATAAAGTTAGTAAAATAATTGTATTTTAAGCTTATCAACCAAAGATGCTTAATAATAAAAGATTGGCAATTTAATCAAAACTAATTATGTCCCTTTCCAAAACTGAAGCAAAACAAATACTAGAGCGAATGATCTTTGACGAGCAGCCACCTAAACAATGGGTAGAAGATATTTGGGGTCTTACTCCCATGCTAGGAGATAGCGCAGCCAAACTATACGAAGCTTTTGAAGCCCTGATTGAATGTTGTCCTGAAGATAAGCTGGACAGTTTGTTGCAGACTTATTTACAAGAGCAAATAGATAGTTGAGGATTTTAATTTGTTTTTGATTTGATAATCATAAAAGACGCTAAGGAGTATTAAATAATATGTTCTGGGGTATGGAACTAACTTTTGCAGAGGAAGTAATTCTTCGCAAATATTTTCCAATTCTCAAAAAATATGGAGTTTATCTTGATGAAGAAATCTGTGATTTGATTGAAAACTGTAATAATAATTTGGAAAGCAAAATACAGGCTTTTATCGGCTGGTTTCTTAGCTTAGAGCATTCTGCTTTGATAAAAAATGAAGAATTAACTCTTCCCGATGCTAATGAAATTTTATTCAGAGCTTTAAAAGAAGAGTGGTATCCAACTGAGTTTCAAAAAGAAATGTTGATAAAATCTGGTTTGTATTCTTTTGATACTGCAATGAGAGAACTGACAATTCAGAAAGAAGCTAGAAGCTAAGAAATAGCTGAAATCCCCAGAAACTCAAGATGAAAATGCTCACTCAGTAAAGTGAGTAAATCAGATTCACGCCTTAATTGACGCATAATCTGAGTTAAAGAAAGATGACGAAAACCA
>JBBSPC010000012.1:0-52074 GCA_038259125.1 Chroococcales cyanobacterium | reverse complement strand
CATTCAGTTGTGGAAGAAGTATATGATTTACTCGCTTATGGAGCTAGTGCTACTGATGCTGTTATTTTGGGGTGTAGACTGCTAGAAAATCAACCAATTTTTAATGCGGGTACAGGTTCTGTACTTCAGTCTGACGGACAGATACGCATGAGTGCTGCTTTGATGGATGGCTCGAAGCAACGTTTTAGTGGGATCATTAATGTATCCCGTGTTAGACATCCGATTGAACTGGCAAAGTTTTTGCAGGGAGAAAACGATCGCGTATTATCGGATTATGGTGCGTTTGAACTACTGAGAGAACTTCATGTGCCTAAGTACGATCCTTTAGTAGAAATTCGCCTGCAAGAATGGATGCAGGAACGAAATGAAAATTTTGACAAAAAAATGGCAGGAGTCGTTGCCGAACAAGCATTAATTCACGAGCCACGAAAAGGAACAATTGGAGTGGTTGCTCTCGACAAAAACGGTAAAATCAGCGCAGGAACTTCCACAGGAGGCAAAGGATTAGAAAGAATTGGTCGAGTGAGCGATTCTGCTATGCCCGCAGGTAACTATGCCGATGCCTCGGCAGGAGTAAGCTGTACAGGAATTGGCGAAGACATTATGGAAGAATGTTTAGCTGCCAAAATTGTGATTCGCGTTACCGATGGTATGTCTTTAGCGGCTGCCATGGAAAAATCTATGAGCGAATCTCGCAGTCGTCATCGAGAATTAGGCGCAATTGCGATCGCTGCTGATGGTACTATTTCTTGGGGTAAAACTAGCGAAGTTATACTAGCTGCTTATCATGACGGTAAACAAATTGGCGATACCCTTAATTGGAATAATCAGGAACTAATAGGATATCAATAAGTAGCTTTTGATTCTATGTCTTATAGGGAGCGATTAGTCTGCGATCGCTCCAAAAATATCTAAAATTAATTATGCCGATTGTCTGATACTCAAACTCAATTCCCAAAAGAGCAAAATTATCAAAAATGAATAAAGAGGATTTAATCAAACATCTATCTTTAGTTGAACATATTGAGGGTGGTTATTTCTCTGAAACTTATCGCTCACAAACAAGTATAGCAACCTCAAGAACAGGAAGCGATCGCAGTATACTCACCTCTATCTACTATCTGCTTACCGATGATCGTCCTATCGATTATTTTCATCAGAATCAGTCGGATATTTTGCATTATTTTCAAACAGGCTCACCGATTACCTATCTAATTCTTAGTCCATCTGGAAAATTGAACAAAGTCAAGCTTGGACTTAATTTTGCTCAGGGAGAAGTAGCGCAGCTATTAGTACCAGGAAATCATTGGAAAGCAGCCGTACTAGAAACAGGGGAATTTGGTTTATTAGGTGAATCTGTAGCTCCAGGCTTTGATTATCGCGATATGAAACTCGGAAAAGCAGACTACTTTCGAGACGCTTTTCCTGATTTGTGGTCAGAATTAGCTATTTATGTAAAGGATTAAGAGTAACTAAAATAACCAATCAATTTTATTGTCTCCTCGTCTGTCATAAATTACCTGACGGTAAAAGATTTTGCTGCAACTTCAAAACTGTCTTTAACTTTATCCCACCGTCTTTGAGGAGTAGACAAACTAAAGGTAAAAATTTTACCACGGCTAACCGAAACGCTAGCAATATTATGTCTTTCTTCTTGATCGGGCAAGTTTTCTTCATACTCTAGAAGATAGTAAGTTTTGTCTTTATTTTGACGAGATTCGGCTCTGAGAAATTCTGCTTTTTTATCAGGATCGGTATTACTGTTAATTGCTTTAAGCAGACGGTATCCAACTTCTGAGGGATCGCCTAAATCTTCTAAGGTTTTGCCATCAGGAACATCATTAATAATAACGCTGAGATTTTCTGTTCTCTCCACCAAATCGCGAAATACAATATCTACGGTTTTTCTAGCAGATGTTCCTAAATTAACGGGTATCCAACCGTTAGGATACAAAAACTCATAACCTTTACTGGTGTCGACGTAACTTTGTAATCCACTTACTCCTGTAGAACAACTTGTTACCAATAAGCTCAAAACAATTAACAAGCCAGCGAAGAAAGACTTGAACATTTTTATTTTATTACCTCTATAAATCTTGTTTTTAATACTATTACTTTGCATTTTTATTGTCTCATAGCATATCAAAGACACCAAAGCCAAACAAATGCCCCGTGCTGCAAACATGAAAACACGAGGCAAAATCATAATAGTTTTTTAAAATTTGATGCTTAGAAATTAGCTAGCAGTAGATGCGAATACTGCAACTGCTATGATACCCCCTACCAGCAAAAACCCTAGCACTCCGAGAATGGCATAGTTGCGTTTTTCAGCTGGATCAGGCTCGTCGGCTGTATACATTTTTGGTTCTTTAGCAAAGTTGTTTAATATTCCGCCGTCTTCTTCTGTATATGGCATAAATTTTAAAATCCTCTTGTTTTTATTTGTAAACCTTAATAAATAGTAATCTTATTTATCCGATCGCACAATAAAAAAGTTTTCCGCTTTTGACTGTTTAGTATTTTCCTATAGTGATCGCCTGAATTTTTCAGCTAAAAGCAAATAAGGAAAATGTTACAACGGTAGTAGTTCTTATGCTCTATTTAAATAATTTGGCATGATATTTTCTCTGTTTACTAGCTCTATCGCCAATCAACCTACCTTAAACATTAATCGGCAATCTCAGTCTAGAAGTAAAATTGCCCAGAGCTTTAGTTCATATATTGCCTTAGGAGCTTTACAGGTAGTTTGCTCTCTAGGGTTGATCGGCTATTGGACGAAAAAAGCAGTAGCAGCCGAAGAAATTGTCTTAAGTTACGGAGCATTGGAGTTTCCTGTTTCAATTAAGTCTTTAGAAACTTATGCCACTACAGGAAAAATTGAGGGAGAGTTAGCTAGCTATGCTGGATTTCTGACCCCACAACAGTTACAGCAATTTAAAACAGGTTTAACAGCTAGTGCGGATTTTAACCATTTAGCGATCGCTCAATTTCTCTATTCTTTCCAGGGAGAAAAAATTTTAGACCGAGTTTCTAAAGTAATTAAAACCAAAGCTCGTCAACCTGGGTTTTATGCAATTCGTTCGGCGTTGATTTTGGCAGCAGCAGACGCTGAAGATGGTGGATTAACTCCTCTTAACGTGCTGAAGAAATTTCCTACCAAAGTACTGCGAATTGATTCTCGACAAGGATTAAAAATTATCAAAGATCTTAGTCGAGTGGTTCAAGGCAATGAGCAGGCGATCGCTGCTGTGCAAACTGAAGCCACAAAAGAAAGCCAACTAGCTGTGACTGCCCCCAAAACTATAAATTCAGATTTATCAAGCCCAGGTAAACATTCATATCGTAAAGAGCTATTGACAATGAAAGATAGCCGTCGCGATGACCCTTCGGGTCGGCTTGGCGAGCGCACTTTTCCCGTAGAGCTTTATTTACCTAAAGTTAAAAACAGGCAGCCATTACCATTAATCGTTATTTCTCATGGTTTAGGTAGCGACCTGACTACTTTTGCCTATTTTGCTAAACACCTTGCCTCTCATGGTTTTGCCGTTGCTGTACCTGAACATCCAGGCAGTAGTGCTAGACAAATTGATGCCTTGTTAAATGGTTTAGTCAAGGATGTAACTCCACCAGAAGAGTTAATCGATCGTCCTTTAGATATTAAGTTCGTGCTGGATTATATAGCCCGTAACTATGGCAAAAAGATTGATACCAACAATGTCGGCATGATTGGACAGTCTTTTGGAGCATATACCGCTTTGGCGATCGCAGGAGCAGAATTAAATTGGCAAACTCTAAATCGAGATTGTATCAATCTAGATGATTCTTGGAATTTATCTTTACTACTTCAGTGTCTAGCATTACAGATTCCCATAATTGAAACTGGCGTAGATTTAAAAGATGAGAGAATTAAAGCAGTAATTGCCATTAATCCTTTGACTAGCTCTGTATTTAGCGAAGAAAGCCTAAGTAAAATTAAGATTCCAGTAATGCTAGTATCAGGTAGCGCAGATCCTGTTACTCCTTCATTATCTGAGCAAATTATTCCCTTTACTTGGCTAAAAACTCCCAAAAAGTATTTAGTACTGCTAGAGGGTGGAACGCATTTTTCAACTCTTAACGAGTCGGCTGGGAGTATTCCTGTTCCTCCTCAAGCGATCGGTCCCGACCCTAAAGTAGCTCAAGGCTATATTAAACAATTAGGATTAGCGTTTTTTAGTACTTATATTACTGACAAGCCCACCTCTGCTCAGTATCTTAATGCTCAATACGGATCGCTAATCAGCAAACCAGCCATACCTTTGAGTTTGATAGAATTTCTAGATTCAGAATCTCTACAGCTAAATTAAATAAGAGTAAATGAAATTAGCGATTAGAGATAGTGCGATCGCTACTACGCCACCACCAATTATCTTTAACCAGCCGAGTAATTTTTCAATCTCACTCAATCGATGATCTAGGTTGTTTATCTTCGGTTCAATCTCACTCAATCGGTGGTCTAGGTTGTCTATCTTTGGTTCAACTTTACCCAATCGATGATCTAAGTTGTCTATCTTCGGTTCAATTTGACTGAACTTAAATTCAATTACCGACAGCTTTTCAGCATTTTTAACTAGCTGACTTAATATTGCTCCTTCGTATTGAGCTTTGGTTTCTGGGTTGGTCATTGTTATGATTAATTTGACTGAGAAAAAAGCATCTCCTGTATTGGCAGTACGCGGAGATGCTTTTATTTTACCTTTAACGTTTTTCGGATTCAGAGACTCCTGACAAAAGACTCATGGTTGTCAATTGTCACTTATCCAGAATCATCAATCCAGACAAGCTTTGTTTCTGTGCCGATCGTGATCGCTAAAATCTACCAACTCAATATAACCCTAACCGATTACTGCTAAAGAACTCCTGCATTGCCTAAACCGAGAATAATTCCTGCGCCCAGAATATGACCTAAGCTAGTAGTTGCTAGTAGTTCAGGTAAACCAAAATTATCCCATACTTCAGGTTTGGGTACGGGTAAGCTAGGGCCTTGTCCTGAATTTTGAATCGCATAGCGACCAATGGCAATACAAAATAGATTAGACATAATCATGACTATTGCCACGGTAGGGGTCCACTCGGCTGTTGAAGGGGTGTATTGAACTGCTAAAAGAAAATTAGATATCATTATGAATCTTGACTCCTCTACTCTTTAAATATTTTTTAGACTACGTTTGTTTATAGGAATTATAAAAATCTCTCTGTGCAAAACCGCGTTTCTTCTAAATAATTAACAGTAGTTCAAAGTTTTACTAAAAAAACAAGGCATTATCTAGTTTTAGTACCTATGCGAGTTAAAATCTGCGGAATCACTCAAATTAAACAGGGTCAAGAAATTGTAGCATTGGGCGCAAATAGCTTGGGCTTTATCTGCGTGAAGCGATCGCCTCGCTATATTACTCCAGCCAATATTAAGGCGATCGCCGATAATTTGCCGACTCAAGTTGATAAGGTGGGAGTTTTTGCCGATCATTCTTTAACTGAAATTATCACGATAGTTAATACAGCAAATTTAACGGCGGTGCAGCTACACGGCTCAGAAACTCCAGACTTTTGCGCTCAATTGCGTCAGGCACTTCCAAGTGAAATTGAACTAATTAAAGCCTTTCGCATTAAAACTGCTGCATCTCTGCAAGACACCAAAGCCTATACGGACAAGGTAGATACTTTGCTTCTAGACGCTTATCATCCTCAAATGCTTGGTGGGACAGGTAAAACTATTGATTGGCAAGACTTAGAGCAATTTAAACCAGCTTTACCTTGGATGCTGGCTGGGGGATTAAACCCTGGTAATATCAACCATGCCCTATCTCGCCTCCAACCCGACGGGATCGATCTTTCTAGCGGCGTAGAGCGATCGCCTGGTGACAAAGACTTAAATAAGGTAACTCAACTGTTTCAAGCTCTCAAAATCTAAATTATTAATTATCGACATTGCTGAATCAGGGTATTATAACCAAAGTTATTATTATCTGTTCATTGGTTAAAAAGCTTATAACTTATAGCTCATAGCTGACAGCCATGAACAGTTTAATGTTGAATTTTATACATTAAATCAGCAGCGGTATATGAAAGCATTAGTTGTGGGCAATGGTGGTAGAGAACATACCCTAGCCTGGACATTATTACAATCTTCTAACGTAGACGAAGTTTTTTGTACTCCTGGCAATGGTGGCACTGCAACTATGTTAAACTGCCACAACTTAGCTTTAGCTGTGGATGATTTTGCAGGTATTGCCGATGCAGCGATCGCCAATCAAATTTCTTTAGTGGTAGTAGGGCCAGAAGTGCCTTTATCTTTGGGAATTGTAGACTATTTACGAGAGCGCAATATTGCTGTTTTTGGACCAACTAAAGAGGGAGCGCAAATAGAATCGAGCAAGTCTTGGGCAAAAGAAATTATGACTCAGGCAAATGTCCCTACTGCTAAGTCTAAGACTTTTACTAATGCTGCTGCTGCCAAAGATTATCTTCGCTCTGAGGGTGTGCCGATTGTGGTCAAAGCCGATGGTTTGGCTGCGGGGAAAGGGGTAATTGTGGCAACTACTATCGAGGAGGCGATCGCAGCGGTAGAAGAGTTACTAGGGGGTAACTCTGGTAAATTGGTCATCGAAGAATTTCTGACAGGCTCAGAAGTCTCGGTTTTAGCGGTTACCGACGGTAAAACTATTCGTCCCCTTTCTCCCGCCCAGGATCATAAACGGATCGGTGAGGGAGATACAGGCAAAAATACGGGCGGAATGGGTGCTTATTCTCCTGTGCCACTAGTAACAGAAGCATTGATGACGAGAATTGAACAAGAGATCTTGCAGCCTACTTTAAATATTCTAAATCAAAAGAATATTGATTATCGAGGAGTACTATATGCAGGTTTAATGATTACCCCCGAAGGTGAACCAAAAGTAATTGAATTTAACTGTCGTTTTGGCGATCCTGAAGCTCAGGTAGTATTATCTCTGCTGGATACGCCTTTAGATGAAATTTTACTTGCCTGTGTTGAACAAAGACTAGAGCAATTACCACCGCTCAAAACAAAAGCAGGTAGTGCGGTGTCTGTAGTGGCTGCATCTGGAGGCTATCCCGATGCTTATGAGAAAGGTAAGGCGATCGCTGGTATTACTGAAGCTACCAATAAAGGAGCAATAGTATTTCATGCAGGCACAAAACTAGAGCAAGACCAGATTTTTACCGACGGTGGTAGAGTGCTGGGAATTACTGCTATTGGAGACAATTTTGAGCAGGCGATCGCTTCTGTATATAATGCAGTAGCATCTATTCAGTTTGAGGGGATGTATTACCGTCGTGACATTGGGCATAAATACAAAAACTAAAGGCGTATGATGTTTCTTTTCTGTTCGTCAGCCCAGTTAATACACTATAATTCACTTAACTTAATATTTATTTAAAACCGATTACATTGCTGACCTTCATTACCAAAATCAAAGAAGTTATCTCTCTCTGGTGGTCTGATTTTACCCTCCAGACTAAGCTGATGGCTGCTGCGACCTTAATAGTTTCTTTGATTATGAGCAGCATAACTTTCTGGGCAGTTAATACGATCCAGCTAGAGTCAAATATTAATGACACCCGCTTTGGAAGTGATTTAAGCATCTTAATTGCTTCTAATGCAGCACCTCTAGTGGCTGAGGATGACTTGACAGGTTTGGCAAATTTTTCTGATCGCTTTTATCGCAGCACCTCCAGTATTCGCTACATCATCTATGCCGATCGCGCTGGAAGTATCTTTTTTGGTATTCCCTATTCCCAAGCAGAAATACAAAACTCGCTGACGATCAAACGTCGCATCAAGCTACCCAATAACTACGATCCCAATATTGATTTGCCCTTTGTGCGGCAACATCAGACACCCAACGGACAAGTAACCGACGTTTTTGTTCCTCTACGGCACAACAATAAGTATTTAGGGGTAATGGCAGTCGGCATCAATCCCAATCCCACAATTGTGGCATCGTCTAACCTGACGCGAGATGTAACTATTGCCGTGTTTATTACGATCTGGGCAATGGTAATTTTAGGCAATGTATTTAATGCCTTGATGATCACTAGACCAATTAAAGAACTATTGGTTGGGGTAAGAAACATTGCTGCCAAGAACTTTAAGCAACGAATCGATCTGCCTTTGAGGGGAGAGTTGGGAGAGTTAATTGGTAGTTTTAATCAAATGGCTGAGAAGTTAGAAAAATATGAAGAGCAAAATATTGAAGAATTAACCTCCGAAAAAGCGAAACTGGAAACTTTAGTATCTACCATTGCTGATGGGGCAATGTTAATCGATCCAGAAATGCGGATTATTTTAGCCAATCCTACAGCCAGAAATATTTTTGGTTGGGAAAAAGAGGCGATCGGTGAAAATGTTTTGCATCGTCTGCCTTCAGAATTAACGGTTAAGCTAACTAAACCACTTTATCAAATGATTGATAGCAAGACTGAGCTAGAAACTAAAGTTGAACCAGAAAAGTCTATTTTTCCAGAAGCAGAAAAACATCATCTTCTACCCACCAAGGACGAATTTCGGATTACTATAAACCAACCTGTATCCAGAACTATTCGGGTTTTGCTCCGTCGAGTTGTCGATGGCGGTAGCGAAAATGTGAAGGGAATTGCCATGACGGTTCAAGATATTACCCGTGAAGTGGAGTTAAACGAAGCAAAAAGTCAATTTATCAGCAATGTCTCCCATGAATTGAGAACTCCTTTATTTAACATCAAGTCTTTTATTGAAACCCTCTCAGAATATGGCGAGGATTTAACTCACGTCCAAAGAAAAGAGTTTTTAGATACAGCTAACCACGAAACAGATCGTTTAACTCGTTTAGTTAACGATGTTTTAGACTTATCTCGCCTAGAATCTTCTCATGCCTATAGCCTCAGTGAAGTAGATTTGATTCAACCCATAGAACAGACTTTGCGAACCTGTCAGTTAAACGCTAAAGATCAAGGAATTGAAATAGATCGGGTGCTTGAGTCTAACTTGCCTGCTGTATTGGGTAACTATGATTTATTGCTACAGGTACTAACTAATCTGGTGGGTAATAGCTTAAAATTCACTAATTCGGGCGGAAAAGTTACGGTTAGAGCATACATAACCAAAGCTGATTCCAATACCCTACGCCAGCCAGCAGTTAGGATAGAAGTAATGGATACAGGCATCGGCATTTCTAAAGAAGATAAAGATGCTATTTTCGAGCGTTTCTTTAGAGTAGAAAATCGAGTTCACACTCTAGAAGGCACTGGTTTAGGTCTTTCTATTGTCAGAAATATAATTGAAAAGCACAACAGCAGAGTTTATATCGATAGTGAAGTTGGTGTCGGCACAACTTTCTGGTTTGAACTACCAATTTATCAGATTGAAGTTGAAGAACCTGCTGAAGTAATAAGTAATAAGTAAGTAGGTTGGGAAGCGCGATCGCGTTTAACCTTACCACCACTCAACTTAAGTAATCAGTAATCAATTAGTATGAAAATCGTTTTTTTTGGTACTCCTCAATTTGCCGTTACTACTTTAACCAAACTCCTGAAACACCCTGAGATTGAAGTTGTGGGAGTAGTGACTCAACCAGATAAAAGAAGAGGTAGAGGCAGTAAAACTATTCCCTCGGCGGTTAAGAAAATTGCCAGAGAACATAATTTAACTATCTGGCAACCTCGAAGAATTAAAAAAGACCAAGAAACTTTAAATAATCTCAGAAATACTCAAGCAGATGCTTTTGTTGTCGTAGCTTATGGACAGATTTTATCCTCAGAAATTTTAGGGATGCCCAAATTAGGCTGTATCAACGTTCATGGTTCGCTATTACCCAAATACCGTGGTGCTGCGCCGATTCAGTGGAGTATTGTCAATGGCGATCGCCTTACAGGCATTACTACCATGATTATGAACGAGGGTATGGATACGGGAGATATGCTACTCAAAGCTGAAACTGAAATCAAACTTTTGGATAATGCCCATGATCTGGCTGCTAGTCTCGCCACTCAGGGAGCAGATTTATTGTTAGATACTCTATTTAAATTAGAACAACAGCAGATTTCACCCACTCCCCAAGATAACAACCAAGCTACCTATGCACGATTAATTGATAAGTCTGATTTTGTAATTGATTGGTCAAAAAGCGCAGTAGAAATACACAATCAAGTGCGAGGCTTTTTCCCTAATTGTGCTGCCACGTTGCAGGATAAAAAACTAAAAATAAGTGCTACAGTTCCTCTTACCCAAGCTACTATTCAAAACCTACCAGAAAAATACATTAGCATTAAACAACAATACTTAAAATTAGCCTCGCTTTCAGGTGAACCAGGAGAAATAGTCAAAAATATCAAAAACTTTGGTGCAGTTGTGCAGACAGGTTTAGGCTTATTACTTCTAGAACAGGTACAGCTTGCAGGGAAACGCTCTCAATCTGGTTGGGATTTTGTCAATGGAATGCGTTTGGCTGTCGGCACTAAAATAAATAACGGCTAAATAAGCAACTATCTGATCGATATTGATCTAGAAAAAGAGCGCGATCGCCCTTCTTTAATTCCTCATTTTGATACCTGAATTGTTACTTAAGTATTAACGAAACCACAGCTATCGAAGCCCTTTTTGAGCAAACAAAGGACTTGTCCGCATGTAGCCCGCGTCGCCGTCAGAGGTCAGACCCCGCGCCGACGCAAGGCGCAAGGGAATGCTGACCTAGCAAGGGCAAGTCTTGCTTAAGTTGAATATAATCCACGATAAATCAAGCTTTTTAACTACTTTAATTGCTCTAACTGTTGATGTATGTGAATAATAAATATTTATTTTTGGGAAATAACTGTGACAGTATTGTCATAAAATTGACACACTTATGAACAAGTTACTTGCTATTGTTCTTAAAAGTCAAAAAACTGACGGTGGTGATTTAAATCGAGAAACTTTAGATTTTAATTTGAATATTTTTAGTTATTGGCTTTTTCAAAATGGAGAACATTAGTCTTACTATTCATGCCTTGATTCAGTAACGCCTATTATTCAATCGATATTTATACTGCCGATTTTGAACTAAGCAATATTACCAAATTGACATTAACTAAAAATATATTTTTTTATGGTAAAATTACGCAAAAAGCACATAAACACTATACAACATAGGATATAGAAGTATGCGAATAGTAATGTTAGGTTGTGGTGGCTTTATTGGTAGTCATCTACTAGACAGGCTACTTGATGAAGGTGGTTTTGAAATTCATGGCTGGGATCCTAGCGATCGCAAAATTGCCAAACATCTGACAAATCCCAATTTTCATTTACATCGAAATACGACTAATTCACCTGGAGAGTTGGCAGAAATTGAAAGTGAAATTGCCCAAGCTGATGTCGTCTTTAACTTAGCCGCTATCTGTAACCCAGCGGAGTATAATACTCGCCCATTAGACACGATCTATGCCAATTTATTCGATATCTATCCAATTGTAGAATTATGCGCTAAGTACAAAAAATGGTTGATTAGCTTTTCTACTAGTGAAGTATACGGTCGCACTTTGTCTAGCTACTTACCTGGAGATAATTACAGCAACCCCGATTTTTACGAACTGCGTGAAGACGAAACACCATTAATTATGGGACCAATTTCCAATCAGCGTTGGACTTATGCCTGTGCCAAACAGATGACCGAACGTTTGATCTATGCTCACAATCAAGAAAACGGTATGCCTTTTACCATCATCAGACCGCTTAACTTCTTTGGACCAAAGATGGATTACATTCCTGGTCGAGATGGTAGTTCCGATGGCGTACCTAGAGTTTTAGCTTGCTTTATGACTGCTTTGTTAGACAATAAACCAATGCAACTGGTGGATGGTGGACTCGCACAGCGCACAATCGTATCTATTCATGATGCGGTCGATGCTATGCGTCTAATGCTTAAATTTCCAGACAAAGCTCAAAACCAAATCTTTAATATTGGCAACCGCGATAACGAAGTAAATATTGCCGAACTTGCTGAGTTGATGCGTCTTACTTACGCTAAGATTACGGGTGATTCAAGTTATAAAAATCATCCGATTATTAATACTACCTCGAAGCAATTTTATGGAGAAGGCTATGAAGATTGCGATCGCCGTATGCCCGACTTGAGTAAAGCAAAAACATTACTGGGTTGGACTCCAACAAAACCTTTGACAGAAGTATTGTTAGAGACAATGAGCTATTATCACCAAGAATACGCATCTCCAGCACTAGAAAAAGCTACTGTTCAAAAAGTTAGATCTTTTGCATAAAGAAATTTTGAGCTTCTAGAGATTATCATTGACAATAGTTAGCACAGTTAAAAAGCGTAAAAGCAGTGAGTTTGCAAGTCAGCCATTAAGCCTGCTACAAACCCTGTTCCTACTGCCCCTAACTGTCTTAACTATTGACATGAACTAGAGATGATATAACTGTTCATCTCCTCAGTAATACTTGGAAATTGCTAAATGAGAGCAAAGTAAAGTTGAAATATCACGTCCCACTTAGAAAATTTAATGATTTGGAACGGCAAAAGACACGCAGCTTAGAGGCTAAATCCCAAAAATGCCCTCGTAACGATGTCTGGATGCTTGGTGAAAAATTGGATGCCACTTTTTATGAACCAAAGTCAGGCTCAGTTTCGTTCCCAGATCAGCTTCGGGGCAAAATCACGGGCATACCACACTATTGGGAATACGCCCGCAGAGTAACTTCTGGACTCGGAGAAGATGATTTTATTTTTTGTGAAGGGGAAGGATTAGGAATGGTGATCGCTGCTGTTGGTGGTAGTAAGAAAAATCGACCCAAAATCGCAGTACGCTTTCACAATATTAATCGACCTCGTGCAAAGTTAGCCTTACGTTTATATCGCCTCGCCGACAAAATCGATTTATATGTCGCCCATTCTCGCGCTCAACTCGATTTTTTGCAAGACTATTTGCATTTACCCGAATCTAAAATTGGTTATTTTTGGTATACAACGGATTGCAAATTTTTTAAGCCAGGACAGCCATCTGCCAATAAAACTCGCCCCCTGATTGTCAGCGTTGGTTTAGAAAGACGAGATTACCATTTACTAGCTGCGGCGACTGAAGATTTAGATGTTGATGTTAAGATTGCTGGGTTTTCGCAATTTGCATCTGGACTAGCGCGGAATTTCCCCAAAACTATTCCTGCTAATATGTCCAATCGCTTTTATGCACTACCCGAATTACTTCAGCTTTATCATGATGCGGATATGATTGTTGTCTGTGTCAAGCCTAGTAATTGGTCTGCTGGTGCCACCAGCTTAGTCGAAGCAATGGCTTGTCGCAAACCAATTGTCGTTACACGAACTGAAGGATTAAAAGAGTATTTAATGGATGCAGATGCGATTCTCACAGTCGAGCCGAGAGATGCCAAAGGTTTGCAGCAAGCGATCGCTCATTTGCTAAATAATCCTCAAGAAGCAGAAGCAAGAGCCGAAAAAGCTTACCAGCTTGCCATAAAGCGTCATCAAGTCGAACAGCAAATTAAAACCATCGCCACATTGATGGAGAATATTTGAGTAGGCATTGCTGGGTGGTAGTGTTATAAAGGAAACATAATATACATTATTTGATATTATAGTATCTGTAATCGTTTTAATAATTTTAAGGTATTGAAAATTATTTTAAAAGTCACTGGCTAAATTTGTTTCCCAGAATGACAAGCCGTTCAACCTTCGGTCTTTCAAGCGGCAATTTTGTGGTGCTACAAACAGAAATTACAGCAAACATTGGCTAAGAAAATAGGTGGATTGGCAGACCCGATTCCTTTGTGTCATTATCAAAGAGCGAAGAATTGCCGATTATTTGCTGGGTCTGCAAGCTTTGGCTATTGTGCTGCCAAAGACGAAAAATATTATGGCTTCAAGGGTCATCTAGTCGTGAGTTTAGAAGGGGTAATTAGGGGATTTACTTTGACTGGCGCTAATGGTTCTGAACCAGATGCTTTGTGGGAGGCGGCTTCAGATATTACTGGTTAGAGCTAGAGATTTGTGGCATTTGACTAACCGTATTAATCGTAAACTTTTGGCACATACTCTAGCTTTCTGGATTAATCGCGACTCTTTTCATCCCCTCCGTTTTGAGCAGATCATTTCTGACTAAATAAAAAAGTTGCACACGCCGTAAGTTTATACTTAATCATAATGGTAGCGACATTGTAAAAAATAAATAACGTGAGTTCGGGTTAAGCAGAAGGGTTAAGCAGAAGCAGATAAAATAAAGTCATCAACAGCAATAGATGGCTTTATAGGACGATGACAGTAGGCAATCAAACCTGCCAGTAAATTAACTACAAAATTAGTAGCAGAACGATGACGCGAGTGTTCTATTTGGCTGATATGTTTAAGCTGTTCAATAACAGATTCAACTATGGCTCTTTTTCGCAATAGCTGTTTATCAAGCATTGTCATCAATTTATTCTTCATTCTCTTCTTAAATTTGGTCACAAGTATGACATTGGATTCTCTTAAATCTCGTGCTAAAGCTGCTGAAATATATCCCTTGTCACCAAAAAACTGACCACATTGTCCTTGTAGCAATTCCTTAACTGGGGTTTTCGGTCATCAACATTTCCTGCTGTCAAAGCCACATTTAGTAATAGATGCGGACAAGTCCTTTCTCCCCGATGATTAATTGCTAAATGGAGCTTGAAACGCAGGGCGTGTGCGCCCAAGTCGCGTCTAGCGACGCTTGCACGCTTCGCGTGCTGCGAACCAATCTACCGATGTTTTACCTCTTTTGGCGATCGCTTTGAAAACTTGGTGCTGTTTGATGCGCCGATTATGGCAAACTTTAATACTTGTAGAATCAATAAATCCGATTCCGGTGCTTGCCCCCAAGCGAGAACGAAGGTATGCCATTAAAGGAACTAGAGTACTTGGTTGCCATTCTACACACGCTGGAGCGTGTCCAGAGCAAAGCTCTGGGAGCATCAAAGATGCTCGATTGTAACTGACTAAGTTCGGGAAAGCTTTACACCAATAGCAGCTAACGATTTCTAGATAAAATGTCTTGAAATTTTTATAGGCAGATAAATGAAATGCTATTTCTATCGTCATAATTTCACTCTTTGCTTAGTCGTCGATTACGAAAACGACATTTTCCCTGTGTCAACAAATGTTGCTTCCAACCTGGTTCAAATAGAGCGCAAAAATCGTCAACAGAACAAAATAATTCTTCTAAACTAAACATAGGGCAGGTTTACTGAATCTGTCGTTATTTTCAGCTTACTACCTGTCCCTTTTCTTGTCCCGAACTCACGTTAAATACGATTGTTTTTGACGCGATAAACGAGACGATGTTCCAAATTAATACGTCGCGACCAGATATTAGAATCGAAATATTTCAGAGGTTCTGGCTTGCCGATTCCTTTGAATGGTTGTTCGCAAATCACCTCTACTAAATCTAGAATTTTGTTGATTTTTGCAGAATCTTTCTTAGCCCACCAAAGAAGATGTTCTCGAAAGGTAGGTGTAAAAATAGGACAGTCAATCCGTGCGGGTTTCCCGCCGATTGAACTGTCCGTAGGACTCCAGGCTTTATTCTCGGCGGGCATCTCACGCACCCGAACCAAGTTCGGGTGTTGTGTCCTTGATAATGCCCAAATCCTCACACAAGTCTTCTATAGATTGAGGCTCAACTGTAGCATCATCCATCTGCTTGGATTCGTTTATGGCTTTAAATAGCTCTTTGGCATTGGCAGGAGAACGTAGCAAATAGACTGTTTCTAGTAAACTGTCTAACTCTTCTTTACTAATTAAAGCCACATCTGGCTTATTTCGGCGATTGATAATTACAATTTCTGAGTTCTTACTGACTCGATCCAGTAGGGATGCCAGTCCATTTCTAGCATTAGTATACGCAATCGAAGCTGATGTAGGAATCATATCCTGACACAAAAGTGTACAGGTATAATCCAACATAGATATATAGACTAATGATGATTTACCTGAATTTTGCTATTGGATATTAAGTCAATTTCATTAATGTTTGTTTATCTAAATGGCGATTGATCGACTACGCGTAGCATAATCGCCTTGAGATAATTCATTAGATGTCTCATCAATTAGAGAATCTCTTAGCTTTACTGTTGTTAAACTCACCGCACAGGCTTTTAGTTCTGGTTGAAGAGAAATAGGACAGGCTTGGGGGTGGGTTAGTGAGTTTGCTTCGCCGTTGTCTGTCCACAAGGCACCCCAGTGCATTGGCACAAAAACCGTACCAGGAACGATCGCCTTGGTGATTCTAGCAGCAAAACGCCCTACACCACGACGCGATCGCACTTCTATCATAGTTTCCGCTTCGATATTTAATTTGGCAGCATCTTTGGGGTGAATTTCAATAAAGGGCTGAGGTTGCTTTTTCATGATCTTGTCAATGCGCCCAGTACGAGTCATGGTGTGCCAGTGTTCGTATAAGCGACCAATGGTTAAAACAAAAGGATAATCTGGATCGATAGGTTCAGCTAGTCCTTTGGAATGGAAAGCAGCAAATTTTGCCCGTCCATCAGGAGTATTAAATCTGCCGTCGGTGTAGAGTCTTTTTGCTATTGTAGTTTCTTCTTTACTGGGAAACAAATTAGAAAACAAACCTTTTTTCTCTTCATTCTCTTCAGCAACATTTCCTTGAGTGTTACAGGTTAAAGAAACGGCTAATAGATCATCTTGTCTTGCTGCTTCTAGGGGACAGGGCCACTGAATTGCTCCTTGCTGGCGTAATCGACCATGACTTAAACCACCCATGTCGCAGGGACGATTTTTAGTTAGCTGGACAAATTCTTGATACACCTGGGCAGAATTAGCAAAATCAAATTCTTTGGTAAAACCCAGACGGCGACCAACTTCAGCAAATATTTCCCAATCTGGTCTAGCTTCCCCTGGGGGGTTGCGAAACTGAGGACAGAGGGTGACAACTCTCTCGGAATTGGTCATTGTCCCCGCTTTTTCTCCCCACTGTGCCGCAGGCAAGATTACATGGGCAAAACTGGCGGTTTCCAGGGGATAGTAAGCATCCTGGACAATGGTAAAAGGCGATCGCCATAACGCTTTTTTAGTTCTAACCAGATCGGGCATACTTACTGCAGGATTGGTAGCTGCAACCCAAAGCATTCCTACATCTCCAGTCTCCAAGCCTGTAATCATACTCCAGGCATCTCTACCAGGAATAGGCTTGATACTTCCTGGGGGTAGCTTCCAAACCTGTTCTACCTCTGCCCGATGCTGGGGATTTTTGACTAGACGATAGCCAGGAAGGATATGGGATAAGCCACCTGCCTCTCTACCTCCCATAGCGTTAGGCTGCCCCGTCAGAGAAAATGGTCCTGCCCCTGGTTTTCCAATGTTGCCTGTCATTAAATGCAGGTTAATAATTGTCCGCACTTTTGCTGTTCCTTCGGAGGACTGATTTACTCCCATCGACCACATAGAAAGCAGGTTATCTGATTCTGCCCAATAGCGAGCAGCTTCTTCTAAATGATCGATCCTAATTCCACAGCGACGAGCAACCAATTCTGGGGGATATTGCTGGATGACCTGCACATAATTACTAAAGCCTTGGGTACATTCGTCAATAAAGTAAGTATCCAGTTCGCCCCAACGGAGTAGCAGATGAGCAATGCCGTTAAGCAAGTCCATATCTGTACCTGGCTGGATAGCTAAATGGAGGTCTGCATCTTTTGCCGTTTTAGTCTCGCGGGGATCGACAACGATCATTTTGACCTTGCGGTTTTTTTTGTGATGTAACCGCAGGCGATTATAAACAATGGGATGACATTCGGCGGTGTTAGTGCCAATGAGAAAAGCACAGTCAGTTAGTTCTAAGTCATCGTAACAAGAGGGTGGTCCATCTGAACCAAAGCTTTGAATGTATCCAGCTACGGCTGAGGACATACAGAGACGAGAATTGGCATCAAAGTTATTTGTACCCAGACAGCCTTTGAGTAATTTTTGGGCAATATAATAATCTTCCGTCTGGAACTGCCCAGAACCATACATACATATTGCTTCAGCCCCCTGAGTGGCTTTTACTTCCTTAATTCGAGAGACAATACGGTTTAAAGCGTCCTCCCAGCTAACGCGACGAAATTCTTGATCTAATGAATCTCGCATCATGGGATATTTAAGGCGATCTTTATCTAAAGATTCAGTAACAGTGCCACCTTTTATACATATCTTACCCTTACTGGAGGGGTGAGCGCGATCGCCTCTGACTTGCCACAACGGATTTCCTTGACTGTCTCTATTGGTAGCTTTCCCCGATTGCGCAGGAGGTAAAACTTCTAAACCACAGCCAACTCCACAATAAGGGCATAGGGTTTTAATCGGTTCGCTCACTTTGCTTCTCTCCAAATTGAATATCGTCAAATATTTATTTTTAACAAATAAAAATTTTTTTATTTACGTTCTACTAATTAGTTGTATTAGATCGCGTCTATAAAGAACTGTGGGCAATCATACTAAATTAAAATTTTTTTAATTTTTTTCTATCAGAGCGAAAAGTACTGAGAAAGCATATATATAATATGTGTTCTCAGTACTGATTATCATAAGTATTACGTAGCTTTTTAAATGACTAGACTTTTTCCACTTCTAAAGCTGGACTTGGTAATGGTAGTTCTTCATCAGGATGAGCTTCAGCAAACGAACCCTTAGGTTCTTTGAGGACTACAAAACATAATGCTGACACGATTAACGCTGCTACCCCCATGATTTGGAAAAAGCGCACACTAGCTGCCGCTTCAATGGCAGGAGAAGGATCTGTACCACCGCCTAACCAGCCAGGAAGCAAGCTAAAAATAGTCAGATAAGCTACTGCGCCCACGTTACCGTAAGCTCCGACGTTACCAGCAACCTGACCAGTTACCCGTTTTTTAACTAAAGGCACAATTGAAAATGTAGAACCTTCCCCTGCCTGTACAAAGAAAGAGCAAGCCATAGTCAACAGAACCGCAGCAGGTAAGAACCAAGCACTTCCCACTTGGCTCAAAAGCAGATAGCCAATACCTATACAGCCAGTAATTACTCCCATAGTCAGCTTGCGACTACCCAACTTATCAGAAATTAGACCACCGCCAGGACGAGCAATTAAGTTCATAAAGGCATAGCTAGCAGCAATCATCCCCGCAGCAGCTTCGGATAAAGTAAATGTTCCTTGAAAAAAGGCAGGAAGCATTGAAACCACAGCTAACTCAGAACCAAAGTTAACAAAATAGGTAAGCTCTAACATGGCAACCTGAGAGAAGTTGTAGCGATCTTCTGCGGGGTAACGTTTCTTACCAGTCATTAAGTCTTTATTAACAGCCCAGCAATTATAAGCTTGGAATAAATATAATCCTAATAAAGCAAGCCAGATAATATACATTGTGCCTGTGCTATATAGCTTAAGCTTCATTAAACGCCAAGCCACCAGTACTAAAATTCCAGTTAAGGGTACGTTCATTAGTAACAAAAACCAGAAGTCTTTTTTAGTTGTAACTTCCAAACCTCTAGCACTTTTGGGACGACGATAAGCTTTGCCTGGGGGAGTATCTTTAGCATTAAATAAATAGTACACACCATACAATGCAGCAATAATACCAGTACCAGCGATACAGGCACGCCAGTTAATATCTGTACCTGTTGCCCCAAAAGCAAACCAAGCACCAACACTAGCTAAGGTAAAGGCGGAGAAGGCAGAACCAAAGTTACCCCAACCACCGTATATACCTTCGGCTAAACCGATTTCCTTGGGGGGAAACCACTCGGCAACCATGCGAATACCGATTACAAAACCTGCACCGACAATCCCCATCAGCAAGCGAGAAATGACTAGCTGGCTAAAGTTTTGCGCTGAGGCAAACATAATACAGGGAATTGCTGCATACATCAATAGCAGAGAGTACGTTAGCCTAGGACCAAACTTATCTAACAGCATCCCAATAATGATACGTGCGGGAACAGTTAGAGCTACGTTACAAATCGCTAGGGTCTTAATCTGTTCTCCTGTCAAACCCATGTCGGCTTTAATAGTGGTCGCCAAAGGAGGGAGATTAAACCAAACTACAAACGATAAAAAGAACGCAAACCAAGTTATATGGAGTATCTTGTACCTACCCCTGAATTGCCACATTTCTCCGAGCATTATTTACCTTCCTTCTTGTCAAGAATTACCATAGTTGAAAATTAAAAATCAGAGACTTAGTACCAGAATGGATGCACAATTTAATATCTATTTTTTGGCTTTTAAATCACCTTTAGTAATTACGTAATTGCTGCTCTTAAATCTGTCTCTGGTTACATTTGAGGAACTAAATCGAGTTACATATAGTCCTTAAAATGTATTTATCTTGAGGTAATAGTTACATTTAACAAAAGGTTTTATCGTATATTTTGCTACTGAAATTTATTAATCAAGCCTTTTTATGTATTTTTTACATAATTTAAATACTTTTATTGCATACAAGACAATTATTAGATTAAGAAAGTAAGTCTTTGATATTTGGTTGACAGATAAAAAAAATGGTATAAGGATGTAAATAAACAAAAAAAGATTGAAGTGATGAAACTCTAATCCTTGGTAAATCTTCAATTTTTGAGTTAATTTAAATTAGACTTTTTGCTGACGTAATTTTTGAGCAGAATACAGTTCATCCATATCACGCGATCGCTGAGTCTTTAACATGGATAGTTCTGTGGTCAAAAGAAAGCTTACAAAGCTGGAAATACCAATTACAGGTAGCATAGCCGTCCCCGAAAGCACACTAACAAAATAATAAATGGTAGCGACCAAACCGCCGACAATACCAATCACCACTGAACAAAGAATTATCTGATGATAGGTAAGCGATCGCTTATCCAGATTAATATCTGTTATTTTTTCTAAAAGAATATCTTTATTTACTTGGGTAGTCAATGCCTTTTACCTCAAAATTTTAGCCAGGATTAGATGTCAAAGATGATGGATTTAGTCACCTGCATCTAATTTTGTTTTTTCACCATTGCGTTAAATCTAGTTGGTGGCTAAAAGTGAGATTGTTTATTTTGCTACCGTTTGAGGAGATAGATGCAATTTGTCTATTTTAATAATTTTTTTATTACATCGAACAACTGCATATTCAATTAGTACCTAACGTATTTATGAATAAAGCAAAATTATCTGGTTTGGAAATTATATTTAATAAAGTATTTTCTTTGACAGAAAGAAAATACTTTATTATTCCTGAGAAATTATTTAATATCCAATAGAAAAAAGCATCTAACATTTAGATGCTTATCAAATAGACTGTTAAAATAATTATTTCTGTAGATTGAGGTGATTACTGACTTATAAATATCTCTATATTTTTTGACTGAATAAAGTTAATCGCTATCAATTTATGCTGCCTGAGCCTCAAGCATTGTACCCAACTGTTCGATACCTTTATGTAAATGTCTGGTGACAGTCATAGGGCTAATACCAATATGTTTGGCTGCTTCTTTACGAGGTAAATCCCAGAGAAATACGCACTCAATAGCTGCTTTAGTTTTTTCTTCTAGCTGGCTCATTGCTCTTTGTAACTGTAGCTTATCGTCTTCTAATTTGCGCTGTTGATGATAGCTAGGATCGGCAATAGTATCACCAAAGGTAATTGAAGAGTCCAAAGAATTATTTACCACTGCATCTAAACTAATTGGTAAACGGTTTTGCAGAGCCAATTGACATTCACTCCACTCTTCTAAAGGTACGCCCAAACCATTAGCTAACTCCGTATCTCTGGGTAAACGCCCCAATTCTTCAATTAAATCTTTGCGTAATTTTTTGCCTTTAGTATAAAGTTCCTGCCATCTACGAGGAATCCGCATCATGCTACCTCTATCTCTAAGGTAATGAAGCATTTCACCGCGAATGTAAGGAATTGCAAAAGAGCTAAAAGCCGAACCCTGGAGAGGATCGAAGCGTTCGATAGCTCTGATTAAGCCAAGATAGCCGATTTGTTCTAAATCTTCATAGGGTTCGGCACATTTTCGGCAAATTTGATGAGCTACTTTTCGGACTAAACCTATATTCAACTCAACTAATTTATTGCGTAATCTTAAAGATGGATGACGATGATAATCCTGAAGGAATTCCATGCAACGATAACTAATTTGAGTAGCCATAAAAATAATGTTTTCAGTATCAACAATCTATTTATGTGAATCTAAATCTCATTTTCTGTTGCGAGAAAAATCTACACCATAGTTGTTTTACGGAAAAATTCGCGATTGGCTTTTTTGATCTCCGAGCAAACACGCATTAGATATTGGCTTGTTTTGTGCAGTTTTTTTTATAAACTACTTATTTTAAATGAATCAAATTAAGCTATGTTGAGCCTAAAATACGTAAAAAGTATCTGGTTTTATAACGATATTGACAAAATTAAAAAACAAATGTTTGCAGAAAATAGCAAAAAAAATAGGAACAGTGTCTACTATTCCTGTAATTAAAGTTTTGATTATTTTAGATGAAGTTTAAAGTTTTTTTAATTCTTCAGTCAGAATATTTACGGTAAGGTGTATTTGCTCAACCGTATGATCGCAGGTAATAAAAAATCGCAATCGCGCCCCATTTTGAGGTACAGAAGGATAAATCATAAACGGTACGTTAATCCCGCGTTTAAATAGATTTTGAGATAGCTCAATTGACTTTAGGGAATCACCGACAACAATAGGAATGACAGGGGAATCTTTACTCATGCCCGTGTTTAGACCTTGTTCTTTAGCTAAATCTAGAAATAATTTTGCTCTGGCTTGGAGGCGAGTAACTCGCTCTGGCTCTGTTTTTAAAACGCGAATTGCAGCTAAACTTGCTGCTGTATTGGGTGGAGACATACCCACGCTAAACACAAAGCCAGGAGCAGTATATTTAAGATATTCAATTAAGGCATAAGAACCAGCAATATAGCCACCGCAGCTAGCAAAAGATTTACTGAGAGTTCCCATCCATAAATCAACATCTTGGGGATTGATTTGACAATATTCACTGATTCCTCGACCAGTTTTGCCAATTGTTCCCATAGAATGAGCTTCATCTACCATCAAGAAGGTTTTATATTGCTGTTTAAGTTCAATACAGCGGGGTAAATCGGCAATATCACCATCGGTACTATATACACCCTCAATGACGATAATTACTCTTTGATAGCGGTGTCGGCGATCGCGTAAAATTATTTCTAATGCTTCCGTATCATTATGGGGAAAAGCAACTAAACTCGCTCCAGAGAGAAAACAGCCTTGCAGAATACTGTTATGGCTCAACGAATCATAGATAACTAAGTCATTTTTGCCAAACAGATGACCAATGGTAGTAACGTTAGTCGCATGACCACCAACCATGACGATGCTGTCTTCTACACCAATAAAATCAGCCAGCTCTTGTTCTAATTCTCTGTGTATTGGTTTTTCACCTGAAATTAAGCGACTAGCACAGGCAGACGTACCATAAAGCTCTGTGGCATCTTTAGCAGCTTGATTGACCAGAGGATCGCCACACATCCCAATGTAGTTATAGGTAGCAAAGTTGATTAATTCACGACCATCAATAGTAGTGCGGTCATTAACTATGGTTTCTTGGGGGACAAAAAAGGGACTGCCGTTACCCAGGTTTGCTACCTGCGCTTGTTGTGCCAATAATTTTTTATATTCGGGAAATTCTGTAAACTGGTAATTTTCTAAAGGTATTTCTGATTGATTGTTACTGTTGCTAGTAATCAAATTATCTTTATTACCTTTTATTGCCAAAGAAGCCGAAATTAGATCTTGAGCAGAATTTACCTGAGTTGATGATAGATTATCGGCTGCTAAATATTGTGCCAAAGCCTCAATATTTTGATAATCCCAGAGCAAAGTTGGTGGTAAACGACAACCAAGATAGTCTTCTAAATCTCCAGACAAATTAATCGCCTCGGCTGATTCTAAGCCATATTCTTCAAAATTTTGGACAACATCAATTTGATTTGGCTCAATTTCTAATACTTCTGCTAATTTGTCAATTAACCAACCCTGTATTGTCTCTGCTTTAGATGCAGCGTTAAGGCTATTTAATTTGCCATTGCCGCTGGCAGCAATATTTGTACTTTCTTTACCATTTAACGTTTCGTTGAACAGTGTCATTACTCACTCCTACACCACTTAATTGAAAATTTACTGCGGGGATATTGTCCACCAACAGATAATGGGAATCTTGGGGATCGCTTTTACTGATTACTGATTACTGATTTGCCATGAACCCCCACCAAAATACCAGGGTATTCAGCAGGGGCTTGTTTTAGTTGCTTAGTTAATAACACTAATATAATGGCGACCTCACCTTTTGTTATAGATCATAAATAATAGATCGAATTTATAACAAAGTAGTGTAGATCGCCAGTAATTCAAGTAAATATATCGTTAGTTTTAACTCGCAATATACTCTCGAACGTTGCTTCGACGACGTTTAAGCTGTGCTATAGCCTGATGCTCCAACTGACGCACTCTTTCCCGACTAAGACTCATTCTCTGACCAATTTTAGCTAGGGATAGTTCTTTACCATCCTCTAAACCAAAACGTAAAATAATGACTTCTTGCTGTTGGGGGGACAAATCCGCCATTAGATTATATAAATCTTGGCGCAGAAGCTGCTGAGTTGCATAGCTGTCTGGTGAAGCTCCTTCATCTTCTAGCAACTCTGATAACTCAGTATCCTGGTTGTCACCCACACGCACATCCAGAGAAATTGGTTGACGGGCAATACTCAGATACTCTCGAATTTGGGAAGGTTTGAGATCTAACTCTTGAGCAATTTCTTGGGGTTCGGCACTACGTCCTAACTTTTGGGATAGCTCTCTTTGAGTTTTCTTGATTTTATTGAGTTTTTCAGTGATGTGAATCGGCAATCGAATGGTACGGGCTTGTTGAGCGATCGCTCTGGTGATTGCCTGGCGAATCCACCAATAGGCATAGGTAGAAAATTTGTATCCTTTGGTAGGGTCAAATTTTTCTACTCCTCTTTCTAAGCCAAGACTACCTTCTTGAATTAGATCGAGAAATTCCATATTGCGCTTTTGGTATTTTTTAGCGATCGCTACTACCAAACGCAGGTTAGCCTCAATCATTTTGCGCTTTGCTCTTTGACCTTCAGTAATAACCCTGTTAAGTTCAATTTCACTCATTTGGGCTGATTTTGCCCACTCCTTCAGGCTGAGTGTAGTGTCTAACTGTTGCTCTAACTCTTCTTTCTCGGTTAACAGGATCATCATTTTCTGTACTTGCTTACCGTAAACAATTTCTTGTTCGTGGGTTAACAAGCGTACCCGTCCAATTTCATGCAGATAAGTTCTAACCATATCTGCTGAATAGTTACTTCTGGGGTTAGTTTTGTCGATTTTGGCTTTGGGCATCTGTACAGTTATGACTCCTTATAAACTGATTAAAAGTCAGCGATACTTCTTCTTTTTGCGAACTGTCCGACTGAATGTTTAGACGTATGATTTGTCACAAAGGTTCAACTAATTTTTTAATAGCTATCAACTTTAGGCTATAAGCTACTAATAAAAAATTACTAATGTCTTCCTTACTTATATATGATCGACCTAAACAGGCTATGCAACACCAATCTTGATGTATGGATTGCCGAACTATTTAAGATGTAATTTACAACTTTAGGCTCGCTGATTTAGCTGAAAAAAAGCTAATCAAATCATGAGAAGCAAATAAGAATTTGGCGAACTTTTATTAAAGCGTTGCTGATTTAGCGAACCAGAGGATTAGGCTAATCCCCAGCCAAACTAGAAAACAGTAGCGAGTTAACTTCAAAGCCCGATCAATTTTAATAATAGAAATTGCTTCTAAAGAGTCTCCCAGTAAAGGTTTGTTTTTTACTACACCTTGATAAGTATTTTGACCTCCTAGCTGTACGTTTAAGGTTGCTGCATAAACCGCTTCACTCCAGCCTGAATTGGGGCTAGGATCTTTGATTCCATCTCGGCGACATACCCCTAATACTTTCAAAGGCTGACCAGAAAATAAGCTTAAAGTCAATACAGTTAAACGACAGGGAATCCAGGTTAAGCGATCTTCTAATTGTGCGCTAAACCAGCCCAAATCGGTATAGGGTTCACGGCGATAGCCCACCATTGAATCTAGGGTGCTTGCAGCCTTGTAAACCAATGCTAACGGGGCAGCACCTATACCTGGAATAAAAGTTCCCAAAATGGCATAAAAAAGAGGTGCAGTGACTCCATCGACTGTATTTTCAGCTATAGTTTCGAGCAATGCCCGCAATATTTCCGACTTTGATAAGTTATCTGTGTCTCTCCCTACATATAGGCTGAGGCGAGAACGAGCTATGGTTAAATCTTGAGTATCCAGCGATCGCAAAACATCTTCCACTGCAACTCGCAAACTCTTACCTGCAAAGCAACTAGCTAGTAATATTATTGCCACAGCAGATCCTAATAGAGGATGGATAATCTTAAAACCCCAGATAATTAACCAGCCAACTAAACCACTGCCAATAATTAAGCTTAGACCTAATAGTATTCCTGCAAGACGACGTTGCCATCCAAATTGAACAAATTTGATTGCTAAGTCTACATAGTTTTTAATTAGCCAGCCCATAATTTGGACTGGATGAAGCCATCCCCAAGGATCTCCTATTAAGTAATCTTCAATAGCTGCTAGGAGTAAAATTAAGGGTGAAGATTGAACTGGAAAAATAGCAGAAAAGGTAATTTCTAATTGACTAAGATCTAATTTGATCGACATTATCTTCCCAATTTTGCCCATCAAAAGATCTTATTGTAAATTGATCCAGTAGATCTTCATCTAAACAACGAATGTTAACATCTATCATGTCTGGATGAGAACGAGGACGATAAAAAGAATGGATGCCACAAATTGAGCAGAAAGTATGTTGAGCGACTTTTGTGTTAAATGTATAGTCAGTTAAAAACTCTTTTCCCTCTAATAAGGTAAAGTTTTCTGGGGGAACAATCAAATGCAGGAAACCTTTTTTACGGCAGATAGAACAGTTACAATCGTCTACAATAAAGCGATCGACTAATACTTGAAAGCGAACTGCTCCGCAATGGCAACCGCCCTCATAAACTAAAAAGTTTTGAGCTTTATTCATAAAAACATTTGATAGCTAAACAACAAAATTATTTTCTTCTCCTTGAGATGCCTGCCAACTCCTAGCATCATAATATAAATCAGCTAAAGTTATGCTGTGCAGAGCTTCTTTTAATTTTTGATGTAATCTTTGCCAGAGGCTAAAAGTTACCCAATCTTCAGCCAAATTATGATCAGGAGAGTAATTTGGTAAAGGTTCAATAGTTTCTCCTACAGCCTCTAAAATTTTGCCTAAAGAAATTTGCTCTGGCTTATAGGCTAATTGATAACCTCCTTTTGCTCCTCTAACGGATTTAACAATACCGGCGCGACGCATTTCAATCAATAACTTCTCTAAATAAGGTGCAGGTAAATCTTGTCGTTGAGCGATCATCTTTACTGATGCTGGTCGATATCCTGGCTGCAAACTAAGGTCTAATAATGCTTTGACACTATAGTGTCCACGAGTTGTTAATTTCATTGTTGTTTTAAAAATCCTTGGTAAAACTTATTTAAATAATTTGATATTTTTTATAGAGTTAGCAATATTAATTTCTGGTAGGGTCAACTATATCAATAAAGCTAAAATTTAAATTTTTATTTATTTAATTCTGCTCAATAAGTGTAATATAGTTTTATATTAAAGATATCAAAGTAAAATATATAAACTTTGTATATCTTTAGCGAAAAGCAAAATTGTAAACCAAGTAAATTTTTAGTTGTTTCAAGTTAATGGCAAAAGCAACCCAACCACAACCTTTAGTAGGTGCAATATTAATCGATAAAGTAAAAGAGCTAGGTAATCTCTCTAAAGAGGAAAAAGCTAGAGAATGTGGCTATTATACAGTCACTAAAAACAACGTAGAACGAGTCAATATGATGAAATTCCTGAATGCACTAATTGATGCAGAAGGAATCGAGTTAGACAGTACTTCTAACGGTCAAGGTAGAGGTGGTCGTTCTGCTAGCTATCGTATTAGTGTTCAATCAAATGGTAATCTGTTAATTGGCTCTGCCTACACTAAGAAAATGGGATTAAAACAAGGTGATGAGTTTGAAATAACTCTGGGCAGAAAACATATCCACCTGAAACAAATTGGTGTTGATGACGAAGAGTAATGTTGAGTATAGTTTTAATAGAGTAGTTTAAATCATAGCAAAATTTTAAGAGTTTTCTAAACTACCAACAAACTTGTTTGAGGGGTTCGGTTGAACATGAAATTATCGACCGTTCATCCTCTGTTTTATTTTTAATAGTTCTTTTCTATTTATACTACTATATAAACGTTAAATATTAATGTACGTTGAACTGCTTAAGCAGAAAATAAACTATTGCTCTTAGTAATCAAATTGCCAATATAATTAAATTAAGAGTTTTTGATAGCGAGTACCCACTTTAGAGATTCAAATTTGGAGCTTTTAACAACCATCTGTTGAGAAAGATTTAGTTTTTCTAAAGTCATAGGATCTAGCAGCAAATAAACGGGGTAATTTTGTTTCCAAGTTTGTTTTAGCTGAGTAAAAGATTGAGGAATTACTTGGCGATCGCTATAAAAATTCAAGCTAGATCGTTCTTCAGACATAGAAGTATAAATTATCGTCTCAGCAGGAGTATGTTCACGAATAAGAGTAGCGATGGGTTCAACAGGCTCTTGAGTGATTATTTCCCAAATCCAATGAGGGGAAATAATCAAAAGAAACATCGAGATAAACAATCCCCAAAATAGTAGAGGGACAAACTGTTTTTCTCTTTGCGCGATCGCAATTGCCGTAACCGTAAAAGTAATAGCTAACGAACCACAGATAAAGGGTAGGTAAAAATCTACATAGTCTCTTATCCCCCAATACAGTCCTGCAAAAGCAGCCACAGCAGCCATCAGCATAAAGCTATAGATCCAGATACGGGGATAAGCTATATAGCTAGGTACATTGCGAACCACATCTAGCTGCCTTCCTGCTGCTAATGCTAAAGCAGGATATAGAGGCAAGATTGACCAGTAACCTTGGCTAAAGATCGCTAAGCTCAAAATAGCATAAATGCCGATCCAAGTAATCAGTAGCTTACCCCATCCCCATTCAAGATTAAGGCTAATCAACTTTAAACCCATCGCCATTACTACTAACCAAGGCAATAAATATTGTAGACCAGATAATAAATAGTATTCAGGAAATAGCTGAACCTGAATTACAGTAGCAGAAATATCCCCTAGAAATAGATGGAAAAAAATCCCAGTAGTTTTAAGTTCGTGATAGCGAAACCATTGAGCAACATACCAAGCTATAGCTGGTGCAGTTCCTAAAATTATCCCCGCCCAGTAATAGGTAGAAGTAAGTAAGCGGGGTGTATCCCAAAGCAAAAAAACGAGCGCAATTGCTAATATCTGTAGGCTCAAAATCCCTTTAGTCAGAGCCATTAGTGCTAAACCAATGCCAGCCAGTAAAGACCATCTAAAATCTCGGCGCGATCGCAATATTGCCCAGATCGTCAATAATTCAAAACACAGCAACGGTCCATCTAGCATTGCCAACCTGCTCAAACGTAGTACAGGCAAGCAGGTTAAATACACCAAGGCAGAAAAGAGAGCAGGCAGACGAGCCACAAAAATTTCCCGCCCAATATTATAAAGCAACAGAACCGAGACTGCCCCTAATAATGCTCCTGGCAGA
The DNA here is from genome assembly GCA_038259125.1 of Chroococcales cyanobacterium. Taxonomy (GTDB): domain Bacteria; phylum Cyanobacteriota; class Cyanobacteriia; order Cyanobacteriales; family Xenococcaceae; genus Waterburya. The sequence goes on along the minus strand of JBBSPC010000012.1, from coordinate 22,278 downwards.
CGGGTTGTGAACTCACTAACTCCAGCAACTTTATAGGCGATCGCAATTAAGTCAGGAACTAAGGTTGGTTGTTCTAAATATGGCTCGCCCCAGAGAGTAGGAAAAATCCAGTTGTCTCCCAACCCGAATCCTTGATAAATTTCTTTTGCTACTTGTGCTACGACTCCTTCCTTCAAGTCTATTAAAGGCAGATTTCCTAAATTAACCAAAAATAAAACTAATGCTGCTAAAAACAAGCTAATAAAACAAAAGCACTCTAGCCAAATTTCGCCTTGGCGCAGTTTATTAGGAGAGCGTTTCCAAATGGATGTAGGATAGGATGACATAGCTAAAAAATTACAAAAAATAAATTAATTGGGTTTTTTATTAAGCTGACAAATATATGAATATTTAAATTTAATTTGACTTAATCACATCGATTCTAAAATTTAACTTTTTGATAAGAAGGATATTCGCTTTCACTAGTTTATCTCTTAATGCTATTACCGAGGCAGCTTTTATTGAAGTGCTAAATAATTTAATTTTTTAACCGAGATGTTAAAATATGACCCAAGAAAACAGCTACGGCTAGGTTTAACTCGTACGTTTGTTTTACTTTAGTTTAAAATGCATTCGTTATAATTAACAGACTCATAAAAATAAGTTAAGCATGACTCAAATTATCCAATTGAAGCAAATTATTTGCTTCAATTATTGAACTGCCAATCTGCCAAAAAAGCCAATTTTTTACTTAGCTTATGGAAGGATCTTTTGAAATTACTCTACAAATAGTTATTACTGTTCTTGCAGGAATCAGCGCACAAGTAGTAGCCGAATATTTTCAAGTTCCTAGTATAGTTTTTCTATTGATTTTCGGCATCCTCTTAGGTTCCGACTCTTTGAACATACTCCATCCTCAAGATCTTGGTATTGGCTTAGAAGTGTTAGTTGCTCTTTCTGTAGCTGTTATTCTGTTTGAAGGTGGGCTTAACCTAGAGTTGCGGGACTTGGGCAAAGTTTCAGGCAGTCTTCGTAACCTGGTAACAATTGGCACTCTTATAACCCTAGTTGGTGGTGGTATGGCGGCACACTGGTTAGCGGAGTTTCCGTGGTCAATTGCTTTTCTTTACGCTTCTTTAGTCGTGGTAACTGGACCCACAGTAATTAGCCCTTTACTCAAGCAGGTAAAGGTTGACCGTCAGGTGGCAACTCTTTTAGAGGGAGAAGGAGTTTTAATCGATCCTGTCGGCGCGATCTTAGCAGTAGTAGTTCTAAACACCATCCTTAATACTAATGCTGCCCCTCTAGATATTATGAGTGGTTTAGTCTTGCGATTGGGCATTGGGGCGGTTGTAGGTGGATTAGGAGGCTGGTTGCTGGGGCTATTTCTCAAAAAAGCTAACAGTCTTTCCGAAGAATTAAAAAACCTGGTTGTCCTAGCTGCGGTATGGGGATTATTTGTGCTATCTCAAAGCCTACGCAGTGAATCAGGATTGATGGCAACTGTTATTGCTGGCATTGTGCTTAAAGCCTCCGCTATTCCCGAAGAAAGACTTTTAAAAAGATTTAAAGGTCAGTTAACGGTGCTTTGTGTTTCGGTATTATTTATTCTGTTGGCTGCCGATCTTTCTATTGACAGCGTTTTTGCCTTGGGCTGGGGAAGTGTCTGGTCGGTTTTCGTTCTGATGTTAATCGTCAGACCAATTAGCATTGCTGTCTGTACCTGGAATAGCACCATGAATTGGCGACAAAAATTATTCCTGGCTTGGATTGCTCCAAAAGGAATTGTATCGGCTTCTGTAGCTTCCTTGTTTGCTATTTTGTTGACGGAAAAAGGAATTAATGGTGGTGATGCTATTAAAGCTCTAGTCTTTTTAACCATTCTTATGACCGTATTTTTGCAAGGCTTAACTGCACGGTGGGTAGCTGGTTGGTTGAAGATTTCCTCTAGCGATGCTAAAGGAGCAGTTATTATTGGTTGCAACCCTTTAGGTCGTTTTATGGGACGACTATTTCAACAGCTAGGGGAATCCGTGGTGATGATTGATACCGATCCTGAAGCCTGTAAAAAAGCTGAAGAGGAAAATTTGCCAGTCTTTCAAAGTAGTGCCTTAGATCCTGAAGTTTTAGCCGAAGCGGGAATTGAGTCTATGGGAACATTTCTCGCTTTAACTAATAATGGTGAAGTTAATTTAGTGTTGGCTCAAAGAGCAGTTGAAGAATTCCAGCCACCTAAAGTATTAGCTGCATTTCCTCAAAATGACTCTGCCGAAAACAACAGCAAAAAAGTCAACCAAGCTTTAATTCCCCAGCTACAAATCAAAACCTGGAACAGCTATATTGATGATGGACAAATCAAATTAGGCTGGACGATTTTGAAAGAGCCTGAATTTTCTTTCAAGGTAGCTCATCTACAGGCATTGATTCGTGCAGGAGAAATGTTGCCCCTATTGGTAAAAAGAAAGGGTAGTTTACAAGTGGCAGTGGCAGCCGAAGAATGGCAGGTCGAAGACGAAATCTATTATCTGATACACGATCCCAGACCAAAATTATTAAAGCGTCTGTCGGGTGGAAATCAGTCTTCTCGCCTATTGTTAGAAAAACTGCCTGAAATAGAAGAGATTCCTTTAGCTGCCCCCATACCTCAAGCATCTCCAAAAGTAATTGAAGAAACAATTTAAAATTTGTTGGGTTAAATTTCAGCTAACCCAACAAACTCCTGCTGTCTAGATCATGATTTAAGTACTTTTTCTAAAGCATTTAAGAGTAGTAAAACGTTCTCAGGACGGCTATTGTAGCCCATTAAGCCAATACGCCAGACTTTTTGGCCTAATTCCCCTAAACCACCTGCAATTTCAATATTATATTCAGTTAGTAAACGTTTGGCGATCGCTTTTCCATCTACGCCATCAGGAATTTTGACAGTTGTTAGGGTAGGCAAACGAAACTCTTGCTCTACATGACAGCTTAAGCCTATGTCTGCTAGACCATTCCAGAGCATTTCGGCATTTTGTTGATGGCGTTTCCAGCGTTGCTCTAGTCCTTCTTCGGCTACTAAGCGTAGAGACTCCCGCAAACCATAGTTAGTATTAATAGGTGCAGTATGATGATACACTCGCTGTTCGCCCCAATATTTAGCCAGCAGCGACATATCTAAATACCAGTTAGGTACAGGGTTGGCACGATTATTTAGCTTGTCTACTGCACGTTGACTCATGGTAAAAGGAGAAGCTCCTGGAGGACAGCCCAAACCCTTTTGACTACAGCTATATGCCAGATCGATACCCCATTCATCTATATATAAAGGTACTCCTCCCATACTTGTGACAGTATCTACCAAAAGCAAACAATTGTGCTGGCGGCACAGTTCGGCTACTCCTTCTAATGGTTGACGCGCCCCCGTTGAAGTTTCTGCATGAACTAAAGCTAAAACTACTGGTCTGTGTGTTTCTAAATTAGTTTTAATTTCTTCTAAGCTAAACACTTGTCCCCAAGGCTTGTTCATGGTGCGGACATCTCCACCATAACGCTGCGCCATATCTACTAAGCGATTGCCAAAATAACCTTTTACCCCTACTAAAACCACATCTTCAGGTTCGACTACATTAGCTAAAGTCGCCTCCATTGCTGCTGTACCTGTACCAGCAACAGAGATTGTTAGTTCGTTTTCAGTTTGCCAAGTATAGCGTAAAAGATCTTTAATCTCATCCATCAATGCCAAATAGGTGGGATCGAGATGTCCTACAGGACTAATGCCCATAGCAGCAAGAACTCTGGGGTTAACGTTGGCAGGGCCAGGACCTAGCAACAGACGAGGAGGCATATCAAGCTGTTTTGTTTGAAGACGATAGCGATCGCTAATTCCTGTGGTTACAACCATATTTTTAGTCTCTAAATTGTTTATTGCTTTATGCTTTTCTTTGCTTAGTTTACTTGATGAGGTTGGGAGAAAACATTGCCAAACTGAAGCTAGAAATGAAACAAAATATATAGCCGTGTTCGGTATACTCCCAAGAAACGGTAGTTGGATTTAATTGTGTTGTGTCAAAATAAAATAATTAAATTATGAGATTATAAACATAATCGATGTATGTTATTGATAAACAAACAATTGCCAATAATTTGTTACCATTCCCTTTAGTCGATCATTTACAGCATTTATAGAGCTAGAATTAATGACCTCTGCCACAGTTAAATTAGATACTCTCAATTTATCTCAAGCCAATCAGAAATTAGAAGATGCAAAAGCATCATCAGTGGTTGAATGGAGTTGTAAAACTTTTGGCGATGGCTTGGTGATGACTACCAGCTTTGGTATTCAGGCAGCGGTAATGTTACATCTTGTAACTGAAATAATTCCTAAAATTCCTGTAATTTGGATCGATACAGGCTATCTTCCTGCTGAAACTTATCAATTTGCCGAACAGCTAACTAAAAAGCTTAATCTTAATCTTCACGTTTATCAGTCTTCCATTTCCCCCGCGCGAATGGAAGCTTTACATGGAAAACTATGGGAACAAAATGATGTAGAAGCCTTAAATCTTTACGATCAAATCCGTAAAGTCGAACCAATGCAACGCGCCTTAGACGATTTTAATGCCACTGCTTGGTTAGCGGGACTACGCAAAGACCAAACTAATCATCGTCAAAATTTAACTAGGGTAGAACAGCAAGATAAGCTATATAAGATTTACCCTATTTTAAATTGGAATGCGCGAGATATTTATCAGTATTTAACTGCTCACGATCTTCCTTATCATCCTTTTTTCGATCTAGGCTATGTTTCTGTGGGTGATTGGCATTCTAGTCGCCCTTTAACTGCTGATGACACTAATGGTAGAGATACTCGTTTTAATGGTTTAAAACAAGAATGTGGCTTACATTTACCGCAAACTTCAGAGGAAGCAGAGAGCCTCAATTGCAGCAGTTTGTAAGAGTAAGCTAATGGCGATCGCAATTTTATAGGCTTATACTAAATAGAAAAAAGAACGCAACAGATCGCTCGTAGGGCGAGGCACACCCCACCCTACTTTGATTGAGATGCTTGATATTTAGCTGCTTTTGCTAGTAGAGATTTAGCAAAAGCGATCGCATCCTCCGCCGAATGTCCCCCCGTAATTTGTGCCAATTCTTCAACACGCCCATCACGATCTATTAAGGGTTTTACCCGAACAACTGTGCGTATATCAGCTATACCAGAGCTACCGTTTTTCTGGTTAGATTTAAGGGCTGCTTCGATGATGGTTTTCTCAACTTTAAAATGCCCATTTGCCATCGCTGCGATTAATGGTTGGTGGGTAACGCATAATACCTGGTGCTGTTTACCTAGCTGGTGCAGTTTTTCGGCGATCGCCTGAGCGACTTTACCCGAAACCCCTGCATCAATTTCATCAAAGATCAGGGTATGAGAACTTGATTCTGCACTACTAAAGCAAGCTTTAAGGGCAAGCAAAAACCGACTCATTTCTCCTCCAGAAGCAATTACTGATAATGGCTGCACCGCCTCTCCTGCATTGGGACTAAAATAAAACACTACCTTGTCTGCACCCATCGCCGTTGGGTTACATTCTATGAGGCGACATTCAAATACTACTTTATCCATCGCCAGAGGCTTTAACTCTTTGACCAGCTGCTTTTCTAGCTTAACAGCAGCCTTTTGCCTTAGCTGAGTTAGCTTTTGACATTCTACTGTCAAATTAGCTGTTGCCGACTCATATTCTTGCTGCAAGACTTCAATTGATTGACCATCCCCAGTAATTTGAGCTAGTTCTTGCTGAAGCTGTTCATAAAAAGCAATTACATCAGCTAAATCTGGACCATATTTACGGCAGATATTTTTTAGCTGTCTGATTCTCGATTCGATCTCCTCTAAACGCTCTGGATCGGCTTCTAGTCCCTCGCTATAGCTGTTAATTTGCTGTCCTGCTTCTACTATTTGCGCCAAACCAGACTGCACCATTTCTAGAATAGGAGCAAGTTCAGTGTCATATTCCACCATTTCCATCAGACAAGATTCGGCTTTACCCAAAAGATCTGCTCCCGCAGGTGCTTCATAATCTCCCTCGTAGAGCATTTGATAGGTTTGATTGCCCAACTGCTGTAACTCTACAACGTGGGATAGGCGATCGCGTTCTTGCTCCAGTTCTTCTAGTTCATCAGCATCAGTTAGTTCAGCCTCTTTTAAATCTTTAAGCTGAAACTTTAATAAATCCTGCCGTTGCAATAGTTCTTGTTCGGACTGAATCCGTTTATCTAAAGCTTTTCTTGCCTGTTGGGCAGTTTCATAAGCCTGAGTTACTTCAGCTAGCTGTTTGTTAATCGACTTGCCACCATAGGCATCTAATAAGTTCCTTTGCTGGTCGGAGATTAATAAATTTACGGTTTGTCCTTGTGCTGTAATCTCTACCAAGCGCGATCGCAATTCGCTCATCAACTGACGATTAACCAACACTCCGTTTACCCGACTGCGAGATCTCAGGTTGGCTTTGCCATTAACTATTTCACGGCTACAGATCAGAGTATCTTCTTCTAGGGGATCGATTTCTTGTGCTTCTAGCCATTGATTGAGTCGAGCATTAGTCTGAAAAGTTGCTTCCACCATAGAGCGATCGCTACCACTGCGAATCATGCGGACATTGGCTTTTCCGCCTAAAACAACATCAATTGCATCAAGAATAATTGATTTACCTGCGCCAGTTTCTCCTGTTAAAACGCTTAAACCGTTTTGCAGATTAAGTTCTAAAGAGTCAACTAAAGCAAAATTAATAATTTTTAGATTAACGAGCATCTAGATAAAATTAGGCTGGCTTGAACCAAAGTAATAAATAATTAAATCTGCACTATCAGCAGTTTAGCTGAAGTCACTAAAGATTATTAGTGTTTTTTTATTAAAGTTCGGCTAAAGATATACTTAAAAGCTGATTTACCAAACCTAATTTATGAAAAGCGATCGCTGGCGTGAAAAATTTGATTTGCCCCCGTTATTTTGGTTAATAGCTTTAATTGCTTTCATCAACTCCATCAGTTTTACGATTATTATTCCCCTCATTTATCCCTATGCCAAACAGTTTGGCTTAAGCGATTTACAGGCAAGTTTACTAACTACAGCTTTCGCCTTGTCACAGTTTTTTGGTACTCCCATATTAGGCAAACTCTCAGATCGCTTAGGACGCAAATATATATTAGTTTTTAGTTTAGCGGGAACAGTGGTAGCTAATTTAATTGCTAGTGTGGCGGGGGTTGCCTGGCTGCTTTATGCTGCGCGAGTCTTAGATGGTTTGACAGGGGGTAATACCTCGGTTGCCAGTGCGGTAATTAGCGATATTACTACTCCTCAGCAACGTCCAAAAGCCTTTGGTATTTTTGGGGCTACCTTTCGCTTGGGATTTGTAATTGGTCCAGTTTTAAGCTACCTGGCGCAGCAGTTGCCGACTTTTCCTGGGGTTTCCTCTCTAGGAATGAGTTTTTTAGTTAGTGCAGCGATCGCAGCTTTTGCTTCTTTGTTAACTTTATTTTTTCTACCCGAAACCACTTCCCAACAGGGAGAATTTAAATTAAGCTGGGACGATTTTGCCTTTGGTAAGGTTGTCAGGTCTGCTACTAGACCAAAGTTGGGTAAATTATTTATTCTCACTTTTTTGAGCGGTAGCACCTTTACTATTTTTACCTTTGCCTTCCAGCCCTTTTTCCTGTTTGTCTTAAACCAAGATGCTAAAGGACTGGCGATCATGTTTGCTTTAGTAGGGATACTGGGCTTTATTTCTCAGGTATTTGCCCTTGAGCCTTTAAGTAAAAGATTTAATCTAATTAATATTATTGGCGTTTCTTTGGTTTTACGGGGAATAACTTTCTTGTTAATGCCGACTTTTCCGACCTATGGCGCGTTTGTGATTATTTTGACCATGTTTGGTCTAGTTAATTCTTTTCCCATGCCTTTGATCGATACTGTGTTATCTCTCAATACAGACAATAAAGAACAAGGAGAAGTATTGGGGATTAACTCTTCTTACTTAAGTATGGCTAATGCGATCGGTCCTGTCATTTCAGGCTTATTAGTTAGCCTAAATTACACCACACCCCTGTGGATCACGGGAGTGTTAACTATTTTGGTTGCAGGATTTGCCTTCAAACTTAAGCCTCAGTTCAAATGTACTAAATCAATGGTTAATAGTTAAACTGTAGGCGACAATAAAACTAATAACTCTAATAGTAAACAGTTTATCTAAACCGTTCCTTTTGCCTTAAATAGCTTTGATTCAACCTCTCTTGCATCAAGGGGTTTGGCAAATAAGTAACCTTGGGCAAATTCGCAACCCAAAGCTTTTAATTGCTGTAACTGCTCTTTAGTTTCTACTCCTTCGGCGATCGCATCCATCTCTAGAGTGTGAGCTAAGGTAATAATAGTTTTGACAATTTCTAAGCTTTCGGTATCAGAGTTTATATTACCAATAAAGGAACGGTCTATTTTTAGATTATCAATCGGTAGACGACGTAAATAGCTGAGGGAAGAATATCCAGTCCCAAAATCATCAATACTTAGTTTTATTTGTCTTTTTTTTATTTCTGATAAGGTTTCTTGGGTGCTTGTCTCCGAGTTTACCAACACTGTTTCCGTGATTTCGAGTCGCAAACAACTGGGTTTTAAATTAGTTTTTAATAAAATTTGCTCTAACTTACTGATAAAGTCTGGTTTTTGGAATTGTTGACAGGCAACATTGACGCTAACTTTTAAAGAGGCAATGCCTGGAATACCCCTATATTGCTGTTGCCAAGTTGCCAATTGTTGACACGCTTGGGTTAATACCCAGTCGCCTATAGCTATAATCAAACCTGTATCTTCAGCCAGGGGAATAAAATCCAAAGGCGAGATAAAACCATGCTGGGGATGTTGCCAACGAATTAATGCTTCAAATCCTGCTAAGCTGTTATTTTCTAGAGCAATAATTGGTTGATAGTGTAGGTCAAATTCTTGGTTTTCTAGAGCCAAACGCAAATTATGCTCTAATTCAATAGTTTTTAGACTTTGAATGTACATAGACTGGTCGAAAATTTCATAACGAGCTTTGCCTTTTTCTTTAGCGCGATACATGGCTATATCTGCATCTCGCAAAATTTCAGAACTATTTTGATAACCAGATGAACTAAGAGCAATACCAATGCTGGCACTGGTAAAAATACTTTGCCCTTCGAGATATAAAGGCATCTTAAACTTTTCTTGGAGACGATCGCTGACTATAATTGCATCTTGAAGAGAATAAATATCGTCTAGTAAAATAACAAATTCGTCTCCTCCCAGACGAGCCACTGTATCCATAGTTCGCAAATCTTCAGACAAGATTTTGGCGATCTCCATGAGTAATTTATCGCCGACTAAATGCCCCAAACTATCGTTAATAATTTTAAAGCGATCGAGATCGATAAAAAGTATGGCAAACAGGTGATTTGGATTACGTTGAGCGTGTTGCAGGGCGCGCTCAATGCGATCCATTAATAAGGTACGATTGGGCAAAGTCGTTAAGCCATCGTAAAGAGCATCATGAATTAACTGCTGTTCGGCTTTTTGACGTTCGATAATTTCTTGTTTTAACTGTTGGTTAAGAGCTACTAATTTTTTATTACTAATCTTTAACTGTAGAGTTCGCTCTTGGACTTTTTGTTCTAGCTGTTGCTTTAGGCTCAAAACTTCGGCTTTGGCTAATTGTAGATCTAGTTGATTTTTGACTCGAAGCAAGACTTCTTCAATTTGAAAGGGTTTAGGAATATAGTCCAAGCCTCCAACTTCAAAAGCTTTAACCTTATCTAAAACATCATCTAAAGCACTGAGAAAGATTACGGGGATATCTTTGGTTTGCGGTTCGAGTTTTAGCTGTTGACAAACTTCATAGCCATTCATATCAGGCATATTAATATCTAACAAAATCAAGTCGGGAATTACCTTTGCCGCTGCTTTTAATGCGGTAGCACCATCTTTAGCACAGCGAATTTTGTAACCCTTTTCGTCTAAAGTTCTAGATAAAACCCGTAAATTATCGGCAATATCGTCAACAATTAGAATATTTTGGTTTTTTGCTAGAGACATATCCATTTTGATTTGATTGATGTTAACCGTGTATTGTTTGTTGAATTAAGTTAACGATTTCATCAAAATCAAAATCATCAACTTTATTTTGCAGTACCTGAGTCAAAAGAGTATGCTCCTCTGGTATCTGATTGATTAATTTGGCGATCGCATCCTCATCTAATTCTGATGTTGCCTGTTCTAGTTGAGTTAACCATTCTCTTGACATGAACTCTAAAGAATTAGAGTTGAGCAAGAAATCAGAATTTAAAGCTAGATCGATAGCTGAAGAATCCCCATTTTGCTCATAGATGTAACCCACCTGTAAATATTGTGCCATTTTGTCAAACAGAACTTCTTTGCAAAATGGTTTACGGACAAAATCGTCACATCCTGCCCATAAAACGATCGCTCTTTCCTCCAATCAAAGCTAGTAGATGTTCTCCTCTACGATTAACCACTGCTAAATTTTCTAATTGCGATCGCGTTGCATAATTTGAGTAAAACCGAGAATAGCATTCAGGGGAGTCCATAACTCATGACTCATGTTGGCGAGAAAAGAGCTTTTGGCTTTGTTGGCTACTTCTACTGCTTCTTTGGCACCTTGTAGTTCTTTTGTATGCTCGACAACCCGATTTTCTAGTTTTTAGTTGGTATTCGCTAATTCTTGATTAGCAATATCCAACCCCTGGTTGGTTGCATCTAGTTGAGCATTAGCTACATTGAGTCGTTTCGCTTCTCATTATTATAGAAGAGAAACGAGATCGCTTACTTCTGCTTGTAAATCTGTAACCAGAGAATTTACAGCTTTTTGTACATTACGAAAAGATAGATAACCAGTAATACTTACTGCTGCAAAAATTTGTAAGATAAATGGAACGACTAAGATTAAGGGTAAAGAATTAGTGGTTTATCTTTGAAGGCGATCGCCTTTTGATAGCTATATTGTTCCCCTGTATGCAAGAAAAATGACGATTATCTTTGATTTAAGCTGAATTGCTCAGTTGAAAAACACTCAGAAAACGAGCTAGAGATATTAATAGCTAAATGTTTAATGTCACCTCCTACACGCATTGAACATTTATCAACGATCAATGTTCAATGTTCATTGTTCATTGTTCATTGTTCAAAAGGCATAACTGAGAATAATTGCTTAGACTATATAGATATCTATGTATAGTAAATTTTATTTTCGGCTAATATGGCTACTGGACAAGATACCCTGTGGGAAAAATTTATCCAACCGTTGTTTGGATTTTTAATTGATCGCGAAGCGTTAAAAGAATTATCTGACAGCATTGACTGGGAGACTGAGAGCGATCGCCTGAGCAATCCTAATTTGATTTATCCTGAATACTATAAGTCTCAGAATTTTCACGGTATTAAGGGAGGTTATCTTAATTCTGGTGCAGCCGTAACTTACGACCCTGTTACCAAACACGCCTTACCTCCCAATGAAGATTGGAATCGAGAGGCAGTAATCAAAGCAGTCACAGGTAATCCCCTTAAAATCATCGATCTTGGCTGTGGAACAGGTTCAACCACGATCATGCTCAAACAGGCTTTTCCCAATGCCGAAGTTATCGGCTTAGATTTATCGCCTCAAATGCTGGTTATGGCAGAATACAAGGCGCAGCAAGAAGAATTAAACATTCAATGGCTACATGGGTTAGCCGAAGCAACTAGCTTTGATGATGGCGAATTTGATTTAGTTACCGCCTCATTACTATTTCATGAAACTCCTGCTGCAATTTCCCAAGCTGTACTAAAGGAGGGATTTCGGTTGCTGAAACCAGGAGGACAGGTCATAATTTTGGATGGTCATCAAAAGACTCTACGTAAAACCACATGGCTTACAGACATATTTGAAGAACCTTATATTGAAGAATATGCTCAGGGTAGCGTGGATGCTTGGTTAGGTAAAGCAGGATTTACTCAGGTATTAACCGAGGATGTTTGGTGGACAAACCAACTAAGTACGGGAGTAAAATCGATTAGCAATTTGTAATTTGATAGTTGATCAATAGAATAGATATATGGGTTTGAAAGCGGTTTTATTAGATTTTAGCGGTGTAATTATCGATGATGAAGAGATAAACCAGGCATTAGTTGCAGAGATAATGCTGAGTGAAAATTTACGGGCTGATGAGTCTGAATATGCTCAATATTGTCGAGGTAGAAGCGATCGCGCTTGCTTGAAAGATTTACTGGCTAATCGTGGTCGTATTTTACCTGATCAATACCTAAATAAGCTAACTGAAACTAAATCCAAGGGCTACCGACAGCAAATTGATCGATTAGATAAATTACCTTTATCTCCATATTTGGCTGAATTTTTGGCGCAGTTAAAGAAACAAGGTATTGCTATTGGCTTAGTAACTGGTGCAATGCGTTCTGAAGTCGAATATATTCTGCAAAAAGCTGAACTGGCAGAATACTTTGATGTCATTGTTGCAGGAGAAGACCTCGAACAAAGTAAGCCTGAACCTGAACCCTATTTGCTAGCGTTGAAAAACCTCAGCTTACAATCATCGGAGTGCTTGGCAATTGAAGACAACCCTGTAGGTATCGAAGCAGCAAAACAAGCCAAGATACAAGTAGTGGGTATTTCTTCTATTTATCCTCTACATATGTTGCAAAGACAAGCCAACTGGACAGTAGATAATTTTTTAGAGATTGAGCTAGACCGAGTAGACAAAGTATTGTCCCAAGCTTATGCGATCGATAGTAAGTAAAAAAATATAGCTTTTGATAATTAGTGATGAAATAACCGTTTTAATAGAAGCACGACTTAAATAATAAGTCGTGCTTTTTTAATTGAACAACAATCATTTTAATGAGTGATCAAATAACTATTCTAGTAGTGACTTTAGTCATAGAATATCTTATTTAGCAACTTTATACTGGTTTTATAGAAACGAAAAAACTTTAACAACCTTTTAAATTTAGTCAGTATAAATCATGAAAAAACAACTATCTTTTGCCCTACTAACCGTTAGCATTTTTAGTCTTAATGTTCTTCCAGCAAAAGCTATTAATACTATCGATTTAAAAATTTCTGATGCCCAAGCTAATGCTCAATGGTGTGTAGAAATTCCTTACATGGGTGTATTCTGTTGGGATCTTTAAAAAGCTCTATTATTGCCATTGTTAGAAAATGATTTTTATTAAAAACGCGACTTAAAGAGTAAGTCGCGTTTTTTTTATTATTGAAAATAATATAATAGCCATAGTTTTAATAACATAATCAATCTATGGCGATCTCAATTTTTTATTTTCAAGATTAACTGATTCATTTCTAAAACAAGAGATTTAATCTTGCGACTGACTTTAATTTTTGTCCGCGATCGCCACTCAGAAACTTCAGAATTAGTAATTGTAAATGCTAAAGATGTCACATCCGAACCAATTTTCTATTCGCCTACTATTGCATTATTTAAGATTCAATACCGTGCAATTTTCTATTTAGAGCATTATGCACTTACCAACGCCTTAATTGGAATGATTATAATATTTTTGACTCAAACAGTTGGTATTAGCATGAGTCTATGAGGAACAGTGGCAAGCGATTTTAGAAACTACCAAATCTGAACCATTAAGGAGTCGGATCATGTTGGTAATGTTTTACACCGTTAAACACTGCAAGAAAACCAGTTTCCTCCAGAGCAAGTTTATCTCTTGATTGAATATTTTTGTAACCAAAATATTATTCAGGCAACTTATATTGCTCAACAATTTTTTTAGCGTAGTCAGGCACGTGCTGTTCTAATTTCTGAGGATAGTTGCGTTTGAGATAAATATAGTTGCGAGTAAAGTGAGAATCAATCGAAAAACGGGCATATTCTAATCCTTTAGGACCAATCCGCTCGATGACAACTCCCATCATTTTTGCCGCCCACATAGGCAAGGTGATCCCTTTGTCATAAGCAGGAATACTTTGCTGTACAGCAGAAGTGCGATCGCCTTGAGACATTACAGGCTGAGTATCTAGGCGATCTTCAACTAAATTGAGCATTTCTTTGCCAGTCTGGTTGCGAACTACAATCCACTGCCACCCAAAAGGCGCACCCATATAGCCCACAACCAAATCTGCCAACGAGTTGACATAATCAAAGCAACTCATACAGGAAGGAGCAAACACATCTTTTAGCTGATTAGTTTTTAAACCAAAGAAAGGGACTTTTTCAATCGAGCCATCTTTATGTTTAAAATGAATCCGAAAGTCCTGCATAAATTCATAATGTATTACTGTTTCTGGAGAACGACTGGTAGTATCAAGAAACTTCTGCAACCCTTGACGACTGACGTTATCAACGCAGGGTGTACCCAAAATATATAGTTTCTCTAAACCTAATTCTTGCTCTACGGCTCGTAATGCCTGAATCTGACAGCCTACGCCAATGACCAATAGACGTTTCATCCCCGACTGTTCAATTTGCTCTAAGACATTTAAGTTAGGAGAAAGGGTGGGTTTGTTTACTTTGGCTGCCAAAACCTCTTGGGGGGTTCGGGCAATTATTGGCATTGGTTGAAAACGATCTTCAGGGGTGTTTTGTACACAAACTACCCCCTCAACCATACCCTGTTCTAACATTTCACAGGCGATCGCACTAACGATTCCTGTCCATTGCGCTCCCTCAATCGGTTTGGAATTGCGTGCAGCCATCATTTCTTGACTAACACCAAAATACCAATCATCCTCATTATCTAAGTCACGGCTACGTCCATGAGCAACTGTTTCCAATTCAGCAATCTGTTGATTGAGAAAAGCACAGGCTTCTTTAACATAATGAACATAATATGTATCGCAGAGTCCACATTCACTACACAGTTCTTTAGCAGGACGACGACTACCTGGCTTAAGTGCCTTGGCTTTTTTGTGAGGAGAATTTTTGTGAGGAGAAACAGTCATATATATAAGAAAAAATTTATCGATTGCAATGATAGGTATTACTTGTCAGATTAAGACAATAACCATGAGCATTACAAAAGACGCAAACTTTTGTAATGGAAAAATGGTCAATGAATTGTATGCTTAAGGTAGTATTCTATCTATACAACTTAAAAAGCTAATAGCTTAGGGCTAATAGCTAAAAGCTCAAAACGAATAAATTTTAACGAAGACAATCCACCATAGACAGCTTAAAACTGATAAGAAATTCCCAAAGACACAACTGGATAAATATTAACAAAGTCCAGGTCATTCTCAATGTCTTGTTCTTGATTTTCAATGAATGTATTGGCAACTTGTTCGGCTTCATTTCTCAATTCTGCGGGAACGTCATTAGAAATATTAGGAGTTACTGTCACATCAGGCGAAGCACCAAATACTACTCCTGCGTTCCACCAAAACCCTAGACTTTTACCCTCACCTACAGGATTACCACCGCCAATTCCCAGATAGGGAGAAACACTATTGTTAATATCAACATCTGCATCTAATGTAGCTAATTCGTTAATATTTAAATCTCCAATATTAACTGTTTGTCCATTCACTTCAACCTGCCCTAGTTCATCAGCAACTTTCTCGGATACATCTGCTGTTCCTTGAATATTATTATTGCCGAAAATTAAACCAGCACTAATTCTAAAGCCAGAGCTTTTGAAAGGATAAACATCGATAATGCTAGAAACATTAAACAGATTTAAATCTCCTTCGTAATCAAACTGTGATTCATTTAGATTAATGCCAACTCCAAAAGCATTAACTCCCACCCTAGCATTCAATGCAGGAGTAATTTTTTTGACTATATCACCGCCAAAACCCAGAGTACTAATTTCTGGTACGATCGCCCAACCAGTTTTTTGACCACTAGAATTACTATTATTAGTTTCTGTTTCTGATGTGGGAGGTGGTGCTGGTACAGGTATAGTTTCTACTTCTGGTGAGTTGGGATTAGATGGACTAGCTTTTGCACATTGAGAATTGTATGGATAGTCTTGGCAAAATTTGTCTAAATTTCGTTGGGCAATTTGGCTTTTTAATGAGGAGTCAGAGATTACTCCGCCGTAAAACGACGGAGCCTTCTTGCTCAATAGCCTCAACGGGGGAAAGGGCTTGCCCGCATCTGACCCCCGCAACGGCTTCTTGAAGCAGTCGCTCATGGCGGAAACCCCCGCCCTCGACAGTTCCTTCAACGGAGGGAACCTCCGCAACGGACTGTCTCGCAAGACCGCGCTGCTTCGCTTTTCGCGCTGCTCTGACCGTTGGTCAATCAAGTTCTTTTGATCTGGCAATTTAATTAGATTGATCGCTTTAGTTGAAGTCTCATTGCTTGTCGAAAATCGAGTGTTTTTTTCCTGGGTGCGATCGCTAGATTTCGTTACTTGTGCCATAGTTGAATTAGCAGCTATAGTTGCCAGTACTAAATTAGCTACAAGCATTAGCCAAATATTTAGTTTTAAAATATTCATTTTTAATAAACTCCCCACAAATTAAACAATCCACTCCTTTAAAATCAGCTTCTGGTTCAGGATATCATCAATAAGTCAATCACCATCAGGCTCGTTAAAGGATCAAGATGATAATATCTTTATCTTTGGGGAAGGAGCATTGGTGCATCTTAACAGTATAAAAGCTTCTACGGCGATCGCCAAAACTGACTGTAATACCAATTTGCAAAAGTGACTAGAGAGATAAAGCAGTTTGAAAAAAATCCCAGCCAGCTAAAGAAATAATAATGTCTTGTCTTCAAGAATTTAAGATTTGAGCAACTTTGTCTTTAACATCATCTAAATTTATAAATAAAAGCGCTCGCCAACGATATTTAATATATTGCCAGACTCTTTGAATTGGATTTACACGACTGACAATAAGGTGGTGCCGAATGCACTGCCGCTTTCCACCTCGAATTCAATTCGAGGTGGGTCGGCAGTTGAAATAACAAAATAATATTTTCTGGTATGTTTAATTTTTTAGCCGTGTGAATTGGAGCATACATACGGGCAAGCCCTTTGTCTAGTTGAATAATATGTATTCTATCTGTATTCTTTTGTTGAAACTTTTCTAAAAATATTTCCATACAATCTGAATTGAAATGAGAAAACTCATAGAAAAAGCGGAGGCGACCCCGCGCCGCCGAAAGGCGCACTGGGTAGCGACCCAAGCAACTTCCGCTTTTGTATAATTGTAGCTAGCGATGAATAGTTGATTCTTCTCGACCAATTATTACTGCTAAATAGTTGATGTTTTCTGCTACTCTAATTTTTAGAAGATAAAGGCTCTGGACTTTAGCGTATCCTAATCTTGTCTTTTGTTGCTTAATCAACAACTTTAGTTCTTCTATTGATTCTCTGACTTCTATTCTGGATACTCCAGACATCAAAGTATATTTGCTATTTTTAGTATTTTACTAAGTCTCTCACTACTTCTTCAAACTGGTATTAACTAAATCTGTGCAGACAGAAATAGCCATAATGCTAGTAATACCAGCAATCAATAAATGTTGGCGACACATAAAAATAATCTTAGGATAGAGGGGAGGGTGGGGTGTGCCTCGCCCTACTGCTAAATATTTCTGGCATTACCGACCAGTGTTTACATCCTTCAGAGGGCGGATAATAGCTTTAGGATCGCTTTTGCCATTAAAGATTGTCTCAATAGCTTTATCCAAAGTCTCTGCCATGATGATTTGGTTTTCGTAAACGACAATTACTCTTGCCAAAGCAGGTAAACTATTTTTCTCAGCTTCAATATATAAAGGCTCAACGTACAGCAAAGACTGGTCAATAGGAATAATTAAAAGATTTCCTTGGGTTGCCCTCGATCCTTGCCGATTCCAGAGAGATATCTGTTGAGAAATCACGGGATCTTGGTTGATCAAAGCCTCTATTTGATTTGGTCCGTAAATTAGCTTTTGCTTAGGAAATTTGTAGAGTAAGAGTTTGCCGTATTCTGCGCCGTCGGATCTAGCTGCTAACCAAGCAATTAGATTAGGACGACTAGTAGGAGTGTAAGGATGCAGTAAAATAAATTCTTCTTGGGTGGCGGTGGGTAGCCTCATGATTAGGTAATAGGGTGCTACCGCCTGGGATTTTGTGCCATAAATTTCTTTAGGAATTTGCCACTGATCCTCTCGGTTGTAAAATACCTGGGGATCTGTCATGTGATAGGTAAGTAGCCTTTCTGACTGGATACTAAATAAATCTTCAGGATAGCGGATATGTCGGCGCAACTCTAAAGGCATTGCGGTCAGAGGTTTGAATAGCTGAGGAAAAACTTTATCCCAGGTTTGGATTATAGGATCTGTAGGATCGGCAATATAGAAATCTGTCTTGCCATTATAAGCATCCACAACAACTTTAACGGAGTTGCGAAGATAGTTAAAACTATTTTTGCCTGGATCGGAATAAGGATAGCGATCGCTGGTAGTATAAGCATCAATGATCCAGTAAAGATAATCCCGATTATTAGTTTGATTATCAGGTTTGGCAGCGACTAAATAAGGATCTTGGTCATAATTGAGAAATGGGGCAATCTCTTTTACCCGTTGTTTGATATTGCGACGAAACAGTAGCTTGGTGTCCACAGTAAAGTTTTGGGCAAACAGCATTTGCCAATCTTTAAGGTATTGGGCAAACAATACCCGTCGGAAATAGTTGCCAATTTTAATTCCTCCTGTACCCTTATAAACTGTATAAACATTCTCTTCGCCACTAGGAAAATCTAATTCCCGAACCTTAGTCGAAGTCATGATATAAGGATTAGTCAACTCACCGTAATATATACGAGGTTTGCCTATAGGGATACTTTGGCGAATCACCTCATCAGATACCGTTAACGTGCCTGACTCTTGGCTACCTGTACCAATATCCTTGACGTAGTAATAGGGCAAACCTCCCGCTGCTACACGATTAACGGGGGAGAGGGTGAAACCGTAGCCATGAGTATAAATTAGATGTTCATTAACCCAGGTTTTGGCGATATCTAAAACTTGACGATAATCTAACTCTCTAGCTGCAATAATTACCTGCTGTTTGTATGCTACTGCCTCGTTTTTGCCCAGTAAATAACGGTCGATGTCCGCACCATAAAATTGGTAGTAAGGGCGAATCTGCTGGAGTTGACGGTTAGTTTGCAGGATGGGGCGAGTATCCCAAAGACGAATATTTTTAATCGTCGAATCGTTATCTCGTATATCTTGAGCAGTTAATTGACCTTGAGGGTTAAAAGTTTTGGCTTCAATGTTATCTAAATTAAAAGCCCTGCGGGTCATTTTGATACTACGCTGAATATAAGGTCGTTCCTTGACTAACTCGTTAGGTTGAACTATCAAACGCTGCACTGTGGAACTCAAAACACTACTAAGAGAAAAAATTAATAGATAAGCTGCAAAAGGTAAAATCAGAAAAATAATTCGTTTAAATTTGCGCTGCTGGATCTGGAGATTTTGATAGCCAGTCCAGCTTTTATAAAACAACCAAATAGCAGCAATAAGAGATACAGCAGTTAAACATATTTCCAGAGGTAGCTGAACTTTGATATTGGTATACCCTGCACCATAAACCACTCCCCTAGAGCTATAGAGTAAATCATAGCGATTGAGCCAGTGTTGCCAAGCCAAGGCAATCATTACTAGTCCACCTAAAAAAGATAGATGACGTAGTTGAATTTTGGCAAAACCAGGAAAGCGACCTTCAGATAAACTATTGCCCGATAGTAGATAAAATAAGGCACAAGATATTAAAGCAAAGCAGGATAAGCCAATTAACCAAGATTCTACTAACTGCCATAAAGGCAGGCGAAAGATATAAAAGCCAATATCCTGATTAAATTGTGGATCGGTAAAATCGAAGTTAGATAGATTTAAAAAGCGTAAAAATATCGCCCACTTGCCCGCAGCAATCAGACCAAAAACCAGACTAATTGAAATAGCGATCGCTCTTAAACTAACTTGAGGTTTCCACAACAGCAAACCGACAAAGATAACAATTATTGCTAACTGACGAAGATAGCTAATTATAAAGCCCGTAAAATCAGCAAAATTAAAGGCATCCAAAGGAGGTTTTAAGGTAGCCGCAATTTGCGGTAAACGATAGCTAGTCTGCCAGACAGTCAAGGCAGATTGAGTATAGTTTAATAGAATACAGGTAATGGCAACGGCAAGAGCGATCGCTGCAAATAATAATAAAGGTAATTTTAAACGAGGTGAATAAGTCTTTTTATCTGGATAATGACGGGTGGGTAATTGTTTGCCCCAGGTGACTTTAGCAGCCTCTGGCAAAGCTGACTGTTTTTGTTGAGGAGTATAGGGAACACCCGCATCATACCAATCATCTTTTGATAACCATTGCCACTGCCAACGCTTTGCCAACCGAAGATTAAGCCATAAATATAGTATTGAAATACTGGTGACTAAAAAGCAAAGTAGATATTGAATCAGCCGACGAATTAAAAAAGTCGCCAGATAATCTACTTCCTTAAACCACAAAATTTCTGCAAACAACCGTGCTGAAAACTCAAAGATCAGCCAGAAGCCGATAATAATTGCGATCGCGCCTAATACTGATTTATAAAGCCGTTTCATAGAATTAACAATTAACAATGACTGAATATCATTATTTAAATTCTAGGTATCAGGTAAGATGATGGACAACTTACCTCAAGACGCAGAATGTTGAAGTCTCAAAAATTAATTTGGTAATCTGTGACCGTTGGTAAGCGTTAATCTTGTCATGAAACAATTGTTCTATTGTATGACTTAAGAGCTAGTATTTTTCGACTCCACTGGTTTACTTCTTATAGATGTTTTAGTCAAGACTAAGTTTATACAATTAAATTTGTAAACGTTATTAAAGGAAAAATCATGAGTGACTATACTCCAGTAAACTGCGAACTATACGATCGCCTAGAAGCTAGAGCAACACTAAAAAAAGAATGTCATTTAACTTATTTGAATGAAAACAATCAACTAAATGAAGTGCGCGGTTTGATAGTAGATGTGTACGCTGCTGACGGTGCGGATTGGTGTAAATTAGACGATGATACAATAATTCGTCTCGATAAGATTCAAGAGTTTGAACAAAACTAAACTTTTTCGTGTTAGCGATCGCTACTTATTACTCTTAACCTGATTGCGCTTTACGCACTGCATTTGTCAGTTAATTCGTTGTTTAATATTTAATAAAGGGTAAACAACCCCAAATTAGCAATTAACAATTAGCAAATGACAAATCTCAGCGTCAATTTAAATAAAGTGGCATTAATTAGAAATACTCGTAATATTGGTATTCCCAGCATTACGAAGATGGCACAAATATGTATTGATGCTGGTGCTAAAGGAATTACGGTTCACCCTCGCCCAGATCGAAGGCATATTCGACCTGGGGATGTTTATGATTTGCTAGATGTAGTAGCTCCTGTGGAATTTAATATTGAAGGGAATCCTTTAGAGGTTTCTTTTATGGAGATTGTCCGCCAAGTAAAGCCAACTCAATGTACTCTCGTTCCTGATGCCCCTGACACCTTTACCTCTGATAGCGGTTGGGATCTAACTAAAGACAAAGAGCGATTGATGCCAATCATTAAAGAGTTACAAAGTCTGGGGAGTCGAATTAGTTTGTTTATGGATGCAGATGTTGAGCAAATTAGTCTTGTCCCTGCCACTGGTGCAGAGCGAATTGAACTCTATACTGAACCCTACGCTACGGCATATCGAGCCAATCAAGATTTAGAAGCTACTTGGCAAAAGTTTGCCGATGCAGCCAAAAAAGCTCAAGAGTTGGGTTTGGGGGTAAATGCAGGACACGATCTTAATCTTGACAATTTGGGCAAGTTTTGTACTATTCCTGGCATTTTAGAAGTATCTATCGGTCATGCTTTGACAGCGGAGGCTCTGGAAATGGGATTTGCCACCACGGTTAAAGAATATATCAAGATTTTGGCTCAATCTGCTTAGGGCATTTGTTTCTTGTCGAACTCAGATTAAATTACAAGCTTCGACATAAATTCAAAATAATATCAAATCCGATTGATAAAGTACTCTTTCCTTAAAATAGCTATAACTTTTCTGACCTCTGACCTCTGATATGATGTCCGCTAAATTGACCATAATTAAGCTCCTAATTCAGACCATCAGTAAAAATTAGTTAAACCACGCACAAAATCAACACGATGGAGAATTTGACGACATCTCTGAAATAATGCTTCTTCCATTGCATCCAAAGATTCATCCATAGCGATTAGCAATTGCTTCGTTTTTTTAGGCTCTTCTGGAATTCTCGTGGGAAACACTAAATATGGT
>JBBSPC010000011.1:0-53281 GCA_038259125.1 Chroococcales cyanobacterium | reverse complement strand
CACCAATTGCCATGTAGGCACAGGGGAATAGAAGAATTCCCGACCAGCCTACGAATACAAAGCGATCGCGTTTTAACCAGTCATCAACTGCATCAAAGATGCCCTGTTGTGACGGCGCGCGTCCTACTGCTATTGTCATATAGATTAGATCTCCAAAACTATATTTATTAAGATCGTTGGAATAATTACAATTTTTAATGACCTGACACGAAAATACATCAAGTCGATTGTGAGAAAAGTTAACTTTTCTTTACTTATATTACACATAATAAGAGAAAGTAACAAAAATTTCCAGATCAAATCCAAAGAAAAAATTAAAATTTTTCTAAAAAATAGACTAAATAAAGATGGGAATTTCAGAGAATTTAGACGATAATTTAACTATTGCAATCTTTTTTTAAGGCTCTATGTTCACTATTGATATTGTTTTACAAGACATTCCTCTACCTATTTCTGTACATCGCAAAGAGTCCGAAGCAGCGGACAGCCTTTATCAAGAGATCCTCCAGGTAATGCGTTCAGGTAGTTCAGATCTCGTCGAACTTACTTGTGATAAAGATGAAGATAAAAAAGTAGCTCTCAAGGGTAATATGATCTGCGCTGTCAACGTAACTAAAAAGTCTGGCGGTATGGCAGAAGGTCGAGTACCTGGTTTCTTTGCTGCTACTGCCGTTAGCGAATAATGACCTACCCCACTGAGCAGAAGTTAGACAAAACAGCGGTTATTAAAGTTAACCACTTATGTTTTCGCTGGTCGCCTGAAGCCATAGTGCTAAATGACTGTTGTTTAGAAGTTCCTCAAGGGGAATTTTGGATGCTGCTGGGTAATAACGGTAGCGGAAAATCTACCTTATTAAGACTACTGGCAGGTCTATTAATTCCTGATACTGGCTCTATTATCATGCCTTATAAGACAGGATTTGTTTTCCAAAACCCAGACCATCAGCTAGTTATGCCCACTGTTGGTGCAGATATTGCTTTTGGTTTGGTGAGTGAGAAATTGTCTATAGTTCAGGTCAGAGAAAGAGTTAGAGAAGCTTTAGATGCAGTCAATCTATTGGATTTACAAAGGCGACCAATTCACGCCCTCAGTGGGGGGCAAAAACAAAGAATTGCGATCGCCGGTGCCCTTGCCCGTAACTGTGAGACCATTTTGTTTGACGAACCCACAGCTTTACTAGACCCTGATACTCAACTCGAATTAGTAGCTCAGGTAAAAAATTTGGTTAAGCAGCGTAATCTTACTGCTCTGTGGGTAACTCATCGCCTAGAAGAATTAGACTATTGTGATGGAGCTTTTCTGCTAGAGAGCGGAAAGGTGATGGCAAAAGGAGATCCTCAACGTCTTAAGGAAAAATTACTGGCAACAGAAAGATAATCAATTGATGCTAATTTTATATTAGTTATGTTTATTGAGATAAATTTCTTTTAAAAGCTAAAAGCAATTCAGGGCGGAAACCGAAGGCGCGTTCTGGGCAAGAAGCTAAGAACAATAAGATTAATTGTCAAACAGTTTAAATCAGCAACGACCTTCATTTTGGTTAACTTTTTGTTAACAATTTTGCTTAGAATAAGATTTTAGATTAACACCAATTCTCCTAGAAAACCATTTACTACAATGTTACCTCACTCATATCAGGCGATACTACTCGTCGATGGTTACAATATCATCGGCGACTGGTCGGACTTAAAAAAAAGTCGCGATCGCCACGGTTTAGAAGCAGCCCGTTATGAATTAGTTGAATGCTTAATTAATTATACTGCTGCGGTTGCTTACCGCACTAAAGTAGTTTTCGACGCTCACTATCAAGATACTCCCCGCAGTGTGGAAGATCATACCGCTGCTTTATCGGTTCATTACACAGCGTTTGCTGAAACCGCCGATACCTACATTGAAAAATTCTGTGCCACATTTGGTAGAAAAAAATATCAGCAAGAGTCTACTCGATTAATTGTTGCCACGAGCGATCGCGCTCAACAGCTTACGGTAGTAGGATACGGTGCAGAATGTTTGTCCGCTCCCATGCTGGCAAAAGAAGTAAAACGAGCCGACTGCCAAATCAAAAGCAGAACCAAAAAACAGACCAAGAACAAACCTTCTGGTCGTTTTTTATTTAATACCCTCGATCCCGCAGCACAAAAACGTCTCAGGCAAATGCAGCGGGGTATACAATAATTCTTTTTTTGGTTTGAATAACTATTTTTTCAAAAAACATTGACAGCTATAACAATATTCGATATATTTGAAAACGTTGCCAGTTGCGCGCAAAAGCAAGCAATAGCTCTAAGCCCCCATCGTCTAGTGGCCTAGGACACCTCCCTTTCACGGAGGCGACAGGGATTCAAATTCCCTTGGGGGTATCAAAAAAAAAGATGTAAAGAGCCGAGTTTATAAACTTGACTCTTTTTTTTTGTTTACTTCAGATGAGACTGCTTTTAACTTGAGTTAAAAAGGCTTCAATCACAGGTTTTCCGAACTCTCTCAAGGATTTGACGATAGTTTGTTCTGCTTTATCTGGAGTACCAGCATTAAAAGGCGGTAAAGGATCGTATTCTAAAAACAACTGAGTCATTTTTGCCATATCCTTATCCCAAAGTAAACTAACTAAAGTGAAGCCAAAATCAATCCCAGAAGTAACGCCAGCACCCGTAAGGCGATCGCGATCGATTACTATTCTTTCAGGGACAACCTCAACTCCCAGCATTTCTAAATGTTCGCGAAATGCCCAATGGCAAGTAGCTTTATAGCCTTGTAAAAGGTTTGCAGTCGCTAAGATTAACGAGCCAGTACAAACGCTAGTAATATATTTTGCTGTCTTGCTTTTCTGCTGGAGAAAGCTCAAAACTTCCTGGTCTTGCATTACTTCTACTTGTCCCATTCCCCCACCAGGAACACAAATTACATCCAACGCAGGACAATCATCTAAGGTGGTTGTCGGTGTAATTATTAACCCTTCGTTGCTGGTGATAGGGTCTAGTGTTTTCCAAATTAAATGGAGAGTTGTATTGGGTGGAAAAGAGAGGACTTGATAAGCACCCATGACATCTAATTGAACGACATCAGGATAAATCAAAAAACCAATATTAATCTGTTTAGTCATAGTTAGGCATTGTCAGAAATTATTCAATCTGAAACGATGGTAAACAGAAATTATTTATCCGCATAGTACCCAACTGGGTATACTTTGGAAGTTCAATTATGAGTCTGCATCCTTTATTTCAATCAATGGCAACTGCTAAAACCGAAGCCGACTTAAGATTTAGGCTGATGGATAATCTCAGTCAATACTTTGGGGTACAGCGTTGGGGAATTTATTTGTCAGATGAAGCAAATAATTTAACAAGCTGTGATGTTCGAGGCGTTAAAGACAAATTCAAATTTGTTGAAAAGTATCAAAAAATTGGTAAATCTGTCGATCCTGTACTGAAATATGTTTTAGAGTATCATGCACCAGCCCATGAGGAATTAGTACTGCCTCAAAGAACATGGAAACAAAGCCAGCTATATCAAAGATGTTGTATTGAATACGCTCACGAACATATAATGACTGGTCCAATTATTGGTAGTGGTAAATTAGTTGGTACGATTAATTTCGCTCGCGTAGGTATTACACCAGCTTTTAATGCTAAGGATTTGAGCAATTTAAGCGCAGTGTGTTTGCATTTGTCTGCTTGTCTGGCAAATTTACGATCTACACCAAAGTTTGAGCCAAATCCATACATTGAATTACTCACTAAACGAGAAATACAGATTGCTAATTTAATTGCTCAAGGTCTAACTAATGTCGAGATTAGCCAAGAATTATGGATTAGTCACAACACAGTTAAATAAGCTTTGAAGAAAATGTTTCGGAAATTAGAAGTTAGCTCCTGCATAGAAATGGTGATGCGACTTCGAGACTAAAATTAAAAGAAATAAAACTTTTTTCTCATTATGCAGTTACAAGCTCGTACCTACACCCCTGAAGAATATTTGCAGTTAGAAGAACAAGCAGAATACAAAAGCGAATACCGCGATGGAGAGATTATTCCCATGACAGGAGGAACGACTAATCACAATGAAATTAGCCTAAATCTAGTAACTAATCTTAGATTTAGTTTAAAAAAGCAAAATTACCGTGTTTACATGGCTGATGTGCGTTTATGGATACCTCGCTATCGTTTATATACTTACCCTGATGTAATGCTAATTAAAGGAGAACCTATTTATGCCGATAGAGGCACAACTACGGTAACAAATCCTGTGATGATTACAGAAGTTTTATCCCCATCAACCCAAAACTACGATCAGGGAGATAAGTTTACTTATTATCGTTCTATTCCTGAAATGAAAGAATATATTTTAATTTCCCAGCAGAAATACCATGTCATACAATACACCAAGACAGAAGCAGGAAAATGGTTATTGTCTGAATATGAAACGGAAGATGCTTTGATTCAATTGGGTTCGTTAGATTTGGAATTAAAATTATCTGAAATCTATACTGGCGTTGATTTTAACAATACAAAATAAGTCAGAACGAAGGAATATAGTTATGGATGAATTATTAGAGCTTAGGAAAAAAGTAGAAAATCAAGACTACCAAGGTGCTTTGTCAATCATCAATGAACTAGAGGAAATGTCTGTAGAGGATAAACTGAATAAGATTGAAAGCTACATGATAATCTTACTTATGCACCTGATTAAACAGTCTGTTGAAAAGCGAACTACGTCTTCTTGGAATAGATCTGTTTCTAATTCAGTCAAGGGAATCAAAAAGACGAATAAAAGACGTAGAAGCGGTGGGCATTATGCTGAATCTGAGACAATATCTCAGATGCTTCATGAAGCTTATACAGATGCAATTGAAGAGGCAAGCTACGAAGCATTTGAAGGAAAATACACGGTCGATCGACTTGATACAATGACTAATAAAAATCAGATTATTGAAAAAGCAATGAGCTTGATTTATAAATAGATACATAATACTCTAGCAGGTTGTAGCAAAGAACATTACGAAATAAAAGATGCTTTGATTCAGTAGATTCTGCGCAAGCAGGGTAAAGAAGTCCATTTTGGTATCTACCCCGTAGCAAAAAAAATGCCTCTGGACAAATGAACGTATTGCTTGCAGAGGCTAATATAGCCGACGATATCGTTTTAAAGAGGCACGAAATCAATGATGATTTATCTAAATTTGATTTGAGTTGTTTTTAATTCCTCCTAAGTTTTTAGGGAAAATTTTTATTGCGCGCAGAGACGTTAAAACCTAGAAAGTATCAACTTGCTATAGATTTGAGATTACAGAACTTAGCTGTATTAATATTTACACTGTTTCTGTAGATATCTATTGATATTTAAGACTTCCATCTTCGTTATATTCAAGTTCGTGATACTTGCCACCTAGTTTCAGATTCCATAAACAACGTTGATAATTCTTCGCTCCCATATCAAAAGGATTGGTTCTATTCAATCTTGCCCATTCAGCAACTTTTTGTTGACTACTCAAACCTGACACATCCATTGCAAATTTAGCGATTTCAAAAAACATTTATCTCGTACCTTTTTTAATTAAATTTATTATTTTCAATCAATAGTTTAATTTTTGATTCAAACCAAAGTCAGTGATCTCAGACCAAAAAAATTACACGACTTGGCAAAATTCAATGACTAATTATGAAAAATAAAGCTTTCAGCTTTTAGAAATTAGGCTCAAATGAGTATTTTTCGTAACCAAAATCTAAAATTGCCAAGTTGTAAAATTACTTTGCTTTATTGCTTTGTGTCTCTGCGCGAAACTTATATCAAACAAATTTTATACTTTTAGTTACGATCGTCTTCCAATCTCTATACATCCAAGTGCGATCGCTTTACTGGGAATAATCCAACAAAATTATTTAACTTACTACACTCAACTGACTCACTATATAACGCTAATATAATTAAGGACTCTTAAGCATTGTTAAGCACTGACTGTATGTCTCCTTCCAGCAACGGTACAAAACCTAATAGTAAAATTCAGCCAGAATCTTTAGAAAAGAATGTCATTCGTATTAAAGGTGCAAGACAACACAACCTAAAAAATATTGATTTAGAGTTACCTCGTAACAAGCTGATTGTCTTTACTGGAGTTTCAGGTTCGGGTAAATCTTCTTTGGCTTTTGATACTATTTTTGCCGAGGGACAAAGGCGATATGTGGAGTCTCTTAGTGCTTATGCCCGTCAGTTTCTAGGACAGCTAGATAAACCTGATGTTGATGCCATTGAAGGGTTGAGTCCTGCAATTTCTATCGATCAAAAGTCTACCTCTCATAATCCTCGTTCTACTGTAGGGACGGTTACAGAGATATATGATTATTTAAGGTTGCTGTTTGGTAGGGCGGGTGAACCCCATTGTCCTAAATGCGATCGCTCTATAGTACCACAGACCATTGATGAGATGTGCGATCGCATTATGGAACTGCCCGATAAAACCAAGTTTATGATTCTTGCCCCCGTAGTGCGGAGTAATAAGGGGACACACAAGCAATTATTGTCTAGTTTGGCTTCTCAAGGCTTTGTACGGGTAAAAATCGATGGAGAAGTTCAGCAGCTTGACGATCGGATAAAACTAGATAAAAACTATAAGCATGATATTGAAGTAGTTATAGATCGCCTGATCAAAAAACCAGGAATCACTGAACGTTTAGCAGATTCTTTGGGTACTTGTCTAAATTTATCTGAGGGCATTGCCGAAATTGAGATTATAACGAGCGACCCCGCGTCGCCGAAAGGCGCAAGGGACCGCGCGAGTTCTCCTGCTGATGCTCAAGAGCAACCGTCGAAGATTGTCTTTTCCGAAAACTTTGCCTGTCCCGAACATGGTGCGGTGATCGAAGAATTATCACCTCGCTTGTTTTCTTTCAATTCCCCCTATGGTGCTTGCCCTGACTGTCATGGTTTAGGTAGCCATAAGACTTTTGCTCCTGAATTGGTTGTTCCCGATCCTCATCAACCAGTATATAGTGCGATCGCGCCTTGGTCAGATAAAGATAATTCTTACTATCTTTCTCTCTTGCATGGAGTGGGACAGGCATTTGGTTTTGAGATTCAGACTCAATGGTCAAAGCTTACAGAAGAACAACAGAAAGTTATTCTTTTTGGTGCAGCAGAACCTGTATACTTCCAGTCTGACAGTCGCAATGGTAAGAACAAAGGTTACCATCGCCACTATTCAGGCGTGCTGAAAATGTTGCAACGCAACTATCAAGAAACCAACTCTGATGCGATTAAGAGCAAGCTAGAACAGTATCTTGTCAATCAGCCTTGTGCAACCTGTGATGGTCAACGTCTCAAACCTGCGTCTTTATCCGTCAGTTTAGGACAATACCGCATCAATGATTTAGCGGGTGTGCCAATTCGAGAGTGTTTAAAGCGAGTAAATGACCTCAAGCTTACGAACCGTCAGGCATTAATTGGCGAGTTGGCACTTAAGGAAATTAGATCTCGTCTTCAGTTTTTATTAGATGTGGGTTTAGACTACTTGACTCTAGATCGGGCAGCTATGACCCTTTCTGGGGGCGAAGCACAGAGAATTCGGCTGGCTACCCAAATCGGTGCGGGACTAACAGGAGTATTATATGTTTTGGATGAACCTAGTATTGGTTTACATCAACGAGACAACGGCAAATTACTGGGAACACTAAGAAAACTAAGAGATTTGGGCAATACTCTCATTGTAGTTGAACATGATGAGGACACTATTCGCGCTGCGGATAGCATTGTGGATATAGGACCTAAAGCGGGAGTACATGGTGGGGAAATTGTTTCCCAGGGAGATTTAACTACCCTGTTAAATTCAGAAGCTTCTTTGACTGGGGCATATCTATCTGGTAAACGGGTGATTGCTACTCCTCAAGAGAGAAGAAGAGGTAAAACAATTGGCATAACCCTTAAAGACTGCCATCAAAATAATCTTCAGCATATTGACGTTAATATTCCTCTAGGTAAATTTGTCTGCATCACTGGGGTATCAGGTTCGGGTAAATCTACCCTAGTTAATGAAATACTTCATCCCGCCTTAAAACATCATCTCAGTCGTAAAGTTCCTTTCCCCAAGCAACTAGGAGGAGTTGAAGGTTTACAGGCGATCGATAAAGTAATTACCATAGATCAATCTCCTATTGGTCGGACTCCTCGTTCTAACACTGCCACTTACACAGGGGTATTTGATGCTATCCGCGCAATCTTTGTAGAAACTATTGAAGCCAAAGCCAGAGGCTACAAAGCAGGGCGATTTTCTTTTAACGTTAAAGGTGGACGCTGCGAAGCCTGTAGCGGGCAAGGAGTAAACGTGATTGAGATGAATTTCTTACCCGATGTCTATGTGCAGTGTGATGTTTGCAAAGGGGCAAGATATAACCGTGAAACTCTCCAAGCCAAGTATAAAAACTATTCTATCGCTGATGTCTTAGACATGACGGTGGAAGAATCATCAGAAATCTTTAAAAATATTCCTCGTGCTGCTAATAGGCTGCAAACCCTAACGGATGTGGGCTTGGGCTATGTCAAACTCGGACAACCAGCCCCTACTCTTTCAGGAGGAGAGGCACAAAGAGTTAAATTGGCTTCAGAATTATCCCGTCGCGCCACGGGTAAAACTCTCTACCTAATCGATGAACCAACTACAGGCTTATCCTTTTATGATGTGCATCATCTTTTAAACGTGCTACAACGTTTGGTAGATAAAGGCAACTCCTTAATTGTTATCGAACATAACTTAGACGTTATCCGTTGTTCAGATTGGATTATCGATCTTGGCCCTGAAGGAGGAGATAAAGGCGGGCAAATTATCGCCATAGGTACACCAGAAGAAGTAGCTCAAAATAAAAATTCTTATACAGCAAAATATTTAAAACAAGTTCTGCAAAGGCACCCTGTTACTGCTGATTTGGGAGTTAAGGAATCTTAGAAATAAGATATTCACAATCAAACGTTGCTATTGTCAGATCAATCCATCCTACAAATAATTAGGTTGAACTACTTACTACATACAAAATCCTATTTTGCTTCTAAAGGTTGCAGTATATTTTTAGGAATAACTCCATGAACACCCTTGACTATATCTACCACTTGAGAAACCTCATAATCAATAGCAGCACTACCAAACAGTAGAGCATCTTGCTTGGTCAAACCATATTCTTCATTCATAATTCGTAGAGATTCCCGCACGGCTTTTTTCATCGCCTCGTCTAAATCTTCATCTAGTCCAATTGCTAACCAAGCGTCGGCAGTTTCTCCCACTGGTGATTCTAGCTTTTTATTTTTATGAACAATCAATTTAAAAGTAGGAGTTAAAGAACACTCAATAGCTGTCAGGGCTACTTCCCCATTCCCTTGGGCGCAGTGAGGATCGCCAGTATAAAATAATGCACCAGAAACTTGCACTGGCAAATATAAACTTGAACCCGCAGTTAAACGCTTGATGTCTATATTACCGCCATAGTTGCCTGGTGGTACTGAGTTTACGGCTTCTTCTGGATTGGCTGGTGCTACTCCCATGATGCCCATAAAAGGCTTGAGAGGTAGATCGATATTTGGTCTTCCATTGGCAGGACGAAAAATACCTATGTTTTTTTCAGTATCGACGGGAATGACTTTGGTGTATATTTCTGCATTGTTAACGGGATATTCTTCAGGTAAAGAACCTTTTTTATGACGATTAGAAATAACTCCATAAGGAACGCGATAATCAATGCCAACGGTTTTTATTTCTAAAACATCCCCTGGTTCAGCACCTTCGATATAAATTGGACCAGTGATTACATGAGGTCCTGGCGCAGTTTTTTCTATTTGTTCTTTGACCGCTAGCTGATCTGGTAGAATGTCTGCTTCGGCAATCCCTGCCTTAGTAAAAAACTCGACCGTATCACCTTGGTCGGGTAAGATACCCTCATGGGATATGGTTTCTATGGTAACAACGTCTCCCGATTTGACCTGTAAAATTGGCTTATTATCAGATGTAAATAATTTTCCCCAAATTACATTTTCTGGTGTAGATTTGACCAGATGATCTGCTACTGTATCATCCTCTACAGATTGTGATTTAGCATCTGGTATACCAACTAATGAAGCTAATCCAGTCAAGATAGCTACCAGTACAGAATATCGATAAATAGAAGATAATTTGGCGGTTTTCATTTAAATTTTGGTCTTTTCACATACGAAACTTGTATTTAGTTTGTAAGAAAACTGCGATCGCATTTGTGATCAAAGTTACAGATGTTGTTTATTTTGGGTTTTAGACCTTTGCATAGCAACGCAGAAATTTTAGTTGCTAAGCTCAGGAAATAGGATTTCTCAAGTCTTTAGAGGGATGACTTTTGCCAAATTGTTTTCGCTCAAAATGGTACTGTCCGTACAGCGATTCAATCTTTTTACTTCTTAATTCCAATCAGCAAGCACTATTTTGCCAATTGCACTGCCCTTTTCAATACGCTGATGAACATCTTTCAGATTTTTGGCATTAATTGGTTTAACTATATCCTTGCAGGTTGTAACAATTACACCAGCTTCGATAAGCTGACAAACTTTGTTAAGTAATTTACCTTGTTCTGCCAGATCATCAGTCTGATACATAGAACGGGTAAACATAAATTCCCAAACCAAACCTGCACTCTTACTTTTTAAAACATCCATTTGCAGTGGTTTTTTATTTTCAACGACCGAACAGATGATGCCCTGGGGTTTAATTGCTTGAGCGATCGCCTGCCAATGCCCATCAGTATCGTTTAGGCACAAAATATAATCGACAGTTTCGTAGCCTATTTTGACAATTTCGTCCGCCAGATTATGACGATGATTAATGATAGCATTCGCGCCAAGTTTTTGACACCAGGCGATCGTTTCTGGACGTGAGGCAGTGGCAATGACTTTCAGCTTGGCTAATTTTTTGGCTAGCTGAATGGCAATAGAACCTACACCCCCCGCACCATTAATGATTAAGATTGATTTGCCTGCATTTGCACCATTCTTGCTGATGTTTAACCTTTCAAACAGAGCTTCCCAGGCAGTAATACTGGTCAGTGGTAAAGCTGCTGCCGAGGCAAATTCTAAATTCTTTGGTTTATAGCCAACAATCCGCTTATCCACCAACTGAAAATTACTGTTGCTACCAGGACGGGTAATATCCCCTGCATAATAGACCTTATCACCAGGTTTGAACTCTGTTACTTTTTCTCCTACTTCTACCACTATACCTGCTGCATCCCAACCCAAAATTCGAGGACGATCTTCGGTTTTGTCTTTTGGACTGCGAACTTTAGTATCAACAGGGTTAACTGAAATCGCTTTAACTTCTACAAGTAGGTCATATTCTCTAGCTACAGGCCGATCAATTTCAACATCTTGCAGGCTAAGATCATTTTCAATCGGTAAGTATTGGGTTAAACCAACTGCTTTCATAATTTTTGCCTCAAAAGCTAAATTGTTAAGATACGAGATAATTAGTAATTAGTTAATTATTGGTCAGCTTGAGGTTAATTATAGATAAACCTAAAATACTTAAAAACAAGACTAAACCAATTGTATTAGCGTAGCTAATGTCATAGTCATATCCAAATGCCTTGTCATATAGATAGTAAACTACGGTTTTGGAGCTATTTCCTGGACCACCTTTGGTCATAACATAGATTTCTTCAAATACCTTGGTGGCTGAAATGGCTGAGATTACCGCTACTAAGAATAAATAAGGACGCATCAAAGGAATAGTAATATCTAAATGCTTTTTCCAGCTATCTGAGCCGTCGATCGCTGCTGCTTCATATAATTCGGTCGAAATTGACTGTGATCCAGCTAAATAAATCACCATGTAGTAACCTAGTCCTTTCCAAATAGTCACTACCATAACGCTCCAAAGGGCTAATTTGGGATCGGTTAACCAAGGAATACCTTCTTGAAAGCCTAGCTGCTGAAGAAACTGATTGAGCAATCCATTTTGCGTATAAAGAGCTTTCCAAGCGATTCCAGCTACGATCATGGAAATTACCACAGGAGCATAAAAAGCCGTGCGAAACCAATTTATGCCTCGCAATTTTTGATTGACGAGAATTGCCAACCCTAATGGTGCAATTACCAAAATTGGTACCACTCCTATAAGGTATAGCAATGTGTTAATAGCAATTTGCCAAAATACTTTGTCTTGCAACAGTTTGCGAAAATTAGCTAAACCAATCCACTCAGGAAATTGGGTAAGATCGTACATCTGAGTAAAGCTGAGGGCAAAAGCTAATATTGCTGGCAAAAATACCGTTAATCCTAGTAAAGCGATCGCCGGTAGCAAAAACAAATACGGAGTTAGCTTTTGTTGTTTAATCAGTGATTTTTGCAGGTTCATAGATCGCTCGCTAGTCATTCCCAATAGAAACCAGACGAACATTATAATCTGTGAATATTCAAAAGCTAAAAGTTAATTAACTTGGAAGAAGTTACTTAACCGCCGACAACCTCTTGGCAATGGGCATCCGCCAGCCAGTACCGAAGGCGCGATCGGTTATCTTGATTCCTGGAGGGGCTTGACGGCGTTTAAACTCTGCACGGATAACTAATTTCATTACTTTGGCTACCGTTTCTGTGTCGTGTCCAGCTTCAACTATGTCTGAGGATGATTGATGTAGACAAATAATGCGCTCAAGTATATCGTCTAGTATCTCATAAGGTGGCAAAGAATCAGAGTCTTTTTGTTCTGGCTTTAATTCGGCACTGGGAGGCTTGGTAATTATATTGACGGGGATTACTTCGCAATCGCGATTGAGCCAGCCACACAATTCAAACACCCTTGTCTTTGGCACATCGGCAATTACCGCCAAGCCACCATTCATATCGCCATAGAGAGTGCAGTAACCAACAGCCATTTCGGACTTGTTACCCGTAGAAAGCAGCAAATAACCAAACTTATTGGCGATCGCCATTAATAAATTACCCCGTATCCGCGACTGGATATTTTCTTCGGCAATGCCAAATTCTGTCCCCGCAAACAAAGGAGCGAGAATAGTATCATAAGCGTCCATCCCTGGCTTGATGGCTAACTGCTGGCTTTTGATCCCCAAGCTATTAACCAAATCCATCGCATCGCTAACGGAATGATCTGAACTATAGGGAGACGGCATTAGTACTCCTAATA
The DNA here is from genome assembly GCA_038259125.1 of Chroococcales cyanobacterium. GTDB lineage: Bacteria > Cyanobacteriota > Cyanobacteriia > Cyanobacteriales > Xenococcaceae > Waterburya. Next base: position 40,142 of record JBBSPC010000011.1, on the reverse strand, counting down.
CATTTTCTGCACCTAAAGCTGAAGAAGCGATCGCAGCTACCAAAGCTGAATCTATGCCCCCACTCAAGCCTAATATAGCCTGACTAAAACCACATTTCCTGGCATAATCTTTGACTCCCAACACCAACGCGGAAAATATCTCTTCATTACTATCTTTGTCACCCAGTCTCCCAGTCTCCCAGTCTCCCTTAGAAGAAGACAGCAACCGATCCAACTCCACTACCACCAAGTCTGTAGCAAAACTTTGAGCATGACTTACTAATTTCCCTGCACGATTAAACACCACACTATTACCATCGAAAATCAGATCGTCATTACCCCCAACCTGATTGGCATACAAGATGGGCTTCTGATAAGCCATAGCTGCATGATGTAGCATCGCTTCTCTTAACTTCTGTTTACCAACGCTATAGGGAGAAGCTGACAGGTTAACAATTACATCTACCCCTAACTGTGCCAATTCTTCAATGGGATTAACTTCATAGCTGCGTTTACCCCAAAACTGTTCATCATTCCACAGATCTTCACAGATGCTCACGCCGACCTTTAGATCATCTAAGGTAAAATAATTGGCTTCATATCCAGGTTCAAAATAACGATCTTCATCAAATACATCATAGGTAGGCAACAAACGCTTATGAAAAATCTGTTTTATTTCTCCCTCAGCCAATAAAGCCATGCTGTTATATAAAGGTTTTTGTCCTTTGGAGTCTGCATGAGGATTTGTTTCTACAGTGCCAACCAAGACAGCGATCCTATCTGGTAATTCTGTGGCGATCGCCTTCAACTCCTGCGCCATCGACTCCACAAAGCTAGAATAAAGCAACAAGTCTCTGGGTGGATAGCCACATAGAGATAATTCAGGGGTAAGTAACAAACGCACGTTTTGTTTAGCAGCAGTATTAGCAGCAGCAATTATTTGTTGGGCGTTATTGGTTATATCGCCAATGGTGGGGTTGAGTTGTGCGATCGCTATTTTCATATTTTGTTTCGCGCAGAGGCGCAAAGACGCGAAGAGTTTTGTGGTTTTGTTTCTAGTTTTTTTATAGATTATTTTTCTTTTCAGTCTTTCAACTCTTCATTAATAAAATAGTCAATTAAATCTCGATATATTTTTTCTATCGCTAATATTATATTAATTCTAATTCTAGTGGCATAAGCTAGTAAGCAATGTCTTCAAAATCCTGGTTAGCTGAATTTTGTTGCATTGACATCATATCCATTTGATCGAGAGTATAGTCATGTATCCCCAGATCTGGTTGGCAATTTCATACATTCCTCCTGCTTCAGTAGGGACTCAGATTATAGTGGCAGTGATAGTAGGATTACTAACTGCTTTTACCGTTCAGTTTTTGCTGACTAATTTAGGATTGGCATTAGGTATTTCGCTGCTTAAATATCTACCTCAAGCTTCATCAAAACAAGCTACCGAATCTTCAGAGTCCGAGAGTGATGGAATCGAGGTTAACATTAGTTTTTTTGCAGGATTGGGAATCTTACTTACCCTAAACACAGTCTTATTTATTGCTTGTTTTTTAGCCGTCAGGTTTAGTACTGCTAGAGATCCTATTTCAGGAGCAACTTTAGGGATTGTTATTTGCTCAATTTACTTCCTGATTTTAATTTGGACGAGCTACAGTGCAGTAGGTTCGGTTACGGGTTGGGTATTTGGTTCGCTAGGGACAAAGTTACGTCAACTAATTAAGGCGATCGCGCTGGTGATTCCAGGAACAGAATCAGCAACTTCTGACGTTTTGACTGAAGCAGCAGCATCAGACCTGATCCATCAAGAACTAAAGGCTGCTTTGGGTGAATTTGACCTGCAACAGAGCATTGATGATTATCTAAAGAAAATACCCTCACCTCAGCTAGATTTGACCGCAGTTGGTCAGGGATTTAGCGATTTACTCAGCAAATTGAACTTAGAATCTTTTGCCGAAGCTAACACCTTACAAAAGATAGATCGACAAACTTTTATTGCTTTAATAAATGAACGTACAAATCTTCCCAAGCCAGTAGTTGAGCAAATTGTCGATCAACTAGATGGGGTTTGGCAACAAGCCGTAGCTAAGGATGAAAAGCAAGATTTGAATGAGTTGCTGCAATTTCTTCAGTCGGTCAATCCCGAAGAGCTACAATTTGAGCAGCTAGCCAAAAGCTTAGAAGAGATAGTAGGCAAAGAATCTCAGGATAATTCAGCCAATTTAGACCAGCGATCGCTTGAAGCAGATGAAGTAGATGACGTAGATGACGTAAATGAAGTCGCTATAGACGACAATCCTAGCTCAATTGTTAAAAGCTGGAATAACCTAGACTGGAGAGCAATTAAAAATGCACTACTCAACAGAGTCGATCTTTCAGAAGTAGAGTTGGAAGATGTTTGGCATAGCCTCCAGTCTCTATATCAGAAAATTAATTCATCAGAATTAGGGTCGAAGCAGTCTTTTAATATGATTAGAAACGATGTGGAAGACTTTTTATGGCAGGCGTCACCCTGGTATTTGAATTGCGAACGGGGTTGGCAAGAATTTAAGGAGGTAATTTACGATTCTCAAGCAGATCCAGCACAGGTTCGCTCTCAATTAGAACAGGTTCAGCCACAAGATTTTATCGAAATTCTTCAGCAACGAGACTTAGATGCAGCCAGGATTGATGAAATTGTCGAACACCTAGAAGCATCAAGGCAAAAGGTTTTGGCTTTAATCGAGCAAGCAGAATTATCAGAACGAAAACAGGAATTAAGCGAACTCCTCAAAAACTACTTACAACAAGCAGAACCAACCGAACTGTATGAGGATAATTTACCATCAATCGAACAGCTACTAATTAAATCGGGAGTAACTACAGGGGTATTAACTCAGTTTTTAGATGATTGGCAGCAGCTAGATTGGCACACCTGGTTACAGCAAAGACAAGATTTAGAGCCAACAAAGCTCAAGCAAACTACAGAACAGTTGACTACAATAGGCGATCGCTTACTAGAAAAAGTAAAAGATCGGCAAGTTCAAATTGCCTCAACTGCTAAGGAGTTACAGCACAAACTAGAATCATATCTGCGTTACACTAATTTAGACCATTTAACCCCAGCCAAGATCGATGCCAAGTTAGACCAACTCTGGCAATCAGCGCAGCAGCAGTTGCCAAATATAGATCGCTGTGAGTTGACAAAAATATTAGAGAAACGTAAAGGAATAGATGCAGATCTGGTTGAGGCTGTTATTACTCAAATAGAAACCAAATGGCAAAAATCAAACGACTCGATAACTCCACAAATTTCCCAGCTACAAACAAAATCTACAGAATTAAGTGAAAATTTAATCAATTATTTATATCAGGCAATCGAACAAAACTCAACTCTGGCAGAAATTGAAGCAAATTTACCACCACAATTAAATCTCGATCGCGAGCAAACAAAGACTTTAGTAAATCAGCAACTGGCTCAATTAAACTGGCAAGAGATTGAAGCAAAGCTCAAACAAGCTCAAAAATATAGCGAAACAAAAATCCAAACGACAATTAAACAGGCACGAGAAGCAACTCGTAAGCTGATAAAAACTCCAAGACGCTGGGCAACTCGCACTACTGGGCAAGCTAAAAATGCGGTTGATGAACTGGTAGATTTTTTTAGCCACAGTAATAAAATTGAACTCACTTCAGAACACCTCGAACACGAGCTTAAAAGTATTTTCAATCGCTCAAAAACACAGTTCGATTCAGAAGAGGATTCTGCTGCCACTGGTGGCGGTCGCCTATTGGAATCAACCCTAGCAAGTGTTAGCAAATCCCTTTCTGACCGACAGGATCTTACTGCTGTTGAGATAGAACAAATCAGCGATCGCTTTGTAGCCATTACTCAACAACTATCTGAAGAGATTAAAACCGAGCAAGAGCAAGCTAATGAACTTGTTCGAGATTTACAAGATCGCCTTGGCGAATATCTTAGTTCACTCAATTTATTTCATCTCGATTACGAACAAATCAAAGATAGCCTGGCTAATTTTGACTTTCAATCTTTGAGTGATTCGTGGCAAGAAACGATAGCAGAAATACCTTTAGAAAAATTAGGCGATCGCCTAGAACAATTAAGTCGCCAAACTCTATCAACAATTACTGATAATAATGAGCTATTTCACGACTCAACCTGGCAGCAAGTTCAAGGAATACAAGATTATGTCGCCCAGCAAATTGAAACCGTTAAAATGACGGTTGACGAACGGTCTCAAAATCTCAAACAACAAACCTTACAGCAAGTAGAGGTAGCCAGAAAAGCGATCGCCGCTGCTGCTTACTGGATCTTCGCTATTTCCTTTACTTCTGCTATAGCTTCTGCTTTGGCTGGGTTTTTGGCAACTATAGTTTTTGTTTGACTACTCACTGACTTAAAAAGCCCTCAACTCAAATGATGCCTTTTCGACAAAGTAATGTTTCGTAGTACGAATAAACAGAAAATCAATCTAATGTTTAGGAGTTACTTCTGGGCTTAGATTGCGACTGGCAACTTCATCATCATAGGTAAGCATTTGTCCCGAATTCAGACGCTTCATATAGTCTTTGAGTTCTGAAGCGATCGCTCCTGATAGCATATAACAGCCGATTAAATTAGGAATTGACATTGCCAAAATCATCATGTCACTAAAATCAAGTACCGCGCCCAGGTTAACTACTGAGCCAAGAAATACGCAAAAGACAAACAGAGCCTTGTAGACTAGGATGCTACCATTGCCAAATAAATATTCCCAAGCTTTTTCGCCATAATAACTCCAGGAGATCATAGTTGAAAAAGCAAATAAGGCTACGGCGATCGCCAAAATTATAGGAAACCAATCAACCACAGTAGCAAAAGATTCAGTGGTCAATAGCACCCCATCATCTATAGAAGCATCTTTATAAGTTCCCGTAATAACAATAACTAAAGCGGTCATATTACAGATAATAATTGTATCGATTAAAGGCTCTAATAAAGCTACTAAGCCTTCTCTGAGGGGTTCGTCGGTACGGGCTGCCGAATGGGCGATCGCTGCCGAGCCAACTCCAGCTTCATTAGAAAAAGCACTGCGTTTAATTCCCTGCACCATTACCCCAATAATGCCACCGCCGACTGCTTTGGGAGAAAAAGCTTCAGTAAAAATAGTAGCGATCGCGTTGGGAATTTCCGTAAAGTTACTTAAAATAATCCATAAACAAGAAGCAATATAAATTATTGCCATCAAAGGAACTAGACTGCCCGTAATCGAAGCAATGCGAGTCAGACCGCCAATAATTACCACTCCTACCAAAGCAGCGACGACTATACCAAAGAGCCAGCTAGGCAGATTAGGAATAACATTGGCTACAGCCACATAAGACTGGTTTGCCTGGAACATATTGCCTCCCCCGAAAGAGCCACAAATACAGAGGATGGCAAACAAAGCTGCCAAACCTTTGCCTACAGGACGCAAGCCCATATCTGAAAAAGGGCGAGAAATATAATACATTGGTCCGCCAGCTATCGAGCCATCTGCTTTAACTCGTCGATACTTCTGAGCTAGGGAACATTCAGTAAACTTACTGGACATTCCAAAAAAGCCTCCTAGGGTCATCCACAATACCGCCCCAGGTCCTCCAGTCTGTACAGCGATCGCTACCCCAGCAATGTTACCTAATCCTACTGTTCCCGATAGTGCCGTTGCCAATGCCTGAAAGTGAGATACTTCTCCAGCATCGTTAGGATCGTCATATTTACCCCGTACAATATCGATGGCGTGCTTTAAACCGCGAACATTAACAAATCCCATTCGCAGCGTAAAGAAAATTGAGCCACAAATCAACCACAGCACAATTAGAGGAAAACCAGCAATTTCAAAAAATAATACTTTATCTAAAATATCAACTAGTTTAGAAAAAACGCTATCAAGCGCACCAATGAAGCCTCCCTGTGTTTCTAACTCGGCAGCTAAGGCTATATTTGGTAAAGCAAAGCTTAAAACTACGACCAAAGACCAGCATAGCTTCCATTTAGGCTTAAATTTATATGATTGTTTTACAAGACGCATCTGTTTCATTTTTTTGATGAAACATTGAATATTTCTCATAATATTTATAGTCTTTTTACAATAAAATATTTAATTATAGTACTTTAGTTTTTTAAATAATTTGTTCAATTAAAAAAGTTTTTTGATTGAGCAAATTAGCAAAACTGATTTAATTATTTTGTTTTACTAAAAAATCGATGGTAACATTGTCTACAAAAAATGCCATAATTATTTTTTATTCTTTGTAAAAGCTTTAACTGATAATTTCTAAATCTCGACTTTTGACTTTAGTTTTAAATAGTTTATTTAAATTCGTGCTGCTTGGCTTGAGCAAATTTAAAAGAACTAGTCAGCACACCACTTCCACAGAGTTTATTAGTCGCGATCGCCGTTGCTACGGGTAAGCCACTAAAGATTAAGCCTGAAATCATAATCATGCCCCCACCACCAGCGATCGCATCTACAAAGCCAGCTATAATTCCTGTTAGAAAGATAACGATTAAGATCATTTATAGCTCTTGGCTTGTTTTCATTGAGAATAGACTACTTATGATCAAATAATAGTAGGAACTACTACTGGCTCTTCTGTGGTAACTCCTTTGCCTTTGCCTTTCTCCAGGCGATCGACTACACCAGCACCGACACAATCCCCCCAGACATTAACAGTCGTGCGACAGCGATCGAGAAACCAGTCAATTACCAAAATTAGAGAAACACCTTCAATAGGAATATCAACCGCCCGCAGCACGATCACCATCGTTACTAAGCCCGCTTCAGGAATCCCTGCTGCACCTATAGCGGCTAAAGTCGCTGTCAAGAAAATAACTACTATTTGACCAAAGCCTAATTCAATGCCGTAAATTTGGGCGATAAATACAGCAGCGACGGCTTCATAAAGAGCCGTTCCATCCATATTAATCGTTGCCCCCAAAGGCAAGACAAAATTAGCAATTCTAGAAGAAACATGGTTCTTCTCGATGACGCACTCCATTGATAAAGGCAGGGTAGCAGAACTAGAGGCGGTGGAAAAAGCCGTAGTTAAAGCGGGTAACATCCTTTTGATATACGAAAAAGGATTGCGTTTGCCGACAAATTTTAAGATTAAAGGTAAAGTAATCAAACCGTGAATTAACAAAGCAATAATTACCGTAAAGGCATATTTACCTAAACTGGCAAATTCGCTCGCAAAGCCAGTAAATCCTCCAGCTTCCCCCAAACGTCCTGCAATTAAGGCACCAATGCCGAAGGGGGCGGTTAGTAAAATTAGATCGATAATCCTCATTATGGCTTCGTTTAGCCCTTCTACCAGGCGAATTACTCGTTCGCCCATCTCACCCATGGTAGTTAGAACGCCACCAAATAATAGAGAGAAAATAATTAATGGCAATACATCATTATCTACCATTGCTCCAAAGAGATTTTGAGGCAATAAACCAACAATGACTTCTTTGAGAACGTCGCCGATAGAGCTTTGTTCTTTCCCTTTTACTTTGTCGGCAACTGCCAAATCTATTTGTATTCCCTGACCTGTGGCTTTTGGTGTTACTGTTTTTCCTGTTGGATTAGTCCAGCCAGTTACTTTAATACTATTGTTTTGAAATTTATCCTGGGGAGCAATCGTACCGCGAATATTTTTTTGGTCTTTAAGAATCGCCCTATAGCGATCATCAAACGGTTTTCTGACGGTTGCGCCATCAAGATTAATTGTATTTTTGCTTATGTTGTATTCAACATTTTCTAAAACTTGACCGCCTCTTAGAGCAATTCGATCTGCTTCAGTATCGGCAATTCCTGGCTGAATAATATTAACCAAAAGTAGACCGAGCAAAACAGCTAACCCTGTGGTTATAGTGTAAAAAATAATTGTTTTACCGCCAATTCCTCCTAATTGACGAATATCTCCCAAACCAGTAATGCTAGTAATCATTGAGGTTATTACTAAAGGAATTACTAACATCAATAAGGCGTTGATAAATAGTTCCCCAATAAAAGAAACAGAAGTTCCCACGGCGGGAATTAATCCACCAATTAGGATACCGACAATGATTCCAATCAATATTGGCACTAATAATGATTTTTGTTGTGTTTGGGTCATTTTTATCTAATTAATTAAATAATTTATGAATCGATTATCTTAGTAAGATACACACTATGCAGTAGCTTTTATTGCAACTCACTATAGATATAAATTATTATTTATTATTTGTGTTGGTTTGCTTTATACACGGACAAAAAACTTAACTGATTTAAACTTAGAAAATTATTAATAAAAAAACTTATTACAATTTTTGTCTACTTATATTTTGCTAAGTAGTAGCAGCAAAATCTTTCGGCACAGGTTCACCAAACCACTCTATAGACAATTGATTTAATTTTCCAGATTGTTATAAGATTGGCAATAATATTATTTAGCTGTTGTAAAAGTTCTGTATCCTTTTTACGAATGTCAACATAACAAGAAGAATTTTTCAGGATGAATTTATTCTCAATTTTTTGGTCGGGATTGTCTTGAATTAATTTGGCAGACCAAAAAAGATAAAAAATAGCTGAATTAAATAGGGCGTGTTGCCAATTACCTCTACATAAGCCAAAGCGATTACGCTTCGCGTAGCCTTATCGCATTCAGAATTTTATTGTCACAAGTCCGACACAGAGAATCCAAAATTCCAATAACTAATCCAAAGGCGATCGCCAGTAACTATATCTTTAGAGTCAGCTTTATGCCAAAAGATATAACTTTTTTTTGAAAGAAGGTTAATTCACATTAGACGTATTTAATTTGTTATTAAATCCCAATTCTAGGAAATCTATTTTTCGACAATCAATTCTGAGTTATTATTCTTGGCTGACACTGCTAAATAAATACCAAATAAAACTACTGCAAACGCCAACCAATTCAGTAGGCTCAACTGTTCGGCAAAGATTACCATTGCTAAAATAGCTGCGATTACGGGAATTGCCAACATTGATACTGCTACAAATCCAGAAGAAAACCTAGCCAAACTGTAGGTTAAAAGCCCTTGTCCCATCGCCTGAGAAACTAAACCCAAACCAACAACCGTTAACCAGCCAGTACTAGAAATCGGCAGTAATCGGTCTTCTGTTAACAACACCAGAGGCAACAGAAATAAACCCCCCGCTAAACTCGTCCACTGCATAATGATCGGGGTAGAAAACTGCACCCTAAGTTGTTCTAAGCTCAAAATACTAATCGCGGAAAACATGGCTGCGGTTAAAGCTGCCCCATCTCCAATTAGATCACTATCTGCTACTTGTAAGTCTTCAATTCCAATAGCTACTGCGCCGACTATTGCAACTGCCATGCCGACTAAAAACCGTGGCGAAAATTGCTGGCGCAAGATTAGCCAGCCAAATAAAGTAGTAAAAATTGGCATCATATTGTTGAGCAAAGTCGAATTGGCAATGCTGGTTTGAGTTAAAGACCATGCCCAAAGCGATAGAGAAATAGCAAAACTAATTCCTGCTATTAATAGCAGTGCGATCGCTTTGACTGTATATGGTTGAGATGCTGAAGCTTGATCGCCATCGCTACTATTCAACAATTTGACAGTATTCCAAGTGCTAAAGGCAACGGTCGCAATCAGCAAGCGATCGCAAGTGATGGCATTGGGCTTAATTTCTGTAGACGCGATCGCAATAAGAATGGAAGCGGTCGCTATTCCTAATAGGGCGATTCCCAAAGCTATAGGTGCAATCCAAGTTGCTTTTGACTCTAATTCTTTGCCAATTTTACCAAGCCGAAATTGGTACATCTAATCAAGATTGAAAATATAAATCACACTATTTAGTTAAAAATTAAATCTCAAAAATTGATGCGATCGATGATACATTTTCTGACGGATTTTTTCTCATTACGAATAACGTAGCTTAAAATTTGTACTAACAATACTGACAATGTATATTTAAGTGCAGTAATTTAGTCATCTTACTGAAATCATTAAAACTATAGATAGTACTTCTAATTTGTCCCTAGTGTAACTGCCAGTATAACCGAAAAAATTGGCGCGATCGCGCCCACCTATAATTACAAATTAGCATTATCTGGCTCAGTCAAATCTGCACTTTCTGGTGCAGCTTTCTCCTGTGGTAAAACAAGATTTCTGTTTTTTGACTAAAAGGGCGTAGTTTTATTCTGCCCACAATACTACTTTTTCAAGATGGTGTAACGCTGACGAGAAAATTTATATCTCAAACTATATAAGACATCAACAGCTTAATTACTGCATCTATCGATGACAACGAAGCTGTTTCGTTAGGAGTATGATACTCAGTGGAGGGAATTTGCAGAGTAGTACCGTTGATCTTTCCTTCTGTTGCGGTGGCTAGTCGCCCTAACTCAGTCCTTCCTAATGAATAAGATGTATTATTTATTTTGTTTTGAGCTTGAATGTAGGCATCCTTATAAGAATAAGAGATTTCCATTTCTTCGCATCTTTGCGCTAATTCGGCAGTTATTTCGGTAGCAAAAAAACCGCTGGCATCTTGATGGCGTAACGTAATCTGCTGTGCTTCTGCTGCTTCGCGATTTGGATAGGGGCTGGTATCTAAAATTATTAAACGCTGGGTGGTTAGTCGCTGCCTTTGAAACCAAGAAAGAGCATAACGCCAGCTTTTTCCTGCTTCCTCTTGAGCGGTAAACATTGCTGTGCCTTGAAAACCCTGCCTAAATAGATAGATTATTATAGCTGCACTAACTACATTATCTATTTGAGCAGAAATACAGCCATTGTCTACTTTAAGGCGATCTAAAAAAGATATTGGTGTACCTGGCTGTACAAAATCTAATCCATCTAACTCAAAAATAAGGTTGTTTCTAGCGGGGCAAATATAGGAATTATTGATAGTTCCCTGACCTAAATACGTTCCCGTATAGGGTAAATGCGCCTGTACCTGCTGTCCTTGAAAGCGATTTTCAATTGTGTGCATCATCTGTTCGGAAACAGAATCTCCTGTCAAATCGCTGCGATTGCTGGCAATAAAAGCAGCATATTGAAACTCATTAGCTCCAGTACATAATAATCCGTGGCGATCGATGTGTGCAGAGAGAATTAGGTCGTGAGGCTTGTTACCCTGTGCCACCAGAACACCATGATAATATTCTACTTTAACCCCAATTTCTTCTAATTCTCGACTGAGTACGCGAAAAAAAGAATCTTCGCAGCCAGTAACTGAAGGTTCACGAATTAACAGGCGCAAGATATTTAAGAAACTATCAAGCTGAGGATAAGTTGGTGTAGCTGGCTTGAGCTGAGAAAGATTTTTTATAGTAGTTAGATTAAAAGCGTTCATAAGTCTGACCTTGGCGCATCCTAAAGAACGAGATTAGCTTATGTCTTTAAGAATACAATTCTAGTTATTTGTTTTTCAGTACTGTTTGATACCAGATTAATAAATTAAATTCTTTTTGTAATCTTATGGGCTTGTAATGTTAGTTATGTAGTTACGTGCGATCTCTTTTGTTGATGAAAGTCTGCCATCGCATCGCTTTTTTCTCCATTCTTTTGACAAACTCATCTTTGCCGTTCATGTAGCCTTCAATATCATATGGATGTTTTTGGGCTAATTCTTGCTTTAATTGACTGTATTGCTCTGCATTCTCAGGATGAGTAATCATGTAATCTCTAAACGCCAAATGACGTTTTATCTCTGGAGAATTAGTTTCGTATATGTGAACCTGATGAGTTCTAATTCCTGATGGATTTTCTTTACGGAAATAGCGACGACCAATTAGTCCAAACTCTCCCATTGCTTCATAGCCTAATTTTTCCATTGCAGGAGTTTGTTTAGTTACTAAATCAATATTTTTAACCTCTATTAAAAAATCAATAATGGGTTTAGCGTAAATATTTGGTATGGCAGTGCTACCAATATGGTGAATAAATACTAAGTTTTCAGCTAAAGCTGCTATTAATTTCTCAGACTCGGCATTAAATGCTTTTTTCCATTGGGGATTATAGGGAACAACTTCTACAAACATTGAATTATCAATTGAGGTTGAACTTGAGTATCTACTTTCTATACCAAATTTTATTTTCTTTTAGGATAAAGCCATCTCGAAAACAACCTAGTCATTCTTGGCATGGCTACATAGGTCATTAACAATACGAGTATGGCGGTAATAATTAAACTTCGTAGTAATAAAGGTAAAGGAAATAATGCCAATAAAGGTACAAGGGTTAGATTTGCCAGTTGGATTAAGGGAAAAAGAGTTAGCAAAGTTACCGTTGCCATCTTGTAGCGTGGCGGGGGAATGATTCGTCTGGCAGAAGGTAAGGTAAACCAAGTCTCTAAGCCTGTAATCATCCTAATTCTAGCTGGTTCTAGGCGCAAACTTTCAGCGCGGGCTAACCACTGACGGCGACATTCTGATTTCTGCCAAATCTGCAAATTACTGACACGATCAAATTTAAAAATAATTTGATATTCGTTGTCTTCAGAACTGCTAGGACGAAAAACATTAGCACCTAAATGCCCTTCAAAAGTCATAGCAGTCGCGGTAATGCCAGAGATAAACTTCTCAAATGCCTCTTCACATCCTGGTTTAACTCGTCGTGAAATAACAACGGTGACTGGCGGATCGACTGAGTGATCGTGACTCATTCCCTTGTTTTTAAACTTTTAGATTAAGTGAAATCGGGGTCAAAACTGTAATTTTATGACAAATAATTAATTAGTAGCTGAGGATACATCTTTATTGATTTTAACTGTATACAGTATGCAGTATTAAACAAATAATTATCAATGACTAGGTTTTAGCTTTATGCTAGTCACAAAAGAAGAAGTATTCAAAAGGTTTTGGTATCCTGTGATGCCAACCTCACAAGTGTCAGAGCAACCTCAAGGATTTGAATTGTTAGGTCAAAAAATTGTCTTGTGGTTAGATGACTTGGATCAACCAGCAGTGGCAAGCGATCTCTGCTGCCATCGTTCGGCACAACTATCAAAAGGAAAAGTTATCGATGGCAATATTGTCTGTCCCTATCACGGCTGGCGGTTTGACGGATCGGGAGTCTGCGTCAAAGTCCCTCAGCTAGAAGATAGCAGCCAGATACCTAAAACTTATCAAATAAATACCTTTTTGGCTCAAGAACGTTACGGATATGTGTGGGTATGCCTGGGGGAACCTTTAAACGGAATTCCTGAAATAGCCGAAGCCAACGATCCTAGTTTTCGTTTAATTCCCGAATTTTATGAAACTTGGCACTGTGCCGGCTTAAGAGTGATGGAAAACGAATTCGATCTAGCTCATCCTACCTTTGTCCACACTACGACTTTTGGCAGTGAAGCTCATCCTATTCCTGATGCCATAGAAGTGAGGGAAACTGAATACGGTATTACTGGTACAGCTACTTTGGGGGTGGTTAACCCCGAACAGCAGCAGAAAAATCTCAAAATGGATGAAGGAATAACTACCAGAGTTTTAGATTTAGACTGGTATTTACCCTTTACCTGCAAGCTGAGGATCAATTATCCTAACGGCTTAGTCCATATCATAGTTAATACTACGACACCAATTAACGATTCATCTTCGCAGATAGTGCAGTTTTGTTTGCGAAATGATACCGAAGCTGACACGAAAGCAGAAGACGTGGTGGCATTTGATCGGGCAGTGACCCTAGAAGACAAAGCTGTATTAGAGACTACTGATTATGATGTGCCTCTGGATATAAAACTAGAACAACACATGATGACAGATAAGCCAGGAATTTTGATACGGCGAAAGTTGAGCAAGCTTTTAGCAAGTAACAAGTAAAAAATAGGGGTAGAACGTTCGTTCGTCCGTATAGCAATGAGTATTAATCAAGATGTAATCGATCGCAAAGACACAAATCAACCTAAAGGTGAACCGCCTCGTGGGGGTTGGCAAGGTGCGATTGCGAAGCTAGCCGAAGGCATCGCGACTTATTTTGAATTTGAGCGATATCGCACTAATTTTCGTACCGAGATCATAGCTGGTATTACTACCTTTATGACGATGGCGTACATTTTGGTAGTTAATCCGTTGATTCTTTCTGATGCCGTCTTTCTTAGCGAACCGAAAGATTTATTTGCCGAGTTGGTAGTTGCCACAGCCGTATCAGCAGGTATTGGCACGCTGATTATGGGTTTATTAGCGAAATATCCCTTTGCCCTGGCACCAGGCATGGGGATCAATGCTTTTTTCGCCTATTCGGTGGTGCTGGGTTTGGGTATCGATTGGCGTGTGGCTTTGGCTTGCGTCTTTGTCGAAGGTTTAGTCTTTATACTGCTCACTGTTACCGATATTCGTCGCCATCTAATTACTGCTGTACCTACTTCAATTAAATCAGCAACGACGGTGGGAATTGGCTTGTTTTTAGCATATATCGGCTTAGGTGGAGCTACAAATACAGGTGGTGCGGGGCTAATTGTCGCTAACGAAGTTACCAAAACTAATTTTGGTAGCTTGGCGCAACCTCAAAGCTTGATGGCAATATTTGGTATTTTCCTGACGGCTTTTTTTATGGTGCAACGGATTAAAGGGGCGTTACTTTGGGGAATTATCGGCACTGCTATCTTAGGCTGGGTATTTGGTGTAACTAACGCACCTCAAGGATTTGTCTCGATTCCAGCCTTTCCCAAAGATTTATTTGGGGCAGCATTTATAGGTTTAGGAGGGATTAACGGTAATAACTGGATTGACTTTCTGGCAGTACTGTTGGTATTTCTTTTTGTGGATATGTTCGACACCATAGGCACCCTTGCAGGGGTCGGAATGCAGGCAGGATATATCGATGAGAATGGCGAATTGCCAAGGGCTAATCGAGCTTTAACCGCAGATGCGATCGCCACTACGGCTGGGGCAGTTATGGGAACATCTAGCGTTACCACCTTTGTTGAGTCGGCTTCAGGGGTAGCCGAGGGAGGACGCACGGGCTTTACATCGGTAATAGTTGCGGGGTTATTCTTTATTTCCTTGATTTTTACACCGATTTTTGAAGCTATACCAGCCTTTGCCACTACTCCAGCCCTAACCATTGTCGGGGTATTAATGATGGCAAGTATTACAAGTATTAACTGGGAGGATTTAACCGAAGCCATACCAGCATTTCTTACTATCTTTTTTATTCCCTTTGCCTTTTCGATTGCAGCAGGCTTATCTATTGGCTTAATTGCCTATCCCTTATTAAAAACCTTTAAAGGTAAAGCCAACGAGGTTCCTCTAGTAACCTGGATTCTGGCAGCTATATTTATCGCTCGCTTTATTTTTATGACCTTACGCTTTGGCTAACTGTAAGGGCGGTTCGCGAACCGCCCTTGGGCCCTAATAACTAATAACTAATAACAATAGTTCGGACAGTTTTGATAAAAGCTCGAAAAGCCTAATTTATCGTTGATTATTTCAGTTGAGAGTAAGCCTAAAATACCGATTTTTCGTTACCTATTAAATTTTGTCCGAACCATTGTAATAACTAATAACTAATAACTAAATTATGGTACAACCAACAAATCAAGAATTAACTTTAGAAGAAGAAATTAAAACACAAGAACCTGCTTCAATTGAGTCGGATCTAATTTATGGCTTAGAAGCGCGTCCGCCCTTTGTGGAATCGATATTTGTGGCACTACAACACGTATTTGCCTGTTTTGTCGGTATTATTACCCCTGGCTTAATTATTTGCGGGGTTTTGGAAGTGCCTCCTGCCGATACTACTTTTATTCTCAGTATGTCTTTAGTAGTCTCAGGTATTGCCACTTTTATTCAAGCCAAAAGGTTTGGACCAGTGGGTTCAGGATTATTAAGCATACAAGGAACAAGTTTCGCCTTTTTGGCACCAATTATTGCTGCTGGTTTGGCAGTAAAAGCGACTGGAGGTTCTGCCACAGATGCACTAGGTCTGATTTTTGGGCTATGTTTTTTTGGAGCTTTAGTTGAAATCATTATTAGTCGTTTTCTACACCTGGCAAATCAAGTAATTACACCTTTAGTTACTGGGGTAGTCGTTACTTTGATTGGTCTGACCTTAATCAAAGTTGGTATCACTTCTATGGGTGGAGGAGTAATAGCCCAAAAAAATGGAACTTTTGGCAGTTGGACTTATTTAGGTGTTGCTCTGTTGGTGTTGGCGATAATTGTTATTCTCAATAGTCTCAGCAGTAACTTTTTACGAATGTCATCAGTAGTTATTGGTTTGGCTGTAGGCTATTTAGTTTCAATTCCCTTGGGATTAGTCGATTTTAGTAATTTGTCCCAATTGCCCTTAATTGCTTTGCCGATACCGTTTAGATATGGCTTGAAATTTGATTTCGGGGCATTTATTCCCTTTGCTTTTTTATATGTAATCACTTCTATTGAATCGATTGGCGATTTAACTGCCACCTCAGCCATTTCTGGCGAACCAATTAATGGTCCAATATATTTTCGTCGGCTTCAAGGCGGGATTTTGGGAGATGGAATCAATTCAATGATTGCTGCTTCTTTAAATACTTTTCCTAACACTACCTTTAGTCAAAACAACGGCGTAATTCAGCTTACAGGGGTAGGCAGTCGATATGTAGGTTACTTTATTTCGGTAATCTTTGTTATTCTCGGTCTTTTTCCCATTATCGCGGGAATTTTTCAGGCTTTACCTCAACCAGTTTTAGGTGGCGCGACAATTATTATGTTTGGAACCGTGGCAGTAGCAGGAATTAAAATTCTGTCGATGGTCAATTTAACTAAGCGTAATTCAATTATTTTGGCAGTTGCTTTCAGCATGGGTTTGGGGGTAACTTTTGTTCCTGAAATTCTCGACGCTTCACCTGAACTAATTAAAAGTGTTTTTTCTTCAGGTATTTCTACAGGAGGACTTACCGCTTTAATTTTGAATATGCTTCTGCCAGGACGAGAGTAGGGAAGTAAGAAGTAAAAAGTAAAAAGTAAAAAGTAAAAATGTACCAACTTAAAGCAATTGTGATTGGCGCAGGAATGGCTGGATTAGCTACTGGTATCGCTTTGCGCCAGGCGGGATACGAGGTAGAAATTTATGAAAAGACTACAAAACTTCGTCCTGCGGGGGCAGGGATTTCTCTATGGTCGAATGGGATTAAAGTTCTGAATAAATTAGGACTGGGTAAGGAAGTTGCTGCCATTGGCGGACAGATGAACCGTATGGAATATCGTAATCTTCAAGGAGAGGTTTTAAATGATGTCAACTTGATTCCTTTAATGGAACAGGTAGGACAAAGACCTTACCCTGTATCCCGTACTGATTTACAGGAGATGATGCTTAAAGCCTTTGGCGAATCGGATGTGCAGATGGGAATGCGCTGTGTGGAGGTTAAACAAGATGCCGAAAGTGCCACAGCTATCTTTGAAGACGGTAGTACTGCTACAGGAGACGTAGTTATTGGTGCCGATGGGATTCACTCAGTGGTGCGTAATTATCTTGCTGGTGGAAAGATAGAATCTCGCTATGCAGGCTATGTTAACTGGAATGGTATAGTTGAGGCTAGTCCCGATTTAGCAGAAAGTGATGTCTGGGTAATTTATGTTGGGGAAGGAAAGCGCGCCTCGATGATGCCTATAGGGGGTAATCGCTTTTACTATTTTATGGGCTGTCCTAAACCCCAAGGTACAAAAGTCGCACCTCAAGATATTCGCGCTGAACTTAAAGAGACTTTTGCTGGATGGGCGCAGCCAGTGCAAAACCTGATTGCCAAACTAGATCCAGAACAAGTTAATCGCCTTGAAATTAGCGATATCGATCCTCTTCCTAGCTTGGTTGAAGGTAGAATTGCCCTAGTAGGAGATTCTGCCCATGCTACCACTCCGACTTTGGGACAGGGAGGCTGTCAGGCGATGGAGGATGCAGAAGTTTTATGTCGTTATTTGATAACAACTAACATTAGCGTCGAAGATGCCCTTAAGCGTTATGAAGCAGAACGAAAAGAAAGGGTGGCTCAGTTAGTATTGAAAGCGCGCAAGCGTACCGATACTATTTACAATAAAGAACCAGATTTGACCCAGCAGTGGTACGAACAGTTAAAACAGGAAGATGCCAAGGATGTTACAGGCGCGATCGCCAAAATAATTCTTGGTGGACCATTACATTAGTAGTAGGGGCGTTTCGCGAAACGCCCCTACTGGGGATAAAAATTTAACAAAACAATTGTTATGTCAGGTAAATTAACGACTCACGTATTAGATACGGCAAATGGTTGTCCTGGTGCGGGAATTGCGATCGCACTTTGGCAACTCGATCTAAATATAGATTCTAAAACCTTGTTAAAAACCATTGAAACTAATCATGACGGACGCACTGACGAACCACTAATAGCAGATGAAGAATTGTCAGTGGGAGTATATGAACTAGTTTTTTCTGTAGGTAATTATTTTGCACGCTATAAAGACTATCCCGATCCCACTTTTTTAAATGAAATTCCGATTCGTTTTGGCATTAGCGATATTAAGGCTCATTATCACGTTCCTCTGTTAGTTTCGCCTTGGTCTTATAGTACCTATCGGGGAAGCTAAATGAGGGATGAAGGATGAAATCACAATTTGAAGAAAGTTTAGAATATTTTGGTATGGTAGAGGCGATCTCTTTTAATTAATAAATTCTATTATTAGATTAATTCGTCGAGCTTAGAAATATCTACAAAATTTTCCTCGTTCGGCACTTAATAGTTTTGATTAATACAAACGGTAATTGTGAGTGAAAAAATTGCGATCGCGCAATTAAAGCAAATGTCACAAAAAGTTATTTAGGCGATCGCATCTTTAATATCGCCGATTAATTCATCAATTCGAGATTTAGTAGTATCCCAAGCACAGACGAAACGAACTCCTTCAACGCCAATAAAGGTATAAAAATGCCAGCCTTTTGCTCTAAGGGCTTTAATTACTGTTGCGGGCATTTTAAGAAAAACACTATTTACTTCCCTAGGAAACATAAGTTCAAGTTGCGGAATTACAGATAATCTTTGCTCTAAATACTCAGCGCATTCATTAGCATGACGAGCATTCCTCAGCCAAGCACCAGTCTCTAATAAACCCAAAAAAGGTGCAGCAATAAAGCGCATCTTAGAAGCTAGTTGTCCAGCTTGCTTGCAACGATAGGCAAAATCTTCGGCTAATTCTTTATTAAAGAAAATAATCGCTTCACCTAATGCCATGCCGTTTTTAGTGCCACAAAAACACAACACATCTACGCCACATTTCCAGGTAATTTCTGCTGGAGTTTTATTCATCGCTACTACCGCATTAGCAAACCTCGCACCATCCAAATGAATTTTTAATTGATATTTTTGAGCAACTTCTTCAATTGCCATTAATTCTTCAACTGTGTATAAAGTTCCTAATTCTGTTGCCTGAGTTAGGCTGATAACTTTAGGTTTGGGATAGTGAATATCGGTTCTTTTATTAATAATTGAAATAATAGCTTCGGTGGTTAATTTGCCATTGATTCCTTGACCCAACAACAATTTAGAACCATTGGAAGCAAATTCTGGCGCACCACATTCATCAGTTTCAATATGAGCTAATTCATGACAAATTACACTGTGATAGGACTGGCAAAGAGCAGCGAGGGATAAAGAATTGGCGGCTGTACCGTTAAAGACAAAAAAGACTTCACAATCAGTTTCAAAAATATTGCGGAAATAGTCTGTGGCTTTTTGAGTCCATGAGTCATTGCCATAAGCCAAAGCACTTCCTTGATTTGCCCTAATCATATACTCCATTGCTTCTGGGCAAATGCCAGAGTAATTATCACTGGTAAATTGTTCTAACATTGGCTAATAAGTCTCGGTATTTGATTAAAGGCACTGATTCAAGGCTAAGTTAAACATTCCTGAAAATATTCATTCATTTAATTTAATTCCCCAAACCCCTCTTAGTCCTCAACTTAAGCTAGACAGAGAATTTCTTCGCCCGAAGAGCGAGAATCAAATAGCCCTGCTTAAAACTGGTTACGATAAGGTATTTTGCCTTTCTTTTTCTTACCTTTATTTTTCTCGTAATCAATCTCTTTGAGCTTCTTCATAATGCGAGTGAAGTACTCCTTCATATATTCTTCTAAGGTAGTTGTTTCTTTTTCGTCTAAACCAAAGGTAGCGTAAACCTCTTTCATTGGTGCATTCAAAGGTTCTCCACTTGCCAATACTTCAGCAAAAGTCAGGCGGTCTGCAGTGTTTTGTCCCCATTCACAAAAGCGTGTAATACGGCGCATTAAGCCCAAGACACCAAGAGATACACGGGATATTTTTGACCTTTTATCAGCCAGATTTTCACACAGGTTCATAATTTCCGAAGCAGTCCAAGCTTTAGATCCCACCACTGGAAAAGTCTTGTTTTCTGTAGCAGGTACGGATAAAGCGCGAACAGCAAACTTAGCAATATCTTGAGTATTCATATAGGCAATAGGAGTACTTTCTCCTGTTACCCAGACAACCTGATCTTCCAAAATCGGAATTGCATATTGACTAATCAAACCCTGCATAAAACCAGCAAGCTTTAAAACTGTATAGTTTAAGCCAGATTCAGCTAAAAAAAGTTCCGTACAGTGCTTAATGTTCATCAAAGGAACTTCAGGGTGCTTTTGGGCATTAAGAATGGAGAAAAAGATATATCTATTAACACCAGCAGCTTTAGTTGCCTGGATTAAATTAACTTTGCCTTGCCAGTCAACTTCCTTAACGCTGAGATTATCGTTAATTCTGGCGGTAGCAGCATCAATAACAGCATCTACCCCTTCCAAAGCTGGAATAAGAGTCGATTTATCACATAGATTGCCTTTGACTAATTCTGCTCCCCATTCTTTGAGGAAAATCGCTTTGTTGGGGTTACGTACTAAACAGCGTACCTCATGATCTTCATCTAAAGCCTGACGAGCCACCTGTCTGCCCAAAGTGCCTGTCGCGCCAACTACCAATAATTTCATTTAAGGAATTTTGTAATATTTATTAATGTTTCTCTAATGATTTTATCAAAGAGTCCATTCTTTGTTTATTTTGATTGGGAAAATGCGTATTCTTTAAAGATTACAGTAGACTGTCTAATACTGCTCCTACCACCCGATGATCTTGATCCTGCTTGAGCTTATTTAAAGTCGTGATGGCTGTTTGAGCCTCAAATTGCTTCAAAGATTTGGCTACTTGAAGCCGAATTCGCCAAGACTCATCGTCGGCTAATGGTAAAAGTAATTTTAATGCTTCTGTTTGTTGTTCGGTTTTGGCTAAAAGACCTAAACCGCTAATACAAGACGATCTCACAGGCTCATCATCTCCTGACAAACCAATGGCACAGATTTCTAATAGCTCTTGGGGAGAATTTAAATCAGCTATGGCAGCAATAATACTTCTACGTACTAGCCAATGATCGTCCTCTTCATACATTTTTCTTAGGTGAGTTATTGCGCGATCGCCGTAAAATGATAAAGAATTGGCTGCTTCGGCTCTTACATTTGGATCTTTATCTGATTTCATCATTTTTAATAAGGCAGTATAAGCATCAGAGCTTTTTTTTCTACCCAACCCCATAGCTACAAAAGAACGCACCAAAAATTCTTGATCGTTAACATGAGCTAAAAGTAGAGGAGCAGCAATGTCTGATTCATAATTGCGTAACTCTCTAATCCCTTTCATTCTTTGCTGAGGATTAGAGTCATCTAAAGCATCTTTAATTTGTTCTATGTCCATAAACAAAAATCTGAATTACATCTTAACTTTACTTTACATTATGTTTAATAGTTGGCTATCCAAAGAAAGATATATATAGAGAGGTCATTATCTTTATCAATGTAAGATTAAATCTAAAAATGCTCAGTGACAAAGTAAAAGAACTAATCAAAAAATCTCGCATTGTTAGCTTCGATAGTTGGCAAGATTATCCTGCCCAGGTAGTTGAGATTTTTCAACAGGCAGATGATGAAGGGCGGTATTTAACGGATGAAGACATAGAGCAAGTTCAAAAGGTACTACCAAACTTATCGGCAAGTTTGGCACAGGGAAAACTATTACGGGACAATGTTGAAGAGATAGTTTCTCAAGCCAGAGGCGTAGTTTTGGCAGCAAATCCCCAAATTACTGAACCTGGAGGTGGCTTATATCCGCCTATGCGTGCTGAGGCTTGCTGGCGCGATTTTTGGCACTTTCTACGCTGCATTACCTATGGCATTAGCGGTCAATCAGTAGATTATACAAGCGATCGCGGTTTGAAATACATGGAGCAACTTTATCAAGAATTAGAAGTTCCTTTAGATGCCATGATTTTAGGCTTAGAGCAGTTAAAGCTGTTTAGTCTAAAAAAAATTGACTCGGCACAGCAAAATACTCTTGAACCCTATTTTGATCGCCTAATTAATTCCATGAGCCAGTTTTCTCCTGTAGGTTAATTAGGGAAATTACCATTTCTATCTTTCAATAAAATTAATCCTTAAAGAAAAAATCCCCTCAATACAAGTATTAAAATTAAATGAAGTTTACTTAGCAGTTTTTTATGACAACTTCTCCAGAATCAATTACCGAAGACGAAATGAAATATGGCGAAAGAGCGATCGCCGAAGGCGAATTAATTACTTTTCCCAACCCTAGAATTGGTCGTAAATACGATATAAATATTACTTTGCCAGAATTTACCTGTAAGTGTCCTTTTTCTGGCTATCCTGATTTTGCGACGATTCATCTTACCTACTCCCCAGATCAGACAGTAGTAGAACTAAAGGGACTAAAGCTTTATATCAATAGCTATCGCGATCGCTATATTCCCCATGAGGAAGTAGTAAATCAAATTTTAGATGATTTTGTGGCTGCTTGCGATCCGCTACAAGCAACCGTTAGAGGCGACTTTACCCCTAGAGGCAATGTCCACACGGTAATTGAAGTGCATCATCAAAAATAGAAAGTTCAAACCTGTTGTCTATATCTAAAGAAAAACTACTACAATACAAAAGTAAAGATTTGTTAACCAAATAAAATAAAGCAATGAAAACCGAAGAAATTACACCTAGCGTCACTCCTGAGTTAGAAGAGCCTAAATTTGGCTTCAACTCCTATGCAGAACGTTTAAATTCTCGCGCTGCCATGGTTGGGTTTGCAGCGATTATTATCATTGAATACGTAACAGGAAAAGGTCTTTTGGCTTGGCTTGGTTTAATGTAAGCTTTCATAGCTTAAAGCTTTAAGCTCTAAGCTACCTCAAATTCTAATTGTCTTAACCTATAGCTGATTTAAGAAGGTTGCCAATTTACCCAGTCTTGAGGCTTAAGAAAAGTTTCGTATAGTTCTGCTTCAGGAGTATTTGGTTCAGGCTGATAGTTATATTGCCAACGAACTAAAGGAGGTAAGGACATGAGAATAGACTCAGTACGCCCATTAGTTTGCAGTCCAAAAATAGTACCGCGATCGTAGACTAGATTAAACTCTACATAGCGTCCGCGACGGTATAGCTGAAAGTTTCTTTCTCTCTCTCCGTATTCTAGGTCTTTGCGCCTTTGAATAATTGGCAGATAAGCAGGTAAGAAGCTTTTACCGCAGTCTTGAACAAAGCTAAATAAATCATTCCAACTGCGATGTTCTATTTCTCCTAATTTGTCGCTGTGGGCTGCTGCTGCTTTATCAGGATGAGGTCCTTTATAAAGTTTGCCCGTACCATCTTGATAATCAAAAAATAATCCGCCTATCCCTCTAGTTTCTTGGCGATGCTTTAGATAAAAATATTCGTCACACCAGTATTTAAATACAGGATGATATTCAGAATGATGGCGATCGCAACTTGCTTTTAGGGTACGATGGAAGTGTGTCGCATCTTCGGCGAAAGGATAATAAGGGGTTAAATCGACACCGCCACCAAACCACCAAACTGGGCCAGCTTCAAAGTAACGAAAATTAAGGTGAACCGTAGGAATATAAGGGCTGCGAGGATGCAACACCATTGACGTTCCCGTAGCATAGAAACCGTGTCCTTCGGCTTCAGGTCGTTGTTTAAGAATAGAAGGGGGTAAATGGCTTCCCCATACCTCAGAAAAATTTACTCCGCCCTGTTCTAAAATACCTCCATCGGTCAAAACGCGAGAACGTCCGCCACCACCTTCTTCTCTCTCCCAGCTATCTTCTTTAAATTTTCCTTTACCATCAACTTCTTCTAAGCCAGCACAAATTTCATCCTGTAGCTGTTTCATAAACTGGCTAACTTGTTCTTTGGAGTCAGCAGGAGGATTTGAAGGTTGAGATTTATTAGTGGAATTAGTATTTATAGCGGTCATCAGGTTATTAAAAAATAGAAAAAAACTGTCTTACTCAGACTATCTTAATTAGGTGTAATCGCACCACAACCAGGTCGATGTAACAATAATATCTTGCTGAATCGGCAAAATTTATTAATAATGATTTAGCAACCAAAGTTAATTTAGCTATTTTTTGATCTCATCAAAGTATTCTGGTTAATCAAGGATTTAACTGTTATCCTGAATTTTGCTTAATCACTTATTTTAAGTACATGACACCTAACTCTCAGATTCCTCATTGTGCTTGGCAACGTCCCATGGGAAAAGGATGGTCAGAACCCTATACTGTTCGCTATGCCAGTAATTTGGATGATGGTCCTTGGCACGGAATGCCTTTGGGTGGAATGGGTGCAGGCTGTATTGGGAGATCCACTAAAGGAGATTTTAATCTTTGGCATTTAGATGGAGGAGAACATATCTTTAAGTCTTTGCCCGCCTGCCAGTTTAGTATTTTTGAACAGACAGAATCAGCAACTCAGGCTTATGCTTTGTGTACGGAAGCCCCAGAAGATGATACCTTGTCTCGTTGGTCTTGGTATCCCCAAGAAAAGGGTATTTATGGTGCGCTATATCCTCGCAGTTGGTTCAAATACGAAGGTGTATTTGCCACAGATCTTACCTGTGAACAGTTTTCACCAATTTGGGCAGAAAATTATCAAGAGTCTAGCTATCCCATAGTCAACTTTGACTGGACGGTGCATAATCCGACAGATAAGCCGATAACCCTGAGTATTATGCTAACTTGGCAGAATGTTATCGGCTGGTTTACTAATGCTATAAAATCGCCAACGGTGAAGGTGCGAGATGATGGTAGTCCAGAATATGAATATCAGCCTAAATGGCGAGACAGTACGGGTAACTATAACGAATGGATTGAGGATAACTATCGAGTCGGTTGCTTGCTGAATCGAGTCCAGGCACATGATGAGGTACAGGAAGGAGATGGACAAATTGCGATCGCATCTGTGTTCAATCCTAGTGTAGAAGTATTTTA
This sequence comes from Chroococcales cyanobacterium, assembly GCA_038259125.1. GTDB lineage: Bacteria > Cyanobacteriota > Cyanobacteriia > Cyanobacteriales > Xenococcaceae > Waterburya. Next base: position 14,892 of record JBBSPC010000011.1, on the reverse strand, counting down.
TCTTAGTCGCTGGAATCCTGATGGTGATGGTTCAGAAGTCTGGGATTACTTTGCTGCCGATGGTTCGTTAAGCGACCAACAAGACGAAACCCCCGCCGATCCTGGTGAACAAATTGCCTGTGCGATCGCTATTCGTTTTACAATTAAACCAGGTAAAACTAAGCAAATTCCCTTTACTTTAGCTTGGGACTTGCCTGTAACCCAATTTAAGCAGGGAATTAACTATTTTCGTCGCTATACGGACTTTTTTGGACGCAACGGTAAAAATGCCTGGAGCATGGTCAGGACTTCTCTTAAACACGGCGACTTATGGAAAGAGAAAATAGCAGCTTGGCAAAAACCGATTCTGCAACGGGATGACTTACCCGACTGGTTCAAGATGGCACTGTTTAATGAGCTATACTTACTCGCAGACGGTGGGACTCTCTGGACGGCAGCCACAGAAAACGACCCTGTAGGACAGTTTGGGGTCTTGGAATGTATGGACTATCGCTGGTACGAAAGCCTAGATGTGCGTTTATACGGCTCATTCGGGTTAATGATGCTCTGGTCGCGCCTAGATAAATCCATTTTAGAAGCTTTTGCCAGAACTATTCCTCACCACGACGATACACCCCGCATTGTGGGTTACGATGGCTCAAGTGCGATTAGGAAAGAAGGTGGCGCAACTCCCCATGACCTCGGCGCACCCAACGAACATCCTTGGGAAGAAGCTAACTATACTTCTTATCAAGATTGCAACCAGTGGAAAGACTTACCCAGTGATTTTGTCTTGCAAGTATATCGAGATTATGTCCTAACCGATGGCGCAGATATTACCTTTCTTTGGGAATGTTGGGACAGTATTGCTCAAACCTTGGCATATTTGAAAAAATTTGACCACGATCAAGATGGCATCCCCGAAAACTCTGGCGCACCCGATCAAACCTTTGATGACTGGAGATTAAAAGGTATCAGTGCTTACTGTGGTGGTTTATGGATAGCAGCCTTAGAAGCAGCTATCAAAATCGGCGAAATACTAATTGCTAACCCACCGACAAATTCTAACCTAGGCTTTGATTATTTCCCCGCAGGTATAGAAAATGCAGTTAATACCTATCGTAGCTGGTTACACCAAGCGCGATCGCTTTATCATGATGTTCTCTGGAATGGTGAATACTACCGCCTCGACACCGAAAGTGGCTCAAATGTAGTCATGGCAGATCAACTCTGTGGACAGTTTTACGCTCGTTTATTAGGTTTGCCTGACGTAGTAGAAGAACAATATACCAAGTCTACTCTTAACAAAATATACGATTCTTGTTTTCTCAAATTCCATGATGGACAATACGGCGCAGCCAATGGTGTATTACCTGATGGTAGTCCCGTCAACTCAGATGATACCCATCCCCTAGAAGTATGGACAGGAATCAACTTTGGTTTAGCTGCCTTTATGCTGCAAATGGACATGAAAGAAGAAGCCTTTAAACTAACCGAAACTGTGGTTAAGCAAATATATGAAAACGGCTTACAGTTTCGCACTCCTGAAGCAATTACGGCGGTAGGTACTTTTAGAGCAAGTCATTATTTAAGAGCGATGGCTATTTGGGGTATTTATGGAGTTTTGAGCGGTTGGGATTAGTTTCTCGCAAAGACGCAAAGGCGCAAAGGATTTAATTGCTTGTAAGGAATGTTATAAAAGAAAAAATTAAGTATTGATGATTATTCTCGTCAAACTATTTACGTGCGTTTTAGTCGAAATTAAAATGCCATTGAAAATTTTAATTACTATTTTCATAGTATTTCCTCTTCTTGCCGGATGCCAGGGAATATTCTTAGACTGCACAAGTAAGCAAACTACCAAACCAAGACATCTTAAACGTTTACTTAAGACCAAAAAATGTACTAACTGCTACTTAGGTGATGCTGATCTACGGGGTGTAGATTTAAAAGGTGCAGATCTGTCTGGATCTTATTTAGTCAAAGCCGTTTTAGATAATGCCGATTTAAGAGATGCTAATTTAGAAAATGTTCAATTTAGCTGGTTCGATGGGAATTATGGTGCGGGAGCAAATGGTTATATTGGACCACCCACCAGCTGTTATGTAAGTTTATCGGCTTCTCTTAAGAGAGTGAATTTAAGCGGTGCAAACTTAAGCGGATCAAGGTTCGATGTTTAATTAGAGAAACTGGCTTATTTTGTTCGGTTAAACGCTAGTAAGATCGAACTTTGTACCAATAAATCAACACGGTACAAAACATGATAAATTATGAGGTTGCGATCGCTATAATTGAAGTCATAGTGAAAAATGCGATCGCACTATTAAATATCTATAATGACATTGCAAGAAGTTCTTCAACTAGGTAAATCAGGAATATAAGCACCATAACTAGTATTACTTTTTTCAATAATTACGGCATAGCGCATTTTACTAATCCTTTTCTATTTGTGCTTGTTTCCAAATGCTTTGTAAAATACCTACAGGAATATATTTACTAAATTTACGATACCGTAACTGTTTTTGATTTGATTGAATGTTTGAAAAAGTGTTTATATGCTTATTTTGCCAATGTTTCTAGACGAAGTTGAGCAATTTTACTAATTTCTGATAAAGCCTGCTGTTTTTCTAGTCCTAGAGTATTTTTTAAACGAGTTTCAAAAGCTGCCAAAATACTATCTTTAGTCTGGTCTTTAACTGCAATAATAAAAGGAAAATTGAACTTATCTTTATAAGCCTGATTGAAAAATTGAAAACGCTGATATTCTGACTCGGATAAGCGATCTAGTCCCACTCCCGCTTGCTCTTGTACCGAAGCTTCTGCCATCTTCGTTTTGCTACCCAAATCGGGGTGAGCTTTGATTAACGCTACCTGTTCGGCATCACTCATATTATTTACTACTGCAACCATAGCTTGATATAGAGCATCAATATCTTTAAAAGGTCTGCTGTGCCATGTTTGGTTCGCAATTTCTGGTGTTTCTTCCCAAATCTCGCCCAAAGCAGCAGTAAACGACCCTTGAGACATTTGATTTAATTGAGCGATCGCATATTGTTGGTTATTCATTTTTTCTCGATTAAAATTGTCCTAAATCTTGTTTTTTAATGAGCTAACTATAATCTTTTATATACAAAGGCGATCGCCCTACCAAAACCTTCTATATATATCAATATCGCATCACCGCACATTGATGTAGGGGAATATCGATGTCACCTGAAAATTGAAATCATCCCTAATGCGATCGCACCATTTAAAATCTTGTCCATACGTAAAGGCGATCGAAGTTAAAATTTAAGCATGAAGATGATTAATCCCGATCAACATTTTAATATTCAGCCAAATCAATTGCAGGAAATTTGTCAGCAATGGCAAATTACTGAACTTGCCTTATTTGGATCGGTTTTGAGGAATGATTTCAACCCTCAAAGTGATATAGATATTTTAGTAAGCTTTGCTGAAGAAGCGAAAATTACCTTTTTTGACCTCGACACTATTGAAGCGCAGTTTAGCAAGTTATTCAATCGACCTGTTGATATTGTTACGAAGCAAGCAATAGAACAAAGTCATAATTGGATACGCAAAAACAATATTCTGAATAACGCAAAAGTTATATATGAACAAAGATCGAGAAACGCTTCTAGATCTTATTAGAGCTTGCCAACTGAGTATACAATTTTGTGCAGATTTAGACTGGCAGGCTTTTTCGCAAGATCTCAAGACTCAATCATCAGTACTGTATCAAATTGTGATTATTGGTGAAGCAGTAAATAGACTATCTTCAGGCTTTATTGTTAATAATCCACAGATTCCTATTCGACAAATTAAAGGAATGCGTAATCGTATTGTTCATGAATACAAAGAAGTAGATCTAAAAGTTCTTTGGGAAGCTATGAGAACGAGTATTCCTGAATTGCTTAAAGAATTAGAAAAGACTATTGAATAGCAGCGATCGCCTTTTCCCAACCTTCTACATATATCAATGCAATCGCAAATTAAATTATAGTACCAAACAATAGTACTATGCTAAAATGAATAAAAAGCAGCGCAAAACTTATAATGCTATTTTTGCGACTCCGATTCAACGCAATATAATTTGGGATGATGTATTGTCATTAGTTGAGGCTTTAGGAGAAACTGTAATTCAAGGAAACGGCTCAAGAGTTCGTTTTAGTTTAAATGGCATTGCCTTGAATATTCATTCTCCTCATCCACAAAAAGAGTTGAAACGATATCAAGTTAAAGATGTTCGTACCTTTTTAGTAAAAGCAGAGGTAGATATATGAAATACAAAGGATATGAAGCAATAGTAGAATTTGATGAAGTCGATCGATTGTTTTTCGGTAATGTAATAAATACCAGAGATGTAATCTCATTTGATGGTAAAACAGTAGATGAGTTAAAACAGTCTTTTGAAGCTGTGATTGATGAATATTTAGAGGACTGTAGAAAAGAAGGAAAAGAACCAGACAAGCCGTTTTCTGGTCAATTTAATTTACGGATCACACCAGAACTGCATCGAAAAATCACTATCAAAGCAAAAAAACAAAATGTCAGTCTCAACACTTTTGTTGAGCAAGCATTAGAAAAAACAGTTTAATCTTTTACTGAAGATGCGATGCCTATATGCGAGGCGATATCCTTTAGAGCGATCTCCCTTACGAAGATTATCGGCATTACCCAAAAATTGCAATCATCCCCAAGGCGATCGCACGATTAGATTCGTGGAGCGATCGCAATACCGAAACCCCCTATATATATCAACATCGCACCATTACACATTAATGTAGGGGATTATTAAAATACCCTAATTTTTAAAAGGACGACCGCCTTTTTTACCGTTGGTTTTGGCAGCAATTGCTTTGCGCGGTGATTTTGCTTTGCCACCTTTTGAGGCTATTTCTTTAATCCATACATTGCTACCAAAGATTCCTAGCAATAATCCTTGAATACTTAGATCAATGTCGGGTTCTTCCCATCTCAGTCCTTTACCAGATGGGGTTAGTTTTACAGTAGCCAAGACTTCTTTCGATAATGTAGAGATCGCTTCTATCGATTTCGGTAAAAAAGAAAATGTCGCTCCATTGTTGAAGTTGAGACTAATTTTACCATCGTAAAATAATACCTGGTTTGCTCTTGGTTCTACTTTATTTATTGCTGCTTGATTGGCGATCGCCGCGTCTATCTGGTCTTCAATTTGTTGTTCTGTTAATTGAACCATTATTACCTAAACTCCTTGTATTTTATGCCACTCAAAAACTAGTTTTGTTTGATGATCGCAAACTATTTTAATTGCTTTTGCTACTTCTTTTCTTTTCATGCCGTGAAATTCTCGTAGTTCTGGATTATTGTTTTTTCCCACAAGGTTAATTACACATTCTCCATTGTCTTTAAATACGTGAACATGACAAGGCAAATGATCGTTAGACCAAATACGCACTATATATCCATCTATTCTTAATACAGTAGCCATTATTTTATTTTAACCTAACTGCTTAGGATAATGGTGGATTTAATAAAGCGATCGCATTTCCCCAATCTTCTATATATATATCAATGCGATGCCTACGGCTAGCTTCGCAATCGCGATACCAAAATATTCTATATATACAAACGCGATCGCCCTACCAGAATCATTTATATGCAGATGAGATCGCCTTACTAAAATCATTTGTTTATAAATGCGATCACATCTTTCCAATTTTCAACGTCAACAATTTTAGGGAGAAGAATTAACTTCTACTGCCAGCTTGAACCCTAAATTGCTTAAAATACTGCGAATGCTATTTAGCTGCGGATTACCTTTTTCCGAAAGAGTTTTATATAAGCTTTCTCGATTGCGATTAGTTGCTTGTGCCAATTTAGCCATACTGCTGTTGGCATCAACTATATCCTTGAGTGCTAATAAAAATACTTCAGGATTTTCATCTTCTAAAGCAGCATTAAGATATTCCCTGGCTTCTTCAGGATCGATCAAAGATTTTAGTAAATCTTCTCGATAGTCTCTACTTCTGTTCATCACCACGCCTCTTATAGTCTTGCCAATATAATTTTGCCTGTTTAATATCTTTGTCCTGACTGCTTTTATCTCCACCCGATAGCAGGATTATAATTGTGTTTTCTTGCTGAACAAAATAAATTCGATAGCCAGAACCAAAATTAATTCTTAATTCGCTAACTCCTCCACCAACACTTTTGCAGTCTCCCAAATTACCTAGCCGAATGCGGTTGATTCTAGTTCTGATTATTGCTCTTGATTTTCTGTCTCGCAAAGATTCAAGCCAATCGTTAAAGGGTACAAAACCATTATCTTTTACATAGGTAAGTACAGTTTTTTCTTGAGCTTCCATTTATTCTGTAGCTTGTAGACTACATTATTTTATTTTAAATTTAACACAGTCAGGATAAAAGAGCGATCGCATTTCCCCAATCTTCTGTATATATAAAATGGCAACACTGCACATTTGTGTGAGGGACTATTAATTCTAGTCAGAATACAATATATAAAAGCGATCTTTAATGCGATCGCATCTCATCAACTCTCTACATATGATAAGGCGATCGCATCATTTCTTTGCTAATTGTCAAATTGCTACCATAGAGTAAAGCTTTTACTAAATATAGAAAACAATGGAAGTTCTAAAACTCACAACTGAGATTGATGATACAGGACAGTTAAATATTAATCTGCCAACTAATCTAAAAGCTGGCAAAGTGGATTTGGTAGTAGTCGTCAATCGTGTTGTAGAGAAAGAGCAAAAACAAACTACCTACGATTTTTCAGATTTGGGAGGAAAACTCAACTGGCAAGGTGATGCTGTGGCAACACAAAGAAAATTAAGAGATGAATGGTAATCGCTATCTGTTAGATACCAATGCTATCATCGCGCTGCTGCAAAAAGATTCTAGCTTGGTTCAATTGCTCAAAGATGCAGAATGGGTCGGAATTTCTGTAATTAGTCAAATCGAGTTTCTTGCTTTCTCTGGCTTAACTGAAGCGGATATATTGCTTTTTCAACAGTTTTTATAGCGAGTAGAGGTTATTAGTTTATCTAGTCAAGATGAATGGCTAACCGCTAAATTGTAAAGCAATGGAAGTTATAAAACTTGTAGCTGAGATTGATAACACAGGAAAAATGTCAGCCTCAACACTTTTGTCGAGCAGGCATTAAAAAAAATAGTTTAATCTTTTACTAGAGATGCGATCACCTTTTCCTGAATTTCCCTAAAAACAGCAGAGTAAAATTTTTTAAATTTGGGATTTCTTTGGCGATAGCACTTTATGGTAAAATTATTTTCATAATGGGACTGGTGACTTTAACACTTGGCTGCAAATCTTTCCATTATGAAGGCTTCAATTTCAATTAAATCATGTTTGGCGATCGCTAGTCAAGATTTTTGGCGTTTTTTTTTCAGAAGTGCGATCGCACCGTTTTCATCAATAGGTGATATTAATTAGTAATATTAGGAATTACCTCAAACGCTTCTTTGTTATACAAACGGTAGACATAAAAGTCTTTGTCGAGGGTAAAAATTTGCCTGCTGTTGAATGTTTCAGCAGTAGCAACCAAAGAGGCATCGGCTAAGTCCATTGGAACATCTTGATATTTTTCCATTAATTCCTGCATTCGTGTCTGTTCTTGAGAAGTATTAGGGTGCAAAATTAGTGCTTCTCGCTCAACAAACTGCCATAAGATATTTTGAGCCTGCCACCCTCGAAGCTGGTGAAGAAAATACATAGCCTCTGTAAAACAGCACCATGTTGTTAGCATCGGGCGATCGAGATTGTGATAAGTTTCGCTACAACGGCGATGGAGTTCTCCTTGTCCTGCATCAATTAGAGCAATTAGAGGTGCAGTATCGACGAGAATCACGGTTTTTTAATACCTTGTTTTGCTAATTTGGCAGCGATCGCTTCACCCAAGAAATTTGTTTCATAGTCTTGGTGTGGTTTCTGCTTACTGTTAATTGCGCCGATTAAGTCAGAAACAGGTTTTGCAGTCATGCCGACAGAAGCAATTGGTAATTGAGAGGCAATCCATTCGGCAGGGCTAATGCCATTAGCATTAGCAGCAGCCAGCAAGCCACTATAGACTTCTTGTGGTAAGGAAATTTGATGTTCGGACATAAGATCGTCTTCATGCAGATTAATTCCATCGTCATGACATTATAAACAAAAGAGTAATACCAATAACCAACTTGGCGATCGCCTTTCCTCAACCTTCTACATATATAAATGCGATCGCAATACCAAAATTTTCTATATATCAACATTACATCACCACATCACCACACATTAATGTACGGGCGAATGATCGTTTGTGTAGGCGCGTTTCGCGTGTGTAAGGGCGAACAGCCGTTCGCCCCTACGGGGAATATCGGTATTACCCGAAAATTGCCATCATCCTCAATGCGATCGCCTTTTATTTTACAATTCTCAATCAATCAATATCTCTAAATGCTTGTCTTCCCAGATCACTGCGTAATGAGGAGATACTTCTAAGGTTCTACTTAATATGTCATTACCAGCAGCAAATAAACTACCATCTGGAGCTTCAATAATATTTATTCCATATAAGCCAGTCTGCTCGCTACCTTTCACTACAGGTATCTCTGATGATGGTTTAAATGGTCCCGTGATTTTATCAGATATATACCAGTACAAAGATGAATTGGTAATTTTATCTTTACCAACTTTTCTAAGCCATTTGAGGTTAGTATTCATGATATTGGTAGAGCAAAAAAGATTGTACTTACCATTTCTATAAATAATTTGAGGTCTTTCCATCTCTACAAAAATGGATTCTTTTGTTCCTTCCAGCAATGGCAAAGCTACTGGAGGTAATAATTGATAATTACCATCAATGTGATCGGCAACAGCCAAACCAATACAACCTTTATAGGGAAAATTACCTTCTCTAAAAGATGTAGTAAAAAACATATAATATTTACCACTCTCAGGATCTTTGACTACATAAGGATCTCGTAATGGTGTTTGTTTTGCCGACTTTTCAAATAGAGAAGAATAAGAACCATAAAATTGTTTGTCTTGTTCTAGAAGCGGATTTTCTCGTCTATTCCAGGTGATACAATCTTCAGAAGTTGCTAAACCAATCCTTTCTTCTAAAAGGTCTTGAGAGGAAGCAACCGAATAAAATAAATAATAAATGTTGTTTTCTTTGTATAGACTACCAGCTAATATTCTTCCATCTTCCCAATTACTGTCTGGGTTTGGCTCTAATACCATATTTTGATATTGCCAATTCTTAAGATCTTTTGATACTGCCATCGCCATTTCCCCGACAATCCAGGATGGAAAGGCTTTACTATCGCCTTGCAAGTATAATAAGCGATAGCAATCCTCATCCTTGAACAGCATTGCATCCCAAACATTGTAGCCTTGCTTGATTTTGGGACAGTAAGTAATTGATTCTTCAAGTTTAATTACAAAGCGTTTGGCGTTAGACCAGTCTGGATCAAGCTCAATTGCTTTTCTAAAATGAACAATAGCCTGATCGTATTGACCTAAGTTCCGAAAACAAACGCCTAAATTATAATAAATTACAGACAGTTTTGGGTCTAGTTTCAGTGCCTGATATAAAATACTTTGAGCCTTGGGTAATTTTCCTAAAGCAATCCAACAGGCTGCCAATCCAGACAAAACCATAGCAGAATTTGGGTCAATTTTTCTTGCCTTCTCAAGCCATTTAATTGCGGCATTGATATTTTGAAGATTGTGAGTTTTGAGCAAACAGCCAGCCAAGCAAATATGAGCATTAAGATGATTTGCATCTAAATTCAAAACAGTCTGAAAGTTCGAGATTTCTTGTACATAATCTTTCGTTGCCCCAAAACATATTCCCAAGAAATAAAAGGCACTTACGTAATCGCTTTGTAAAGCTATGGCTTGTTTAAAATTAGTAATTGCCTCTTGATACTGTTCTAGCTGTCGAAAACAAAACCCTAAATCATGATAACTAGAAGCAAAGTCAGGCTTGAGAATAATAGATTGTTGCAAAACCTTAATCGCTTCTTGATACTTACCGTTTTCGATATAGATACGACCCAAACCTAAATAAGCATTAATAAATTCAGGGGTAATCTCCCGAATTTTTAAATAAAGAGTCTCTGCATCTTCAAAACGTTTTGCTCTGAAGCTTTTGATGGCTAATTGTTCAGTGAGAGTAATTAAATCTGTAGACCAGATATCAGCTTCTGCTTCTGAGGCTTCTGCAAAAACCGACATCCAAACTGTTTCGGTGAATAACTCTTCACCTATAAGCAATGAAGCTAGCCCTAAATACCAATAGTTACTGAGTTCTGTCGAATTTATCTCAATACATCGCTCAAAAAAATTTATTGAGTCACTGTACAGATAATTTTGAAAGCATTCATATGCTTGCTGCTGTGTCTGTGCGTAGTTCATTAAATAAATTTGTCTACCCCAACTGTTCTTAAATCTAGTATTCCCCAATTACAGCTAAAAAACGCTAATAGATGATTTAAATCACTGCTTTTTTCTGATTAACAGTTAGCCAGAAAAGCAAAAAAAACTTTTGGGGAAATGATATGTATTTTAAAAAATTGGGTAAATTCTAAATAGGAAAACAAAAACCTAAATAAACACACAAACAAACTCTTATTAATCGAAGGATATTAACATGAATAACATATTTACTGCAAAATTTTTACAGCATTTACGTGGCAAGAAAGGCGAAAAAGGTTTTACTTTAATTGAACTATTAGTAGTGGTAATTATTATCGGTGTATTAGCTGCCGTTGCTCTACCAAATTTACTAGGTCAAGTTGCCAAAGGTAGACAAGCAGAAGCTAAAAACAATCTTGGTGCTGTTAACCGCGCTCAACAAGCAATACGCCTAGAAACTGGTAACTTTGCACTTCTTGCTGCCCTACCCACTGCGATCAGTGGAACTAACTATACTTATGCGGATTCTGGAACAGCCGATGGTACCAAAGCTTCTCAAGTTGCTAACGCCCAAACTACCTATGAAAATGACATTAAAGATTATACTGCTGCGGTAGGTCAAACAAGCAGTGGTGGTTTCGCTAGTATTATTTGTGAGTCTAACGCTATTAACGGAGCCACGGCAGCTATTGCAGCAACTGCGGGGACAACAACCGCTGCTCCTGCCTGTGGCACTGGCTCTACTGCTATCAAATAATTAATTACTTAAGTCCAAATATATTTATCAGTAAAGAGCGTTTTAATTATACGAAATGCTCTTTTTTTTAATTTTTCTTTGTTTAAAATAATGTTTAGATATGAATTTCAATTATTAAAAAGTTTGCGTAAACAAAAAAACCAGGGCTTTACTCTAATTGAATTGTTAGTTGTAGTAATTATTATTGGTGTTTTAAGTGCTTTAGCTTTACCAAACCTAATACGACAAGTAGATAAAAGCAGACAAGCTGAAGCAAAAATTAATCTAGGAACTATTAATAGAGTACAGCAAGGTTATCGTTTTGAACATGGAACTTTTGCTACTTTAAACAATTTGCCAGCTAGCTTTACAGGTAAATATTACACTTATGCCGATAGTGGAACTCCAAATGGCCAAGGGGCAGTAAACACGGCAACAGTGATTAGTAGTTTTGAAAAAGAAATTAAAGATTATTCTTCTGCTGTTGGTCTAACTACGTCTGGTGCTTATCAAGGAATTATTTGCGAACAAAATACTATTGATGGTGCTATTGCGCCGATTGCCGCAACTGTTACTGCTGGTGTTCCTAGTTGCACTTCTGGAACTACTCCAATTTTTTAATTAAATTATTTAACTTTTATTTTTAATTGTTTATTTGTAATTTTGTCTGCTATCAAAACCAATGTCTACAAAGCTATTATCTCGATTAACTAACCAAGTTATATTATTAAGCGTAGCAACACTCTGTATGTTATCTATTCGCCATTTACAATTGGCTCAGATCGACAAAATATCAGAAAAAACTTTAACCAAAGAAACCTATTTAAAACAGAAGCAATCGGCAGAATTAAAACTATCCTTTCTGAAAAAAATGCCTTCCTTTGGCTTAGAAAATCTAATTGCAGATTGGACAATGTTACAATTCATGCAATATTTTGGCGATGATGAAGCTAGAAATGTAACTGGTTATTCATTGAGTGCGGATTATTTAGAAGTAATTGCCAAGAACGATCCCCTTTTCAGTCGAGCGTATATAATCATTTCCCCAGCGTCTTCTATGTTTGCGGGTACGCCAGAACGTACTGTAGCAATAATGAATAGAGGCTTGAGTCAAATGTTAGCTAGTACTCCAGATGCTTATTATGTTTGGCTTTATAAAGGTGTAGACGAAATTTTGTTTCTTAGCGATCTTCAAGCAGCTAAAAAATCTTACAATATGTCGGCAGAATGGGCTGGTAAAGCTGGAAATGAAAAAATTGCTAAATCTGCTAAAGATACAGCCAAATTTTTAGCTGGTAAGCCTGATACTAGACAAGCACAGGTAGGTGTTTGGTTTATGGTTTGGAATAACACTAAAGACGAACGTATTCGTCAGATAGCAGAAGCAAAAATTGAGAGTATTGGTGGTGAATTAAAAGTTTATCCTGATGGCAGAGTTGAAGCTATCCCGCCAAAAACTAGTAATTCTTAGTTGAAAGACTTGGTGGCAATATTACCATCACTCCACAGGGTAATGTAACCGTCACCGTTCCCGAAGAACATCGCACATAACGATTTATTGGGGCATTTAATCATGTTCACGCCATTAATCTTTGTAGTTCTCGTTTTTGCGATCGCAAGTAACGGTCTTCCTAACGAACTAAGCTATAATATCTTTGCTATATCAAATATACACACTAGTAATGTGTATTAAAATAATATAGAAAATGAATCGTCGCATTAATATTACTTTGCCAAATGAAACTATTGAATTACTCAATCACATAGTTCCCAAAGGCGATCGCAGTCGTTTTATTAACGATGCAGTCAAATATTACATTACTGAAGTTGAAAAGAAAAAACTGAGAGAACAGTTGAGACAGGGAGCTATTGAAAGATCCCAAAGAGATTTAAACCTTGCTGAAACTTGGTTTGACTTAGAAGAAGAGGCATGGCTCAAAAACCAACAATAATGTTACCGAAACGTGGTGAGGTGTATTTAGTTAATTTCGATCCTACTATTGGTTCAGAAATAAGAAAAACTCGTCCAGCTTTAATTGTCTAAAACGACATCGGCAATGAATTTAGCCCCATTACAATTGTTGCAGCTATTACCTCTCAGTATGATGACAATCTCTATCCTACTGAAGTTTTCATTGAACCTCCTGAAGGCGGACTTAGCAATAATTCTGTAGTATTACTCAATCAAATTCGCTCTATAGATAAAAAACGACTAATTAAACGGTTAGGTAAACTAACTTTGACATCAATGAAACAAGTCGAACGAGCAATTCAAATTAGCTTTGGATTAATAAAATTATAAGAGCATAGTTCGGTTGCTATACGCATTCATCGAATCTGTAGGAAGAATAGACAATATACAATTTCTATTATTTAAGCTCATTATTGCGATCGCCGTTCCGATAGATCTTGTTTTTGCGATCGCTAAAATTCTTTTTTAACAACTTTAATAAAATAATTTTAATTTTATAGCTATTAACCTAACCTTTAGATATTAGGTCTTAGCTATTGATCGATAGAAAATTTTAAGATAACTCCTCATTTTTTAGTTTAAATAATATAGATATAGTCGACAATTAACATTATTAATTGAATGGGTTACTAATTGATTAATTTTATATTTATCAACATATAACAGATAGTGGAGTAATTATATCAATTCTCTTTAGGGCGATCGCTGTGAAGTCCTATTCACTGTGCGATGGCTACGCTATAAGCTTAGTATTTGGTACTAAAATGGAGAATGTTTAAGAAGTTAACTCAAAATCATGGTTGCTTTAAGCCTCAAATCTTTAACTGAGAAGATCACAGATGAAGTTTTGGAACAGTTATGCAGAGAAAATCCCGAAGCTAAGTTAGAAACCAATGCCCGAGGACAGTTAATTGTTATGTCTCCTACAGGAAGTCAAAGTGGTAAGTTCAATCTAAGTTTGTCTTCTCAAGTTTGGTATTGGAATAGTCAGACTTTATTAGGAGTAGCATTCGATTCTTCCTCAGGATTTAAACTATTCAACGGAGCAGTACGCTCTCCTGACGTTAGCTGGATTGAGATTTCTAGATGGAACGCATTAACAGATAAACAAAAGCGTGGTTTTGCACCTATAGATCCCGATTTTGTGATTGAATTAATGTCTCCCACTGACGAACTGCTGGAGTTACAGCAAAAGATGTCAGAATATATGGCTTGTGGTGTTAGGTTAGGGTGGTTAATAAATCCTGACGAAAAGCAAGTAGAGATATATCGTCAAGGACAGGATAAACAATTGTTATCAAGTCCGATTAGTCTATCTGGGGAAGATTTCTTACCAGGATTAACTGTTAATTTAGCGGAAATTTTTGCGTAAGTATTCGGGGTGTTTTGATGCCAGAGCTATTTCATTCTAAAAAGCATTAAAATATGCTCCAAGTCAAACAAGCTTCCGCTCGCGCTTGTTTAGGACTCGACTCAGACTTAAAACCTAGAGCCTCATCCCTTCGAGACGATAAAACAAACTTTTAATTCATCGGCAATATCGACTGCTTCTTCCGTTAAGAGGTTCATTGCCACGCTTGAGAATAACCAATTAGCATCTTCCCCATCAATGCTATCAGTATCTATCCCAATACTGTTCGGTTTGGACTTTGGACAAACAGCAAAATGATTCGCGAATACTCATCGCGAATTTGTCTTCAGTAATTAGCTTGATTGTAAAGAAGATTAGACGGCAATCGGTGGGCTGGGTTCTGGTTTTTTCTCTTTTTTGCCTTTTTTAAT
>JBBSPC010000010.1:0-53875 GCA_038259125.1 Chroococcales cyanobacterium | reverse complement strand
CTGTTGGTGGCTTGGCTACTCATATGGCACTCAAAATGACCTCTCATACTTTGCGGCTTTTCTTGCGTCGTCATTTTGAGATTGATGTTTTGACTTTTCAATCCTCCTCAGCTTACTAAAATTTAATTCACACCAGGCGTAAGAGATAAAAGGGAAAAGATTAAAGCTTTGTTTGCTCTTCCAGAGAATTTATGCTCTAGAAGAGCGAGAATGAAATAGTCCTGAAGTCCATTTTCATCGACTCGTTGGTATTTTATTAGAATTTTGGTGTTGAAACATATCTACTACTCTGGGTGAAGCTTGGCGATTAATAAGACATTGCTAAAGTTTCGTGGGCTAAAGTCACTCGTTCCCCGCCTGCTGCGATTTTGTGAGTAACTTGAGAAAGTAAATCGCATACTTCTCGATCTGTTATTTGAGTAAAATCTTCATACCAAAAGCCCACTGCACCTAATAATTTTGGTTTGATCGAGTAAACAAAATCGTCTACTTGAGTTGCTAATTTTTCTACAGCTGGCAAAGCAGCAACGGGAGTAGCAATGATAATTTTTTCTGGCTTATGTTGACGTAAAACAGTTACCGCAGCCTGCATAGTTTGACCCGTAGCAATGCCATCATCAACGATAATAACGAAACGCTGCGGGATTTTTAGCATCGGACGAAAGCTTCGATAACAACGATCGCGCCATCTTAATTCGGCTTTTTCTTTAGCAGCGATCGTTTTAATCTCTTCTGAATTAACTCCGTGAATTTTACCCGTGTCTTGATCGATAACAGTGATGTTGCTACAGTAGTTAGGTAACAGTGCATCTTCGGCAATTGCACCCATCGCTGTTTCTGAATCGTTGGGCAGATATAATTTTCTGACTAAACAAACATCTAAGGGAAGATTTAAAGTTTTGGCAACTTCATAAGCGACAGGTACGCCACCACGAGGTAGTCCCAATACTATTGCTTGAGGATGATTAGCATAAGCAGCAAGTTTTGTAGCTAATCTTTTTCCTGCTTCTCGTCTATTAGAAAAAACTGTTTTCATTATTTTGACCAATCTCAATATTAATTCCAACTATAGTTGGCAAATTTGAGGAAGTTATGAAGGGTCACAAGAAGTCAGAAGAAAGATCGATATTCACTTTAAATTAATCATTAAACTTTGTATTAGCTGTTAACTCAATCCGTTAAAATTGTTAATACTTCAGATATTCAGTAACAAGTATGGTTGTCTCTGAGATAGCATCACCTTTAATTGAAATTGCCCAACAAACTCGCACAGCAGCAGGAAAACTAGCTGTATTATCTACAGAAGCCAGGAATTCTGCCTTAGAAGCCGTGGCACAGGCTTTAGAAGCAGCCAAGCCAGAAATTTTAGCTACTAATGAACAAGATTTACAAGCAGCCGAAGCGGAAAACATTGCGCCTGCACTGTCTGCCAGACTTAAGTTAGGAGAATCTAAACTGCAAGCAGCGATCGCTGGTGTGCGGGATGTAGCGAAACTAAAAGATCCTATTGGTGTGAACCAAATTCATCGCCAATTGGACGAGGGATTGATTTTAAAACGGGTTACCTGTCCTTTGGGAGTGCTAGGAATTATTTTTGAGGCGCGTCCTGAAGCCTTGATTCAAATTACAAGTTTAGCGATTAAGTCTGGTAACGGGGTAATTTTAAAAGGTGGTAGAGAAGCAATTAATTCTTGTCAGATATTAACCAAAGTAATTCAACAGGCTTTGAAATCTACGGCAATAGATTCAGCAGCAGTACAGTTATTAACTACCAGAGAAGAAATTAAAGAGCTTTTAGAGCTAGATCAATATGTAGATCTGATTATCCCCAGAGGCTCTAGCTCTTTTGTGCGATATGTTCAGGATAATACTCGTATTCCTGTATTGGGTCATGCTGACGGTATTTGTCATCTGTATTTAGACAAAGCAGCGGAAATTGATAAAGCCATCAAAATTACCGTCGATGCAAAAACTCATTATCCCGCAGCCTGTAATGCGATCGAGACATTACTAGTCCATCAAGACACTGCAGCAGAATTTTTGCCACAAATAGCTAAAGCTCTAGAAGCAGAAGGCGTGCAGCTACGAGGAGATGAAGCAACTCGCCAGATAATTGACGTTAAACTTGCTGATGAACACGACTGGAAAACAGAATATAGCGATTTGATTTTAGCGATTAAGATAGTCGATTCTGTAGAAACCGCGATCGCCCATATCAACCAATATGGCTCAAAACATACTGATGCGATCGTCACCGAAGATAATCAAACCGCAGCTATATTTCAAAATTGCGTCGATGCTGCTGGAGTCTATCATAACTGTTCAACCCGTTTTGCCGATGGTTTTCGCTATGGCTTTGGTGCAGAAGTTGGCATCAGCACCCAACAAATGCCTCCTCGTGGTCCTGTCGGCTTGGAAGGCTTAGTAACCTATAAATACAAGCTAACTGGCGATGGTCATATTGCAGCTACCTACACAGGTACAGATGCTAAACCTTTTACTCATCGTGATTACTAATTACTAGATGAATTAATGCGGTGCGAACACGATCGATAGTTTATTCAATAGTGCGATCGCTTTTTTTAATTGGAATTATTTAACCAGACAATAAGCATTAATTTCTCTAACTAAATCATTCTGCATTGCTCCTGCTTTCTCTGCGTCTATTCGAGCAGACTTTAAAGCTTCGATATCTCTGTTTTCTCTGGCTTTGGCTGCGTCATAAGTAGCTTGGGAATATATACGATAAATAGTTACTAATTTATTTTGATATTTAATCAATTCACTGTCACTAATGCCCAAAGCTTGAATATTGTCGGCAGCTTGATTCATTCTGTTAGCAACTTCTAACGAGCTTTTCAATTCCGTCGGCTGTTTGCCTTCAATATAGGTAACATTTTTATTATCTTTAACAACATCATTAGCAATGTGAAAGATTTGTTCGCATTGAATATATTTAGTCTCATATTTAGTCCCTCCACAGCCAGAAACTAGATAACCCAATAACAGGTTATTTATTGCTAATAGAAAAACAACTTTATTTCTGAGAAAAAAATTATGATAATCAACTGTATTTTCTTTATCTTTCATTCTTACTCATTTTCTTGTCTATTTTTCCTAACTATTGAAATAATTTATCTCAGCAGCGCAGTATATATAGTCTTATAGTCCATATTTACAGTATTAATTAATATGGGCGAAAAAATTAATTTGATTTAGTTATTGAGCCTAATATAGGCGACTAACCACATATTTAGTTAACTCTTTAAGTGCTTCTTTTGATGGGGAAGGAGCCAAACAACTTAAATTTTGAGCAGCCTCATCAGCGTGTTTAGTTGCTAACTGTCTAGCTTGCTCAATTCCATCGCTATTTTTAATTAATTCCAAGGCTTTGTTAATATCATCTGGTTCAGAAAATTCTCTTTCAATTAGAATTTCTAGATAAGGCTGCTGTTTCATAGCATAGATAACTGGAATAGTTAAATTACCGCTGGCTAAATCCGCTTCTGCTGGTTTACCAAGAACTTCAGGCGAACCAGTAAAATCTAAAATATCATCAACGATTTGAAAAGCCAAACCTAAATTGCGACCATAACGATAAAGACTCTCGGTAACTTCAGTATTAGCATCGCTTAACTCTCCCGCAGCTTTAGCACTATTAGCCATCAAAGAAGCAGTTTTGTAATAGCTCTTGTCTAAATAAGAATCAATTGAAACATTAGTATCAAAATGATTTAAACTCTGTAAGATTTCCCCTTCAGCAAAATCTCTAATTACCTCTGATAACAGTTTAACTACCTTTAAGTTATCTAAATTGGCTAAATACCAAGATGACTGTGCAAAAAGAAAATCTCCAGCCAACACGGCAATTTTATTATCAAACAAGTTATTAACTGTTTCTACGTTACGACGCAAATCAGCCTCGTCTACCACATCATCATGTACCAAGCTTGCCGTGTGAATCATTTCCGTAATTTCTGCTAAACGGCGATGACGATTAGTTAGTTTGTGTTCTGGCATGGTTGCCCGCGAAGCCAATAAGACAATTGCTGGTCTAATTCGCTTACCTCCAGCATCAAATAAGTGTTCGGCTGCCGCACCCAAAATTGGATGACGCGCACCTATTAGTTGCTTGAGATTGTCTGTAAGGATGTGTAAATCATTTTCAACGGGTGCTAGTAAAGAAGTAGTAAAAGATGTCATTGTTAAGCCAAGCTTGGCAACTGTTTTTTATTTAAGAAACTTTACATATTATTGTACTTATTTTAAGGGAAGCTAACCTAATAACCAACCATCAACTCTTAAAATGCTGTTGAATCAGAAAAAATTCTGCTATGACAACAGTTCAATCAGTATTTAATCTAAAATATTATGTTAAACTATAAGATAGGAATTTTGAAATAGTGAAGAGTTTCTAGGGCAAGATAATTGACCAGAAATAACTAGCAAAGTTAGCTAACACAACCATGCGGTGATTAGCAGCTTGTAATATCTATAATTTTCCACATATAAGTTTAGATATTATTAAAAGTTTATCTTTTATCAATAATATCTAAAAAAAGTTACTGGCTTCTAGGTCTAATTATCTCAACTAGTCTGAGTAAATAGGCAGGATAAAGACTAATTTTGGGGTGTGAGAGATCTAGGTAATTAAAAAGTCGCTTAGAGATTGGTCTTTTATCTAGCAGTTTTGGCTGCTAAAACAACTAATTTTTATCCAAGGCTCATTTTTGATAAATGTTTCCTTAACAAAAACTAATTAATTCAATTAATCAAGCATCTACTTCGGCAAATGAACTCCGTCAACCTACCTCTGTTTATCTTATTTTTCTCTGGTGTCTATCTTTTAAGTATTTATGGATTGCTAACAATTGCACAAATGCAGAAATTTGGCAAAAACATTGTGGTCAACAGTACTCACGATAGAAACAATTCCTTAGAGACGCTGTAAAATCTTTATTTTTATGTGTAAATTTATTTAACTACATCGAGATACGCATCTACTGATAACTGGCAACTGTTAGCAGTTTTCAAAGCCTTATTCTACTGGATTAAGTGCCATCATTGACGACGGTAGCTCTCTCATCGAAATCTTTGTTACCTGGGGATAATATCCCAGCCATTGCTGAGATAGATTAGCAAATTGCTCAGGAGAGCCACTGACACAGAAACGAGTTGGCAAGGGAAATTGTTCGTTGCGCAATCCCAGCAGAGATAATTCTTTTTTGGCTGCGACAACAATATATTCTGCTGGATCGATAACTTTTACTGATGTTGGTAATAAAGAACGAATTGTTTTTTCTAGATGTCTGTAGTGAGTACAACCGTAGATGAGAGTATCGATATTTCTGGCTATTAGGGGTCGCAAATATTCTTGGGCAACGCTGCGAGTGTAGTCTGTATAAAGCTGATTTTGTTCAATGAGATGGACAAATTTGGGGCAAGGGATTTCCCACACTTCGGTTTGGGGATTAATTTCCTGTATTGCCTGACGATAAGCATGGCTTTTGGCAGTGGCAGAAGTAGAAATCACGCCTATTCTTTTTCCTTGTTTAACCGCAGCTTTGGCTCCTGAAAGAATAACCCCTAGAATGGGGATATCATATTCTTTTCTGACTACCTCTAAAGCTAGAGCCGAACTTGTGTTACAAGCCATAATGATCATTTTTACGTCTTGAGCGCACATCCAGTCTAGAATTTCGCGGACAAACTGAAGAATTTCTAGGCGCGATCGCGTCCCGTAGGGTAGACGAGCCGAATCAGCAAAATAAAGCAAAGACTCCGAGGGCATTTGGCGATACATCTCTCGTAATACGGTTAATCCCCCCACTCCGCTATCAAATAAACCAATGCGCCAACTGGAATTTTTCATCATTAAATTTTTAAATTTTAAAAGGTAATATTTCCCTGTAATCTCAGATAAGATGATATATCACAGCATAAATACTTATACTTATAAGCTATAAATTATTCTGTTTAATATACTCTATAATGCCCCTGGCGATCGCTTCTGCCATTTGACGACGATGATTGGGGTCTTTGAGGTGGGAAGCATCATCCGCTCCAGTTACAAAGCCAACTTCTACCAGTACCGCAGGTGCAATTGAATGTCTGAGTACATAAAATCTAGCTCGGCGAATACCTCGATCATCAATATTGACCCCATTTAAAATACTGTAGTGAATCAACTCGGCTAAACGACGACCACTTTGATAGTAGTAAGTTTCTAACCCACTAACATCAGGACGAGAAAGATTAATGGAGTTGGCATGAATACTGACAAACAAATCAGCATCCAGGTCATTAGCCAAATCAGTTCGACCTTCAAGACTGATAAAGTTATCGTTATCTCTAGTCATAATGACATCAATTCCCTGCTTGCCGAGAATTTCTGCAACATCTAAAGAAATGGGCAGTATTACATCTTTTTCTCGTAAGCCACCAATGCCGATTGCGCCTGAATCATATCCTCCATGTCCTGGATCAATGATCACTCTTGGGCGATCGCTGTTGGGAATAGGAGCCGAAACAATGGGAAAAGAACGCTGTTTAGGAGCTTTGGCAAATCTTGGCGGTAATAGTGGTGCATCATTCTGAGGCAGTGGATCTGCACCAATTTCTATCGGTAGTGAGATCTCCTGGTCATCTGCATTCAAACGCCCTAGACGATATCTTAGTCTGGTGGTGATGTCTAAAACCACCCTAGAGCTTTCTTGACGTACTCTAAGCTCAGAAACTGGACTACCAGCTTCAAATTCTGGTCCTTTAAAATCTTCGGTCAATACCGCATTGTCAATGGTTACTTGATAAATACCGTTGCTTTGTCTAGTAACTACTGCCGATAATTCATTATTTCCCTTGACCAAAAGTTCCGTATCGTCATTTTTTAGTTCAATTTCGTCGATTAGACTTAACTCAGCCAAATCTTTGAGAGGCTTATCAGGTTTAGGTATTATCTCTTGGGGTTGAGAATTATCTACAGCAGTAGCTAAGGTGGCAGAGGTTGGTAATTCACCTTTAGGTAATAACAACAAGCCTTTAATCCGACTAAAAGTAGCCAGCCATTCAGGACTATCTTTGGCTACCGTCAGACTCATTTTCGCTCGATCATCGTCAACCTGTTCAAAATCAATGGTAGAAACACCATATTGATTCACCGCCACTTCTTCATTGTCAAGATCATCAGGAAGAGTTATGCCTTCTAAAAAGAAGTCTATGCGATCGCCATCTCTTCTTGAATCAATTTTGATTTTTCTACTGCCATCGATATCAATGAAAAACCCATTTTTGGTCGCTTTGATATAAGGAGAACCAGTATCTGTGTCTGTATTTGTATATGTAGAAACATTTTCCGTAGACGCAGCTACATCTTCCAATTCTGGTAATGACGAAGCAATATCGACTTCAGGCACTTCTACATCTATCGGGTCTGGGTCGCGATCGGCTATATCGACACGAGAAATTCGGGGCTGGGGAATCTCGACCTTCCATTCAGTCCCAGAATCTTCTTTAAACTTAATATCATCGGCATCGATAGTGTAGCCAGGAGCCAATTCCACTACAAGACGGGAAATATCTGACTCTGGCTGCCCAATTCTAAAGCCTCTAATTGGACCTTGATATTCTTCTTTGACAGTTTCTCTATCTAATGTTGTTCCAGGTAGATCGATTACTAAGCGTGTTGGATTACTGAGTAACTGCGCTTCGGGCTGTACCCCCTCATCGGTGGTAAATTCTAAATTTTGATCTTGTTCTTCAAATTCCCAAGATACTATTTTCCCTGCCCTTGCGGGGGAGCAAAATAGAAAAACACCTATAAAACTTGATAATAGCCAGTGAAATTTCACAATAATTGCTCCTCACAAACAGTAGGTAATTGACCGTGGAAGGCGGTCAGCGCAGACACCGCCTTCTTAAGGCGGTGTACCGCTGACTTTTTAGATAAAGCTAGCCAAGACTCTCTAGGGAAACAATAGTATAAATACCAATAAAAACTGAGTAACTTATTAAACTGCTTTTTTAAAAGTAATGCTAAATCCAAAATATTCCTAGCCAATTCTATTTGAACTATATAATACCCATTCTTTGATTTTGATCTATCGAAACGTAAATAGAAGTAATTAGGTTTCATGAACTGATCGAGGCAAATCACAAGCTAGCTTATAGATGTTTTTGGGTTTACCAAGGGTCACAGATTACTCTGTCGTGAGACGGCATTCCGTCAAGCCGAATTGAGATAATCTGTGACCTCGCCTAATTATGTTGTTAATCTTGAACTTTGTCCACTGGTTGAGCGGTGGTTTCTTCTTCCTTAAATACAAGACGTAATAAAGGAGGAGCAATAAACGTGGTTGAAATTACCATAACAATGATGGCTGCGTCCGTAGCCTCAGATAAAGCTCCACTGGCAGAACCAACTCCAGCAAAGACCAAGCCAACTTCTCCTCTAGGAATCATGCCGACACCAATCGCCAATTTATTCAGTTCAGGGTTGCCAAAAACGGTAAATCCCGTAATAACTTTACCGAGGATAGCAACCAAAATTAAAAATGCGGCAATAATTAGTCCTTCACGATTGCTGGGAACGGCTGGATTAAGTACACTGAGGTCTGTTCTTGCCCCTACACAGACAAAAAATATGGGAACAAAAAAGTCAGCCAGGGGAATCACCTGTTCTTCTAATTCTTTACGTTTTTCGGTTTCTGCCAGAATTAACCCCGCAGCAAACGCCCCCAAAATTCCTTCTAAATGAATTGCAGTGGCAATATAAGAGAGGGAAAAGGCAAATACTAAACTAGTTAACAATAATTCTCCCCGCGTTTTCATTTCGTTGACCAAGCCTATCAACAAAGGACTAATCCAACGACCAAGTAAAATTGAACCAATCAGAAATACCGCTGCACTAATAACAAGGTAAACAATATTGCTAATTTGAATTTCTCCAGTTTTGACCAGGCTGGCTACCACTGCCAAAATGACAATACCCAAAATATCATCTAGTACCGCAGCACCAATGATAATTTGACCTTCTTCTGAACTTAGCTGTCCTATTTCTGCTAATACTTTAGCGGTAATACCAATACTGGTAGCGGTTAAAGCAGCCCCCGCAAAAACTGCCGGAATAACAGGAGTGTTGAAAATGTACACTAGCCCCGCTGTACCTGCGACAAAAGGAGTAACTACACCGACAACTGCCACTACAGCAGCAATTGGTCCTACGCGAATCAATTCTTTGAGATCGGACTCTAAACCAATCTCAAAAAGAAGGATAATTACCCCTAACTCCGAAAGAAGAGAAATTACCTCACTTTGAGCGGCAAAGACTGATGAGGCTGATTCTACGGATAATCCTGCGGTATTCTCAAGTAAGCTGACTATCAAAGAGTCTGTGGCTAAACTACCACCTTCAGGAAAAACCAAAAGACGAAAGGCAGAAATACCAATTAACACTCCACCAACTAATTGCCCTAAGACTGGCGGTAAATTAATGCGCGAGCAAATTTCTCCTCCTAATTGGCTCGCAAAGTAGATTATGACCAGGCTGAGTAAGACCCCTGCCAGGATTAAAGAACCTTCTTCGGTGGTAGATTCTGTAGTTGCTTCTGTGGCAGCAGCAAGTAAAGGCGAACCACTCAGCCAATTCCAAGTCAACATATAAGTATCGGTCATATTTTCGGCTAAAAAATTTTTCTCTAATTTATTAGCTTATCGTTATCCTTCCCCATAAGATGTTTACTTACTTTTTTGTTCGAGAAATAACTATTTTCATCGATCATTTACATTTAATTTATTAGTCGCGATGAGATTATATCTCGATCGCTGTCAAATAACGTACAATAAGACAGATAAATATCGGCAAAGGCGATCGTCATAAGCAAGTCAAAGGCATTAAACCATTTGATTTTCCTGGCGCAAAAAAGCTTCAATAAAAGGATCTAAGTTACCATCCATCACATCGTTGATATCTGTGGTTTCGGTTTCCGTCCGTAAGTCCTTAACCATTTGATAGGGATGAAAGACATAATTACGAATTTGATTACCCCAGGCAGCATCAACAATATCACCACGAATTTCAGCAATTTCCTGCGCTCGTTGCTCTTCAGCAATAATCAGTAACTTGGCTTTTAAAAGGGCTAAGGCTCGCTCTTTGTTTTGTAGCTGAGAACGTTCTTCGGTACAGCGTACAGCAATTTTGGTTGGTAGATGAACAATTTGCACGGCAGTTTCAACTTTATTTACATTTTGTCCTCCAGCACCACCAGAGCGAGAAGTTTTAATTTCTAAATCTTTGTCAGGGATTTCTAGATCCAGCTCTTCATCTCCCAAGTTAGGCATAATTTCTACCCCTGCAAAACTAGTTTGCCTTTTTCCGTTAGCGTTAAAGGGTGAGATTCTGACCAGACGATGAGTACCTTTTTCGGCTTTTAGGTAGCCATAGGCATAACGTCCTTCTACCTCTAGGGTAGCTGATTTGATTCCTGCCTCATCTCCTGGAGAAGATTCTGCTAAACGGACTTTGTAGCCTTGTTTTTCACTCCAGCGAGTATACATTCTCAGGAGCATTTCTGCCCAATCTTGAGCGTCTGTACCACCAGCACCAGCGTTAATAGTTAATACAGCCCCCTTGGTATCGTAGGTGCCAGACAAAAGCTGCTGTAATTCCCAAAGTTCAAGGTCTTTAGTAAGCTGTTCTAGATTGGTTTGAGCTTCTGTTGCTAGGGCTTCATCGGCTTCTAGCTCTAGTAGTTCAGCGATCGCTTTACTGTCTTCAAGGGTACTCTGCCAATGCTGATATTGCTCCAAACTAGATTTGAGTTCGTTTAACTCTTGTAAAACTTTTTGAGCAGTATTTTGATCGTCCCAAAACTCTGGCTGTGCTGCCCTTTGCTCTAAATCCTGTATTTTAGCAGTGATGGCAGGAGGGTCAAAGATACTCCTGAGTTTTACCCAGGCGTTGAGAAATAGCTTCGATAGTACGCTTTAATTCTGATACTTCCATAAAAGAAATTATTTATAATTGGCTATTTTATGATCAATATATCAATCTATATAACTCAAATTCTTTTTATTGGTGCTAATAATAAAATAGTTTTAGTATTGTTGTATCAGCTAAAAGCCACATTGGACAATACTTTGAGGGGAGTTAATTCTTTAAGTAATTCTAAAGAGGCGCGATCGCGAACAAATAGAGAGCCTGCAAAACCTAGTGAATTAATCGGTATATTTTGATATGATTCTTGGGAGCGTGGCACAACTAACATCCAATCTCTAGTAGCCAAAAAATTATATGCTCCTGGCTGCTTGTTAGCCTGAGAACCAATGTCTAAACCAACTTGATTTAATAAATTATAATACTGTTTCAGCATAATTTGAGCAGCTTTAGTTGGTGAATCACGAGGTGATAAATCTAAAGAGGCGATCGCATGGCGGAAAGGAAAGCTGGCAACTGTACCTAAAGAATTCTTAAAATCAATTTTGGCGATCGCCTTTTCTAACGGCAAGTGAACCACATCGGCTAAAAACGGCAGGGGAATCAACTGGAGATGTTTATGTCGCTGAGAAGCACCAGCAGCTTTCCCTCCGTTAAAAAAGGCTAACCCGTCTATGTCCTGCATACAAAACCATAAAGCATTAAAGTCTTGCAGATTGAGTAAATCTGTTTGCTCTTTAAAAGCACGAGTTACAATCAGCAAATGATTATCAACCACATTAAATTTGTTGAGCAGACAAATGTGAGTCTGGGAAATGTCACCGACAAATAGGTCAGGCTCGTAGGGTAAAAAAGGATCGATTCTTTTACCTATTTTGTTTTCTTGCTGTTTTTGTTGCTTTTGTGCTTTTTCTTTGCGGACTATATTAGCTAGAGTGCGAACCACAAAAGAAATATCATCCTGTTGAATTATATGATACTCAGTTTCAATCGATTCAAGCGCGCCACACTCGCGGGCAAGCTTGGTTTTTTGCGCAGTTTTTGACCACAAAGTATCAGGTTGTAACATGAAGTCGGCGTTCGCTTTGGCTGCTGATTCTTCCATAATCAATGATGGGAGCAATAACTATCTATTCTGCATCGTCAATTATCAGTTGTTTAAGGCTGCTTGACAATCTTTAGTAATTTGCTGCTTTAATTCTTCTACAGAGTCAAACTTTTGTTCGGGACGTAAAAAATTAAGTAAATTCACTTTTAAGCTTTGACCATAGAGATCCCCCGACCAGTTAAGTAAATGAACTTCAATAGTCGGAGCTTTTCCCGCCACCGTAGGACGACAGCCAATATTCATTACTCCTTTAACTTTAGTGGGCGCAAATGCTGCTTGGCGACAAAGGGCTTGCCCGCATACAAGTCCATTGCACGGGTTTTCCGCGTTGAAACAAAGGCTTAAGCCGCATGTACTGTCGAAAGTGCAAGCAGCATATTCACGCGGGCGTAATAAATCACTTCGATTTACAAATACATCCACTGCATACACTCCAAATCGGGGTAAAAACTTTTCCGCAGGAGGTTTGATGTTAGCCGTAGGAAAGCCAATTGTTCTGCCCAACTGTTGTCCTGAGACGACTTCACCAATTAGGCTATAAGGTCTACCCAACAAGGCGTTAGCAGTGGTAATTTCTCCATTTAATAAAGCCTGTCGTATTAAAGAACTACTTACCCGCACTGCATCACCATCAGCATTTTGATATTTGTGCAGAGAATTAAGATGTACTGTAATATCAAAATTGGCAGCGATATTACGTAAGTCTTCCCCTGTCCCTTTTCTTTGGTAACCAAAGCGAAAATCTGAGCCAACGCTAATTTGTCTAGCCTGTAGCTGTTGAACTATGATTTGCTCGACAAACTGCTGTGGACTAAGAGAAGCCAAGTTGCGATCGAATGGTAAAAGAATTAATTGCTCGATTCCCATACTAGCTAGCAAGTCTGCTTTTTCGGCAACAGGAGTTAAAAGCTGCACCTGTCCACCTGTAAAAAATTCGCGGGGATGGGGAGTGAAGCTAACTACAGAAGGACACAGATGACCATCCTTTTGAGATTGCCCAGAGTCGATAATTGGTTGCAGCACTATCTGATGCCCTTGATGAATGCCATCAAAATTACCAAGGGCGATCGCTGTAGGGGTTTGAAACTGTTCTGTCGAAGATGCAATTAACACGCTTTACATTTTGACACAATTTATGACCCGCAATCAAAAAAAAACCCCTAGGTACCAAACTAGGGGCTGTTTATGTAACAGATATTATCTGTTCC
This sequence comes from Chroococcales cyanobacterium, assembly GCA_038259125.1. Taxonomy (GTDB): domain Bacteria; phylum Cyanobacteriota; class Cyanobacteriia; order Cyanobacteriales; family Xenococcaceae; genus Waterburya. Next base: position 40,629 of record JBBSPC010000010.1, on the reverse strand, counting down.
ATAGCTCTATCTCTTCTCTAATATCATCTATAGTTCAATAAAAGATGATGATCCAGATCACAATTAAAAGATGAGTTTGATCAATGATTACTGATGTAAGGGCGAACGGTGAGGCAGCGCGTTGGGTCGAGACCCCGCGTCGGCGCAAGACGCAAGGGAATGCTCGACTTGCGGGTCAGTTGCACAAGTGCGTCTTTGTATGACCACTTTTACAATTATATTTAATCTCTCTTTTGTCAAAGTCGGTTAAACCCTTGATTTATCGTTGGCTAAAATGGCACAAATTCGTTAAATTATCCTAGAGTGACAGAAGAGAGCTACTCTACGGAAGAGCGATCATACTAATCCTAAAAACACACCATAGAGTAAAAATTGCACAGCAATAATAACCAAAATTCCTGTAGCCACAAGAGGATAACCGTAGCTACGATCAATCTTAAAGTCTTTAATCACCATGCTCAGACTTAGTACAGCTAAAGTTGGCAGCATGGTACTAGCAATTAGGTTAAATACCGGTAGTTTGCCTACGAACAATTGCACCATTGCTAGGATTACAGCAACAAGATAAATGGTTTGGATCTGGTTAATTTTAATGCCTAAATTTAGTTTAGAGGCGATCGCGATGCCAATGGCGTAAAAGATGGTGTACAAACCTAGGTTAACAATATTGGTATAGAAACCAAAAGAAATATTAGACCCAGATTTAGGGTGTGGTTGGTAGTGTTCCCTGGGCCAATTGTTAGGAATAATGTCTGCTGCTAATAGTTTAGGCGATCGCTCTGTTTGTCCCGCAGCATATACACATCCTACTCTGACATTATCTGATTGCCCTACATTTTTTTGTTGAGCCTCAACCACATAAATACGAGGCAATATTTTTGCTTCAGAGCTAGATACAACAGGAATTTGGCGCGGATCGATATTACCTACAATTCCTGCTTTAACATTGGCATATCTTTGACAACCATAATTAGCTGAGGTCTCGGTTATTTTTGTCAGGGGAAAAATACCAGAGGATGATTGCTTAATTGCTTTTTCTCCTGCCAGGTTAACTGCTAGACGACAGTAATTAGGTGAACCAATTGTGCTATTGCAAATAGAGGGAATAGCTTGAGAAGTTGTTGGCAAATTGGTGGTATAAATTCCCAGAATTAGGAAAATTAAGGTAGCCAATGTCCAAATAAAAGGAAGGATAAATTTCCTAATTACGGAAGAAAGTTTGAATTTTTGCTGGTGAAAATCATCACCATTAGAGGAATCTGGAATTGCTGGGGTAAAATTATACTCCGTATTGCTTTGAGTTTTCTTTTTTTTTGCAGTAATGACAGCATTTTTGTCTGCCACAGTTTTAAACTCATTCAAGGTTGCATCCCGATCAAAACAGTAGCGACTTAGCCAAATTTCGGCTGTACGACGATGTTCATCATCTAATTCGGCTATTTGCTTAAGCCAGTTTTGTAATGCTACAGATAGCTTGTCGGTGTCGGGAATTTTAGCTAGCTTAAAATAATTATCTAAAGCTGGCAGAATCTTTTGCTTATTATTGTCAGATAAATGGTGAAAAAACTTGACCAAACGAATAGTATCTTTGTCTGGCGCAAGGATATCGCTAGTGAGTAGTTTTTGATTGGTAATAAAACAATATTGGGTCAGATTTATCTTGTCTGAATCAGTCGTATCTGTTTCTTCTATCAGCCTATGAGCAAAAGTGTCGATCTCTTCTTCTGGTAAAAAAGCTTTGTGAATCATTCCTGTCTTGTCTAGCAAGTCAGTATTACCAGTGCTATCTTGCTCGACTAAACTTTCCGAGTCGTCAATTATCTCTATTGCTTCTGTGAGCTTGGGCGCAAAAATATTAACTTCTGGTAGAGGAGTTTGATAAACTATACCTGGGTTTGAAACCCGATCTGTATTTCCCTCTTGAGAATTAGCAAAAGTATTCAGGTCATCTGAATTTATTTTTAAGGGAAATTCTACATAAGTCTGCCATTTTGGCTCAATATCCCCTAATTTACGGCTATATAACCACACGCCTTTCCAAGAATCCAAAGGTAAACTTGCGATCGCCTTAGTTACCAGATCGGTTAGAAGTAAATAATCTGGATGTTTATCTGTTTTATGGTTGACATAAATGTGTAGCTTAGAATTTTGCTCAAGGACTTGAAAGCGAAAGTTTTTATTGCCACAGGTACTTTTCAAAGCTTGAATAATTAATTCTCGATCCATAGCTATACAAACAGAAATATATAAGCGTTGTGCCTATCATTCCCAAAAAGGTCAGCTAAACAATATTTGCTATATAAAATATTGATTGGTAATTAGCTTTTAGTTATTAGTTGTTAGAGATAAATTATTATGAGGCTGTAAAAATTCTCTGACGGTTTTTAGATAGGCGACGGGATCTTCTAGCATGGGAAAATGAGAAGTTTTGGGCAACTCGACATATTTAATTTTGTCGTTTAAGGCTGCTGCTTGTTTACCCATTACCGCAGGAATGATAATATCCTTTTCTCCAGACACCATGAGAGTTGGTACGCTGATTTGAGCAAACTCTTGAGGCATAATTTCTACAGCCTTTTGGCTGACGGAGGTGTAGATTGTTCCTGCTGCTGCATCATAATCAGCCAACAAGAAATCTTCTAAAAATGCCAAGCGATCGCTTTTGTTAATTGGACGATGAAGAAATCGCGCCATGAACATTTGATCGGCAAAAGGAAATTTTAAAAACCAGTTATAGCGAAACTTAACCACATATCCGCCAAACTTATGAAAAGCAGCAAAGGCTTTGGCATCATATTCAAAAATACCATTACAGGTAAGAATTGCTTGCTCAACGCGATCGCCATAACGATTGAGAAATATAGTGGCGATCGATGCTCCCATGGAGTGAGCGTTGATATATACTCGCTCAAGTCCTAAAGCATCTAATAAAGCTGCCAAATCTGCTGCGTAGTCTTCCATATCGTAACCCAATACAGGTTCTTGAGGTAAAGAAGAACGACCAAAACCCCGCAGATCGTAGAGTAGACAATCAAAATCATCTGCCAGAGCCTCGGCAGTGCTACGCCAATATCTTGCCGAACCTCCCCAGCCATGAACAAAAACCATTACAGGCTTAGAGTTAGCTTGCAGGTGACGAATCCATTCATAATAATGACTTACTCCACGAACGACTACTGTAGGCATATGATTATTTATAAACTTTTGGCTGCTTGATATTTAGTCTATGACTTAGGGTCAGGATATTTCTGATTGTTTTAATTGTCTTAACATTAGGGATTTTAAACATGGAAACCACAAAAAACTGTAGGCTTTTAGCAATTATTATTCTCTAAAAACAAACTAATAGAATCCAAATCACAAAATAATGTCGCCTGGGGTTGTTGGCGTAAAATAGTGGCAGGAAAATTAGGAGTGATCGCCTTGGTTAGAGTTTTTTCAACTACTGCTGCTGTAATAATTTAGTGTAACGCAGACATTCGGTTAAGGGTTCTGGTGCATCACCTTGAATATAGTGAAATAGATAAGGCTGAAGCTGTTCTACTTTGTGACGCAAATAATAACGAAAACTTCCAGGATGATCTGCTGTAATGCCTAAATATTCATCCAGATGAAACAGAATTATACGTGACCAGTCTAATTTATCTTGAGAGGCTATTTCACTTAAAAACTGTAGCTGAGAGTTACCCGTTGCTAAAATAATACTTACTGTTTCTTGTTGGGTTAACAGCGATCGCAAATAGTCTTGAGCCTGATTAGCTGCATCTTGAGTGAACTCAGCCGTAGAAGCAGCGATTCTGACAGATAAATCATCAACTTTAATAACCTGAGTGTCCAAAAGAGATGGTACAGTACGATCTGTCATATTTAGTAAATCCGATTCCAAAGCAGAACATGAGTAATATATCCGATATAGCCGTAAAAAACATCGATGGTGATGAGGAAAAATTTGCCGACTATAAAGGCATGGTGTTATTAATTGTTAACGTCGCTTCCTACTGTGGTTATACTCCTCAATATCAAGGACTAGAGGAGTTAAATCAAGAATATGGCGATAAAGGTTTGCGAGTTATGGGTTTTCCCTGTAATGATTTTGGCTCTCAAGAACCAGGTTCAAACGAAGAGATTGCCGAATTTTGTGAAACAAAATATGGTGTCAGCTTTGATATGTTTGATAAAGTTCATGCCAAGGGTTCTAACCAGCATCCTCTATATCAAATTCTAACTAATTCTGTTGAACCTCAAGGAGATGTCGCCTGGAACTTTGAAAAGTTTTTGATTAACAAAGAAGGTGAGGTAGTGGCGAGATTTGGTAGTGGCGTTACTCCTACTTCTTCTGAATTAATACAAGCTATTGAAGCAGAATTGGCAAAGTAAGTGATATTAAAATAAATGTTCCAAAGAGCGATCGCTTTGCTGATTAAAAAGCTCTAAGCTTGGCAAAAGGAAAAAGCTGGAAACTCTTTTTGTTTGCATCGATAATCAGCAGGGCTTTTGACCCAGATTTAGTATTATCAGAAAATTAAGTGTAGATGATTATTTATCAATTAATTTACGTATTTTATGAGTTTAAATTTGGGTTAAGAAGTTGATAATACATATTTTATTTCAATCAATAAATATATGAAATTTATTTTGTTTCTATAAAGCAATTGTGAAGTTTTGATTTAAAATTGCTAATTCATTTGTTCATCTCTAGATTATTCGACCATAATTAAGACATACTGATATCTATAGGGATAGGCTGTAGAGGAGTTAACAATGTTAGAAAGAATAATGTTAGCAGCAATCATAACGTGCTGCATTTATTTGTTTTTAAATTTGGGTGGCAAATCATCAAATTCACCATCTTTTGATGCTAATAAAGATATAGTTCCAGCATTCTTACATCGTGTTGCCTTTTTTAATATGTAGCGAAACAGGTAGTCTCTAGAGAAGTCTTGAGGCAATTTGTCATGTTTGTAGATAATCAATTGGAAACTATTAAATACATTAGTTATGTATACCCGTGTACTGATAAATTGTTAGTTCGGGGTTGCTAAGGAATGAGAATTAACAATGGGTAACTTTTTAAGATGCGCGATCGCAATTGCGAAGCAGGTTTCATTGGCGTGGAATAACATGGTTTAGACTCAGCTAGCGATCGGCATCGCTGTTTATTTTCTTTACCTTTATTGCCAAGTTTTTAATTTATTCTCATAGCTTTTCAATTGATTGTTTAAGCGATCGCGCTTTTGCTCAAAGCCAGCAGCTATTATAATTGAGCAAATTCCTGCTACTAAGCCTACAATCCACTTTAAAAAAGAATAAGTTAAAACCAAAATAATTAACTGATAAATAGTCGTCATTATTAAAGTAACTGTACCCACAAATAGAAAGGCTCTAATCTTAAATCCTAAACCCACAAAAATTAAACCAAAGCCAATCGCCCCAGGAATAAGTCCCCAATCTGGGTAAAATAGGGCAGTTGCACAAACAATGCTACTGCCTCCTATACGCAAATAATGGCGTTGTCGGCGATGAGACTTAAAGTAGGGATCGAACTGAGCAACGTAAAGAACAGACAAACTGATAATACCTGCAATCCAAATTAATTCCGTGTTGTATTGCCAAACAAGTCTAATGATGCCCCAGTTAATAAATCCTAAACTAATATAGCTCCAGCGCAAGTTCTTTTGGTAGTAGGCGATGCGTAGATAAAAAGCTGCCACAATTACCAAGCTGAGATAGGAAACATCCTCTACTGTAATTAGAGTCATCAGCGCAGGAATAATTAAAGCAGTGCGTTGCCAAGGAGTTTTGCGCCAGCCCAAGTTTTGCCAGGGTATTTGATAAATGAAGAGGGCAACGGCACAGGTAAATATAACTCGCCAAGGATCGAATAAGCTCAAGCGACTAATAATTAGACGGCTGTAAACTAAGGTAGCGGCTATTTCTACCAAGCCGACATACACCCACCAGTCGTTTGCCGTATTTGCTGACGTTTCTAGATTGCGTCTACCCTGAATAAGAGCATAAGCACCAAGACAAAAGCTAGTAGCAATACTAATAAAAGTTAAACTAGGTGCAGCACTTTCTATAGCAATACTCGCAGCCATGATTTTTAAGCTACTGCTCATTGCCCAGTGCAGATGAGCAATTAAAATAACTTTAGATAAACTAAGATTAAACATCGTCGTTCGATGGCGTTGACGATACCACCAGACGCTTAAACGATAAGTAAAGGCGATCTCAGCAGCTACTAAAGCTAATATTGTTAAGCCATCGGCTGCACTTCCTGCTGATGACTGTTGCAGCCGATAAATAACTAATTCATAAATCCCAACAGAAATCCCTGCCAAACCGAGATAGTTAATTAGTTTATTAATTTGATTATTATTTTGGTGGCTATTAACTAGAGTCAAAGCTGCCCCTAGAGTTAATAATCCCGTGTAAGAGTCAAAGTAGGTAAGTCGCCAGATTATGCCTACAATAGCGTAAACCAAAGGCACGTAAGCTAAATTCAATCTTGCCCAGGGTGAATCAGTTTGAGCTAACCAGGCGATGACAATTAAACATAATAATCCGAGAATAATATTGGCGATCGCATAGAATAAACCATTGCCTCCTAGAAGTACAGCTACACCTACCGTTAATAATTCCCCCAGCCAAACCAGAATATATAAAACTAGATTATTAGGTTGTTGACGATAACGCCAAAAAATAGCCCCTATAAGTAAGATTGTAGTGAGCAAATACTGGGAATATTGTCCAAAATTCTGCAAATTTAGGTAGATAATGCTGACTATAGCTAATTCAGTAGCAATCAAAGCAATCGCCCAATAGTCTGCTGCCTGGATATATTTACCCATCAGCTTATAGTTTCTGGCTTCTACCCCCACTCCCAGAATTCCGTGGGCAGTACGTTGGGAAATATAGTCAAATTTGGGAGTGGCGATCGCTTTTTTTAAATATAGTCGAAATTGATACAAGCCATAGAGAATAACTGCACCTACTGGTAGCCAATTCCAATTGCTTACAAAACTACTCAGCAAGCTGGCAGTCAGACTTAAAACAAAACCTAAATGAATTGCCGTAACTGTAGTGCGACGCAGGTTAAAAGCATTGATGTACATCAAGTAAATCGCCACCGCCAAGCTAATAAATCTAGTTTCGCCTTGCCCAAAAACCAATAATTGAGCCAAAATCAAAGCAATACAGCTAAGAGAAGTTGCTAACCGACGCTGTTGAATCTTACGGGTATATTTGGCAATTAGAGTCAACATCCCAGGGGTAATTAACCAAACTAAACCCCAGCGAAAAGTTTCAGCAGTCGCCAATCCTTTTACTTGAGACAAAAAACAGGTATAGCTAACGGCACCTAATAACAAACCAAAATACCAAAAGCTTTGCTGTAGCCGAGATTTAAAATCAGAATTACTAATTCTTGGCTGCTTTATTCTACGCACATATATGCCCCACTCCCCAGCCATGAGTAAAACCAAAATACTGCCCCACGCTGACTGACTTAAATTAGGTAAGATAACGGCAATTGCGTTAATTACGGTAACTAAACCCAACAGGTGAGTTAGGTAAACTAGCGTGTTTCTCAAAGGCTGACGAATATAGGCAACATAGCCCAGAGTAGCAGTAGACAAAAGTAAATTTAGCGATCGCCATGTAGGATTAGATAAGCTAAAACAGGTTAGGGCTATACCCAAAATCAAGGTAAGCCATTCACTATATAAGCCCAAATGCAGCTTTTGCCGACGATATAACCAACTGGCAATAAAAACAAATAGAATAACGTAAGGAAAAAGAGTTACTCCAAACACTGACTCAGGGAAATATTCAGTTTTGCTAATTGTCACAGCCAGATCTAAAGCTTGAGTGCGTAAACTATTAGGGATTAATTCTTTAGAAATATATAAAGTCTGCAAGCCAACAAAAAAGATGGCGGTTAAATCTCGTTTACGCCAATAGAGAGTTAGCCTTTGACTAAATAAATGAATAGCTAAGACGCTGATACCGACAGTTTGCCAGCCAAGGGGATTTGCCCCCGAAACTCCTGAGACAATCGACATTATCCAAGCCAAACTCAAGATAAGAATACTAATAAACTGCCAGATACGGCTAAAAAATATAGCTGTAGTGTTTGCTTGCTCTAACTTAGTCCGTTGAGATAAATAAATTGTCCCTAATAGCCAGGCAAATAAAGCGATCGCTAAGTTATAGTTTGTATAGTTGCTATCTATTAATCCTCTAGCTAATAGTAATGACCATGCAGCCAAGAGGAATAATAAATTATTTCTAGGATATTTCGGTCGTGGTAAGAAAAATTTGTAGTGAATTAAACTAATGACAATAATACCGCTATATACTGCAATCAGTGGCAAATTAGTCAACTTCCAGCCTAAATTTAGATAGCTAAGTATTAAAAAAAACGGTGCAAAAAACTTGTTTTGGTTTCTTTCTCTGAGTCGAGACTTAAAGAAAATAGTAGCTGTTGTAACAAAAGCAATGGCAATAGTTATCCATTCCCAAATATTATTACCTAAACTAAAGTGACTAATGGCACAGAAGTTAACGGGGATCAATAAAGTTGCGATCGCGCTTAAGGTTTGGGAGGTTAACTTTAAATTATTCTGTTTACTTGACCAAAATCCAAAACCCCAAAAGCAAAGAGTATAAACTAAGAGAATTAAATATTGCCCAAACTTAGGAAAATTATCCCATTGGCTGGCTGCTAGCACACCAGAGGAGATAACCACTAAAAATATACCCAAAAATAATAGCCAGCGAATACTTAATTCATCTAAAAACCTTAGCCATACTTGTGTAACAATATTAGGCTGGGGTGCAGCAGCTTTAACTAAAGTTTTGGCAGCTACTAAAGAACCTAATTGACTTGCTGCTAAATTACTTTCAACCTCTATCTCAGGTAAAGGACAGCTTAAATGATGACGACATATTTTTTTAACTTGTGCTTGACTAATTAAATCTAACTGCAACCATTGATCTAAACCCTGCAATAAATTAGGCTGATTAGCTTTAACGTATATTTCCAAACTCAACCAAGAATTAGCTTGAGGATTAACTGCGTCAATATAGTCATCATTGTGGGACATATAAAACTAGCACAATTAACTTACGCTCCTTTTATATCTTAATTTTAGTAACTATACACTACCCTCTTTTGACTAATAATCGAAAAAACACCTTCAATATCATTCAAAATTCAAAATATTGTCACACAAAAGACATATCATCTATCTAAATTAGAAAGATAGACATTCTGGCTCAAATCAGAAATTAATAGTTAATTTTATTTATATCTAAATTACTAACTAAATTAAACATTAAATATAAAGCTAAATTAATGCCTCAATTAACATCTTGGCAAAAAGTAACGGCTTCTGCTTCTCTACTACTGTTAGGAGGTGGAATAGCCCTGGGTGGCAATTATTTAATTAATTCCCCCCAAACTGTTACTAACGAATCAGCAGAATCTTCTACAGTCACCAAAACAGAAGACGAATCTGGAACAAAAGCAGCGATCGCTCTACCCCAGAATTATGTCAGTAATGTAGTAAAGCAGGTAGGAGATTCAGTAGTGCGTATCGACGCATCTCGCACTGTCTCGACTAATGCTTCTCCTTTGCTCAACGATCCCGTCTTCCGTCAATTTTTTGGCTCGCAGATACCCAATATACCCAGTCAACAGGTTCAAAAAGGTGTTGGCTCTGGATTTGTAGTTAGTTCTGATGGTTTGATTGTTACTAATGCTCATGTAGTAGAAGGTAGTGACAAAGTAGAAGTAACTCTCAAAGATGGTCGCACATACAAAGGAAAAGTTATGGGGACAGACTCCTTGACTGATGTAGCGGTAATCAAAATAGATGCAGAAGGTTTACCTGCGGTTACTTTTGCAGATTCCGACCAATTACAGCCTGGAGAATGGGCGATCGCGATCGGTAATCCTTTAGGCTTAGATAACACCGTCACTACTGGTATTGTCAGCGCTACAGGTAGAACCAGCGCGCAGATAGGAGTTGCTGACAAACAGGTTAGCTTTATTCAGACTGATGCTGCCATTAACCCTGGTAACTCTGGAGGACCATTACTCAATGCCCAAGGTGAAGTGATTGGGGTCAACACTGCTATTATTCAAAACGCTCAAGGAATTGGTTTTGCTATTCCTGTTAATACCGCTAGAGATATAGCCGAAGAATTGATTGCCACAGGCAAAGCAGAGCATCCATTTTTAGGTATTCAGATGGCAGAAATTACTCCCGACCTTAGAAAACAACTAAAAAGCCAAAAAAATATAGACATAGGTACAAACAAAGGCATTTTAATTGTAGGTGTTGTCCCTAACTCTCCCGCAGATAATGCGGGATTGCGATCGGGAGACATAATTCACAAGATTGGCGATCAACAGGTCAGTAAAGCTGATGAAGTGCAGCAGATAGTTGCCAAAACCCAAATAGGCGATCAACTACCGCTAAGTCTACAGAGCAATGACAAGCAGCGACAAATCGAGGTAAAAGTTGGCGTATTACCTGATACGGGGAAAAACTAGCGAGAGTGTCATGAGCGGCAATCAGCGAAAATTTTGCAGTTTTCAGTGGTTGAGATGCTTTGAGTGTTTAATAATTAATAGTTTATCTTCTGCACATGGTTTTTGGCTGTTTTTCAGCTAAAATTAAAATTCCTATTTGAGTATCCACACATTTTATTTGTTCGCCCGTGTAATGCTAGGTATGAGAGCTGAATCTCTTTCCCAGTCAGCGCGATATTTTATTTGCCACCCGTTCTCAGTAGTTTTACTTAAAAAAGTATTGACTTGAAGATTAGTTTGCGTTATTAATAACCTTAACTACTTCTTTTCCAGTCAATGCTATATTTTATTTGTCGCCCGTTCTCAGTAGTCTTACTTAAAAAAGTATTGACTTGAAGATTAGTTTACGTTAACTTTAACTACATTGTAATTTATTGACAATCAAGTTAGGAAGCAAACTGTAAAAGCTTTATCCTTGCCTGCTTATCAACCTTGATAGACAAGTTAAGTGCTTAAACTAGCTGACTGATTATTTATTCATCATCTAGCCAAATTATCTGATAAATCAATTTCATGGAAAAGCATAAAATCTTGATTCTTGGTACTCGCGGAATTCCTGGAAATCATGGTGGATTTGAAACTTTTGCAGAACGTTTAGCCCTTTACTTAGTTAATAAGGGGTGGAGTGTAACAGTTTACTGTCAAACCAAGGGCAATCGGCGCTTCTATAGTACTTGGCAGGGAATCAATTTAGTTCACATTCCAGTCCCTAAAAATAGTGCTTTGTGGTCAATTATATTCGATCTCAAAGCGGTTATAAATGCTGTAAATCAAAAAGGCATTATTCTTACATTAGGTTACAATACTGCCGTTTTTTCACTACTGTATCGCCTCACAAACCGAGTGAACATAACTAATATGGACGGCATGGAATGGTGGAGAAAGAAATGGAATCCTTTAGAGAAAGCTTGGCTATACTGTAACGAGCGTTGTGCTGTTTGGTTTAGCGACCATTTAATCGCAGATCACCCGCAGATTAAACTTTATTTGCGTCAAAAAGTTAAAACTACTAAGCCAATTACAGTAATTCCCTACAGCGCACAAGTCGTCTCCAAGGTTGACGAAACGTTACTCAAAAAATACAGTCTTGTTCCTAAAAAATACGCCTTAATAATTGCTAGACCCGAACCAGAAAACTCTATTTTAGAAATTGTATCTGCTTTTTCCCAAAAACGGAGAAACTTACCCTTAGTAATCTTAGGGAATTATTTTCCCGAGAAAAATTCTTACCATAAACAGGTTATGGCATCAGCTAGTGATGAAGTGATGTTTATTGGAGCTATTTACGAGCAAAAAATAGTTCAAACCTTAAGACATTATAATCGGCTTTATATTCACGGACATCAAGTAGGAGGAACTAACCCCTCTTTGGTAGAAGCATTATCCGCAGGCAGTCCCGTACTGGCACATGATAATCCTTTTAATTCATGGGTAGCTGGAGAAGGTGCTGGTTATTTTAAAGATAAAACAGATTTATCTCAAAAATTGACTCAAATACTACATGATGAAACAAAATTAAAAACAATGAAACAAAGCAGTTGGGCTCGATACTATGAGGGTTTTTCTGACAACCTAGATTTAAAAGCTCATGAATTTTTATTTCTGATTCTACTTGGACAAGATAGACATAAAAGTGACAACAACAATAAATTATCAAGCAAGTTAGAAAGCCATGGAACTGAACTTACAGAAATATTGAACGATCGTGAAGAAAGAAAAAAATTGACTAAAAAATAGTAGAATTAGCCAAAAATAAGATATTGTCAGATTTAAGTATCCAAAACTGAATTTTAATAAGCTTTGAAGTTAATAATCTCTATTCTTTCAAGTCCTGCATGAATTGTCCTCAAAGCGATCGCCTTTGTCAATTTTTTATTTGACTTCAAAACTAAACTCTTGGTTTGCCTGATATTGAGGATCTTTAACACTGGCAACTACATTCCAATTTGCCTGCATTCCAAAATAAGTAGTGGCTTTAAATTGTCCTGGTTCTGCTGCGGGAGTTACTTCAACCTTACCCATCATGTCTTCACATACTTTTCATTGCCCTAGATGCACTGACATCAAGACTTTCTACTTTTCTTTTACATTATTTTTGAGCCGTCACTCACTACTTTTTAAAAAACCTACCCTTGGGAGGTAGGGAGTAGTGAGTAGGGAGTTATATTAGACTTTTTTTCGATCCAAAATTACCATAAAGAAATTAATTGGAATGACTACAGTAAATTATTTCCTCTGCCCTCATCCCTTATACCTCATCCCTTCATCTAACCTGGTGGCCAGTTCATAGTGCGATCGCCTAAAATATGCAGATGCAGATGATCTACACTTTGTCCTGCATCTGCACCATTATTAATGACTACCCGATAACCATTACTTAGATTTGCTTGTTCAGCAACTTTTTTAACCGTCATTAACAGATGTCCCATCAATGCTGCATCTTCCTGACTCGCTGCTGACAGTTGGGAGATAGGCTTTTTGGGAATTACTAAAATATGGGTTGGTGCTTGAGGATTAACGTCTTTAAACGCCAAAGCTAAATCATCTTCATAGACAATATCGGCAGGAATCTCACGACGAATAATCTTACCGAAAATAGTATCTGTCATAAGCTTAATGCCAATTAAAATCGTCAAATTTTCACGTTAACCATTATTGTAATAATATTATCAAATTATTCGCTTAAAGCGATCGCTCTAAAAATATTGCTTGCAAACCGTACAGTTTTGTTAACTTTTTGCAATCTAATTAAACGGAGGTAACCGTGCATATAGTAAATTTGGACTTTATTTGGCTGGCAATCGCCTTTTTTTAACCTATAAAAAATACGGCTAACCAATTCAGATTAACCGTACTCAAAATTAAATATTTTAACTTATGCGTAAAACCACAATTCTTAAATATCCAAATCGTCTAGATTCAACTTAGGTGCGTTGGCTTCGATAAACTCCCGTCTGGGGGCAACGCGATCGCCCATCAAGACGGTAAACATTCGATCTGCTTCGGCTGCATCATCAATTTCTACTCGCTTCATGGCGCGAGTTTCGGGGTTCATGGTTGTGTCCCAAAGCTGTTGAGGCATCATTTCACCCAGTCCTTTGAATCGCTGAATAGTGTAGTTAGCATTGGCAGGAAACTCAGCAATACGCTCTTGTAATTCGCGATCGCTATAGCAGTATTGATGGTTGCGTCCTCGTTCTAGTTTATACAAAGGAGGACAGGCAATATAAATGTAGCCTTGGTCAACCAAATCTCTTTGATAGCGATAAAAGAACGTCAGCAACAATGTTCTAATATGCGCCCCATCCACGTCAGCATCCGTCATAATTACAATGCGATGATAGCGCAATTGAGTAGAATCAAACTCATCCCCTTTGATGCCTAACCCCAAAGCAGTAATCATTGACTGAATCTCATTATTCTTATAGATTTTGCTGTCATCAGTCTTTTCAATGTTGATAATTTTACCTCTCAGGGGTAAAATTGCCTGGAATCTTCTATCCCTGCCTTGTTTAGCACTTCCCCCCGCAGAATCTCCTTCCACGAGGAAAATTTCTGATTCTTCAGGATCGCGAGTACTACAGTCAGCAAGCTTTCCAGGTAAAGGAGAAGACTCTAAAACAGATTTACGGCGAACTAATTCTCGCGCATGGCGGGCTGCTTCGGCTGCTTTAAAAGACTGGACGGCTTTTTCGATAATGGCATCGCCAACATTAAGATTAAATTCTAGATAGTCGTTTAAAACTTCTCCCACCAAAGAATCAACAATCCCGCGAACTTCAGTGTTGCCTAGTTTGGTTTTGGTCTGTCCTTCAAACTCAGGATCGGGTACTTTAACCGATACAACTCCAGTCAAACCCTCTCGCACATTCTCGCCACCAAGGTTAGATTCATTTTCTTTAATTTTGTTCCGCTTGCGGGCAAAGGTATTCATTGTCCGAGTCAGGACGGTTTTTAAACCCTCTAGATGAGTACCGCCATCAATGGTACGGATATTATTAGCAAAACCTAATAAATTATCGCTATAGGAATCAATACACCACTGCAAAGCAACTTCTACAGTTACGCCATTTTTCTCTTTGTTAACGTAAATAATGTCTTGATGCAGAGGATCTTTTTCCAGCGTCATGTATTCAACATATTCTTTGATGCCACCTTCGTAACAGAATATATCCTGGCGTACTTCTTCTGGGCGATGGTCGCTAAAAGTAATTCTAATGCCCGCATTGAGATATGCCAACTCTTTTAACCGTTTCGCCAAAATATCGTATTCAAAAGTGGTTGTTTCACTAAAGATAGTCTCATCAGGAATAAAATGAACTGAAGTTCCTGTACGTTTAGGCTGGTCTTTATTTGGTTCTACAGCTAACTGTCCTTGTGCCTTTCCTTGCTGGTAGCGTTGAAGATAAACTTTCTCGTCTCGCCAAACCGTAACCTCTACCAATTTTGAGAGGGCGTTGACTACCGATACACCTACCCCGTGTAAACCACCCGAAACCTTATAACCGCTTCCGTCACCACCAAATTTACCCCCAGCGTGCAAAACAGTCATCACTGTTTCCAAAGCTGACTTGCCTGTTTTAGAATGGATGCCTGTGGGAATACCCCGTCCATCATCGGTGACAGTGACTGAACCATCAGGATTAATATCAACTTCTATATGAGTACAAAAACCTGCAAGTGCTTCGTCAATAGAATTGTCTACTACCTCGTATACTAGGTGATGCAGTCCTTTTGGTCCTGTCGAACCAATGTACATCCCTGGACGTTTGCGTACTGCCTCCAGACCTTCTAGAACCTGAATTTGATCTGCATCGTAAGTGCTAGCCATGTAGTTTCTCCGAAAAATGCCTGATTAGCTTTGTATTTATTACTTAATGAAAAAACACTCAAAAATTCTAACATAAAAGCTTTGTTGACCGCCTCAAAGCTTTCTGCAATGGTTTTTGACTATAGGTTGAATCCCTTGTTTAAAGCCGATCTAATTTGGCGATCGCCATTGATCCATAAATAAAAATTTCTGCTGACTCCCAAATGACTCTTATCAAGAATAGCTAGTCAGTAATGCAAAACTGATTTTATTTATATTTGATTTTTTGTTCAATATAGTTTTATTGTACTATAAAGCGAGCTACAGATTAGCTAGATAGTACAATATAGCTAGAGTAATTTTTCGGAAAATAGCAATGGGTAGTCGTATTATAAAAGAGGCTTTATTCTTAACAGGATTAGCATCTGCAACATTATTTGCCGATCTAGCCAGATCCCAATCAGTTGATGGCGTAAATAATACAATTCAAAATTCAGGTCAAACATCTCTTCAATATAATGATGTTAGACCAGTTAGACAACAAAACTTCTTGATTGATTCGGGTAGTAGCTCTCAGCAGTTTTTTCAACAAGGAAAAAAACAACTTTATTTTTTACCAGAAAAAGCAAAACCAATTTTAAAAATAGACAAGACTATTAAAGCTGATGGTGTAAATTATGAGGACTTGCAACCTATACCTAATAAAAAATAAATTCAGCTTAAATTGACAATGACAAAAACATATTTAATTACGGGAACAAATAGAGGCATTGGCTTAGAGTATTGTCGTCAGCTAAAAGAGCAAGGACATGAAGTAATTGCTGTATGCAGATCGCCTTCTGAGGAGTTGGAAGCTTTAGAAGTTCAAATAGAAAAGGACGTAGATCTTACTTCTGAACCAGCAGTCAATAATTTAGTTGCTAGGCTGAGTGGAAAAAAGATTGATGTTTTGATTAATAATGCGGGAATAGTAGAGCGGACAACTTTAGAAGATCTTGATTTTGATAGTATTCGTCGGCAATTTGAGGTAAATGCGATCGCACCATTGCGATTTACCAAAGCACTTTTATCTAATTTAAATAATGGCTCAAAAGTTGTTTTGATGACTAGTCGTATGGGTTCAATTGAAGACAACACATCTGGTGGCTCATACGGCTATCGAATGTCCAAGGTAGCTTTATCGATGGCAGGTAAATCTTTATCTCATGATTTAAAGCCTAAAGGTATTGCGGTGGCTATTTTGCATCCAGGGTTGGTTAAAACTCGCATGACTAATTTTACCGATTCAGGAATTACCACCGAAACTTCAGTCAAAGGTTTACTGAATCGTATTGAAGAATTAGATCTCAACAATACAGGAACTTTTTGGCATTCCAATGGGGAGATTTTGCCTTGGTAATAAGTACCCATATAATTTAATCTAGCCAAGATTCTGCTTCAACAGATAATTAGAGCGATTCTAACCAGGAAAAGATACAGAATGCCCAGAACCAAGATTGGTAATATTGAAATGTACTATGAGGTTCACGGCAATGGTGAACCTGTAGTTTTGATTCACGGCTTAAGCATGGATAGCAGCACCTGGTTCAACCAAGTTCCTGTCCTCTCACAAAAATATCAGGTCATCGTCTTCGATCATCGTGGTGTTGGACAAACTGATGCTCCTAATGAAGACTATTCAACCGAGATGATGGCGGATGATGTTGTCGCCTTATTAAAATTTTTGAAGGTGGATAATGCTCATATTTTGGGCTTTTCAATGGGTGGTATGATTGCCCAGACTGTTGCCTTTAAATATCCTAAGTTGGTAAAAAGCTTAGTGCTAAACGCAACAGCCACCCAGTTTCCTGCTAGAGCAAAACATTTAGTTCAGACCTGGATCAGAATGCTCAACGAAAATGTGTCTATAGAAACCTGGATGAGAGACATCTGTTTGTGGGTTTACACAAATGAGTTTTTTGAAGATGACGAAACTGTGACGGCTTTAGTTAATCTTGCACTCAATAATCCTCATCCACAATCCACTCAAGGTTTTGCAGGACAGGTTGCAGCACTGATGCAACATGACACGCGATCGCAAATCAGCCAAATCTCAGTTCCAACTTTGGTGTTGATTGGTAGAGATGAAATCTTTATTCCTATAAAATATTCAGAAGAACTTGCTGCCAAGATTCCAAAAGCTAAATTAGTAATATTAGAGCGAGGCGGACATAATAGTTTGATAGAATTTCCCGAGCAGTTTAATCAAGCTGTAATGCAATTTTTAGACGGAGTGGCATAGAGCATAGATCGTAGGAATGAAATAAATTTAATTGGTTTTTCAGCAATTTTTACAAATTCATTGGCAAATACTTCCTGAGAAACGTTAACATAAGTTAACAACGTTAAAATTTAAAGAGTAATAAAGGCTGGATTTTTAGATGATCCTTGTAGATAGCAACCTATAACCTTTGGTCAAATCCGATGATGTCAGTGTATTCAGCTTATAATTATCTAAATAATCTTTAACAAAGAGCAACAAAGCAGAAATC
Organism: Chroococcales cyanobacterium; assembly: GCA_038259125.1. Taxonomy (GTDB): domain Bacteria; phylum Cyanobacteriota; class Cyanobacteriia; order Cyanobacteriales; family Xenococcaceae; genus Waterburya. Next base: position 22,688 of record JBBSPC010000010.1, on the reverse strand, counting down.
ATTAAAATTAAAGTAAAAGGATTCCTAATCTTCAGCGTAGGGAGGCTGTCAGAGTGAGTAAAGATAACAATAAAAAATGGCGCAATGCCGGACTGTATGTTTTGTTAGCTATTGTAGTGGTAGCGTTAGGTACTGCCTTTTTAGATAAGCAACCTCAAACCCGTCAAACTTGGGCGTACAGCAAATTAATAGACGAAGTTCAAAACCATAAGGTAGAAACCGTTAAAATTAGTGCAGATCGCACTAAAGCGCAAGTTATTGACCGTGAAGGCACACCTATAACTGTTAACCTACCTAACGATCCTCAATTAATTGATATTTTGAGTGATAATGGTGTTGATATTGCCGTTCTACCTCAAAGTGATGAAGGATGGTTGTTTAGAGCTTTGAGCAGTCTTTTATTCCCCATATTATTATTAGTTGGATTATTTTTCCTTCTTAGAAGAGCGCAAAGTGGTCCAGGCTCACAAGCCATGAACTTTGGTAAGTCTAAAGCCAGAGTGCAGATGGAGCCTAAAACTCAAGTAACTTTTGGCGATGTAGCAGGTATTGAGCAAGCAAAGCTAGAGCTTACTGAGGTAGTAGACTTTCTCAAAAATGCCGATCGCTTTACCGCTATTGGCGCAAAAATTCCTAAGGGTGTATTGCTTGTCGGACCTCCAGGGACAGGTAAAACCCTACTAGCTAAAGCGGTTGCTGGTGAAGCTGGCGTACCTTTCTTTAGTATTTCTGGTTCAGAGTTCGTCGAAATGTTTGTGGGTGTGGGTGCTTCTCGTGTCCGCGATTTGTTTGAACAAGCTAAAGCTAATGCACCCTGTATCGTCTTTATCGATGAGATTGATGCCGTTGGTCGTCAGCGTGGTGCTGGTTTAGGAGGCGGTAACGATGAGCGTGAACAGACTCTTAACCAACTGCTAACTGAGATGGATGGTTTTGAAGGCAATACAGGCATTATCTTGATTGCTGCTACCAACCGTCCTGATGTATTAGACTCCGCTTTAATGCGTCCAGGTCGCTTTGATCGTCAGGTAGTAGTAGATCGTCCTGACTATGCAGGTCGTCAAGAAATCCTCAACGTTCATGCTCGCGGTAAAACTTTAGCCAAAGACGTAGACCTCAACAAAGTCGCCCGTCGTACCCCTGGCTTTACTGGTGCTGACTTAGCAAACTTACTCAACGAAGCAGCAATTCTAGCAGCCCGTCGCAGTTTAACTGAAATCTCAATGGATGAAGTCAACGACGCAATCGATCGCGTCATGGCTGGACCAGAGAAGAAAAACCGCGTAATGAGCGAAAAACGCAAAGAACTAGTGGCTTATCATGAGGCTGGTCACGCTTTAGTTGGTGCATTGATGCCTGACTATGATCCTGTACAGAAAATAAGCATTATTCCTCGTGGTCGTGCTGGTGGTTTAACTTGGTTTACCCCAAGTGAAGATCGGATGGAGTCTGGCTTATATTCTCGCTCTTATCTTCAAAACCAAATGGCTGTAGCCCTTGGTGGTCGTCTAGCTGAAGAGATTATCTATGGCGAAGAAGAGGTTACTACTGGTGCTTCTAATGATTTACAGCAGGTAACTAAAGTAGCACGTCAGATGGTAACTCGCTTTGGAATGAGCGATCGCCTTGGTCCTGTAGCTTTGGGTCGTCAAAATGGTAATGTCTTTATGGGTCGCGATATTGCCTCAGACCGCGATTTCTCCAATGAAACCGCAGCAGCGATTGATGAAGAGGTTCGTAATTATGTCGATCAAGCTTATGGTCGTGCAAAAAAGGTCTTGCAAGAAAATCGTCACATTCTCGATCGTTTAGCCGCAATGCTAATTGAAAAAGAAACAGTAGAAGCAGATGAACTACAAGATGTTCTATCTAACAATGATGTAAAAATGGCATCTTTAGCTTAAGTTCAATTTAGTTTAGTGACAGCAGGCTCCGCCACGTCCGACATAAATGCCTGGGGTTTCCCCAGGCAACGCGGACTCCTAAACGGACGGAGCCTGCTGTCACCGTTGGTTAACGTGACGAAGTTTTTGTAAACAAAAAAAGGCTAAGACCTATGCTAAATCGCCGTTCTAAACATTAGTTAACGGCGATCGCTAGCGAAAAACTGATACATTCATGAAATTAAAAATTCCCGTCTTAATTTGCTTTTTTAGTGCATTTTTGGCGGGATTTATTTTGTTTCAATACCCGAATCAACCGACTAACGTTACTGCACAGGCTATAGAGATTATCAGTGAACAGAAAATCAATCAATTTAAAGGGCATGACGTAATTTATTTAGGAGAAAATCACGCTCGCCCTAAAGACCATGTAGCAGAGTTAGAAATTATTACTCAACTTTATCAAGCTCAAGCAAATTATAATCCAAAACTAGCAATTGGCTTAGAAATGTTTCAGCGTCCTTTTCAACCGATCTTAGAGCGTTATTTATCAGGAGAAATTAGCGAGGCTGAGTTAAGAGAGCAAACTGAATACGATACTCGCTGGGGTTTTGACTGGGAATTTTATGCTCCTATTTTACACTTGGCTCAAGAAAACAAAATCCCCCTAATTGCTCTTAATACTCCCGCAGAAGTTACGCAAAAGGTAGCTGAAACAGGCTTGGATAGCTTAAAAGACGGCGATTTTCGCTACATTCCACCTCTAGCGGAAATTAAGCTAGATAATCAAGAATATCGTCAGAAAATGGCAAAAGTCTATCAAGCACACGTTCAAAATGGACAGGGAAATAGCAGCGAGCGAGACAATTTCTATGCAGCACAAGTATTGTGGGATGAGACCATGGCAGATGCGATCGCTCGTTACTATCAAGAACATCCTCAGACGCAGATAATTGTCCTGGTAGGTAAAGCTCACGTCATGGATAATTACGCAATTCCCAATCGTGTAAACAGACGTATTAAGGATCGCTCTTTTAGTCAAACTTTCCTTTTATTAAAAGAATAATTTTTACTTTTTACTAATTGATTCTGGAGACTCATCTCGCCAAAAAACGATGGTGTCATCTAATGGCTTAATTTCAGTCTGGGGATAATAGAAAGCTAAAATACGCTCTGCTGACCAACCTAGATTTGCTAAGTTATAAGAACCATATTGGCTCATGCCTACGCCATGACCAAAGCCACCACCAATAAAGTCATAAGCCTGTAGCTGCTTTTGTTTATTATAAATAGGCTGGAGATAGAAGAAGGTACTGCGGGGAGGCTCTAAGGCACTACGAATTTCGTTTTTATGTAGCTGTAGCTTGCCCTTGTCAGTTTCAATATTTAAAGTCAATATTCTGCCAGAGGGCGATCGCTCTCCAACCTCCATTGATTTAATCGTCTTAAAATCAGCGAGAGGATGATGAGTTTTTTGCAGGTATGTACGCAGATCTTGATTTAAGTCAGCAATGCTTCTGGTTTTGTGCCAGCGAAATACGCCTTCTCTTCCTGTTTCATTAAACCCCTGAGTCATTTTCAGAAAGTGACGAAAGGTTTGTTCATTATTTAAGGGATGTTTTACCAGATCCCAAAGGGGACGAGAGGAATCAATTACAGGCTGAAGGTAGGGACGCTCTGCACCATTCCAAGTGTCTGCAAAACTAGCCGTTACTCCGCCAGTAGTAGAAGAATAAAGAGCATCAATTAGTTCATTGTTGTAGGTAAGAACTAAACCTGCGGTTTCGGCGATCGCTTGGTCACTAATAGGATTAGTATCATTCAAGCCTTTATATACCTGACAGTGGACGGTGGCGCAAAGTTGGTAATCATCTACCTTAAAACGTCGTAGATTACGCAAGGCATAGGTGCGGGCGATAATTGTTTGAGCCGCAACCGCCTGAGCAGGTGCGTTTGCACCAATTTCATAGGGAACAACTCCCCGCAGATAAGTTTCTAGGGGAACATGGTTAACTAAGCTAAACTCTCCATAAGCGTTAGGTTGAAGCTTGAGACTGCCTCCATAGATACGAGCAGTCTGAGAATTATCGGTAGTGTTAACCTCAACTAAATTTTTGCTACTGGTAATTTCTACTTGATCTTGATTGTATTCTTTTTCACCAATTTTTAAGATAATATCGGGCTTTTTCAATAAGACCTCCGTATCAAAATAGGGACTCTCATAACCATTGGCTTCTAGACTATGAAGCAGCCAGCGACGAACCAAAGGAGTACTGTAAACATCTCGTTTTGCCCAGACTTGCCAGCGTCCAGGTTGAGCCACCTCTACCTTAATCCCCAGTTTCTGCCAAGATTTGGCACTATCTTCAGCAGTTTCAAAGGTAGAGCGATCGCTTAAAATCAGCTTTTCTTCTAGTTTAGGTTTAGTCAGAGGAGTAGAATCTACCTTTAATACAACTTCTTTCGTTTCAATCGCCGAAGTAGATGCTTGACCGGGAAAACTAACTTTTAATAAATCGCCAGGAGTACTATTGATCTTAACTTGATCGATCAAAGGATCTCCATCAATCATTGGTTTGGCACCCAAACGCTGAATAATTCCAATTTCCAAATCAATCTTTTGAGCTTTAGCTTCAGCAGCAATTGTAGACTTTATTCCCCATAGGCTTGATATCCAAAAAACACTTAAAAAAATTGTAGTTTTTATCATTTTCAACCCTGCTTGCTTTCTATAGATACAGCAAAAAACAATCTTGTAAGTAAGGTAGGCAAATTTAGACTTCTAAAACATTATGAAATTTGGTTTCTAGTTTGCCCACCCTACATTTTCTCTGTACGGGCGAACGGTCCTTCGGGTACTCCCCGCATTCCCTTGCTAGGGCAGCGTACATGCGGGGAGTACCCCTTTGTTTTGCGCCTGACGGCGACGCGGGGTCTCGACCCACCGCAACTGTCTCACCGTTCGCCCCCAACTGATTATTTGTGATTTACCTAGTCTTCGCCCTCACTTTCAATTAACATTTCCCCATCCATCATTCTTTTAGCTGCTTTTAATAGATCATCTTCTACATAAGGTTTCACAAAATAGCCATTTGCCCCGCGAGACGCGGCTATATTACGCATTTTTTTCGCTCCACGGGAAGTCAACATGGCGATCGGTAAAGATGATAGTTTTTCGTCTTGTTGCAGTTGAGACAGCAGTTCTAAACCGTTCATGCGGGGCATTTCAATATCACAAAAAGCAATGTCACACTCTAAACCATCACTTAGTTTTTCCCAGGCTTCTTGACCATCTCGTGCTTGTTCGACACGATAACCAGCTTTTTTAAAAGTCATGGATAATAGCTCTCGTACCGTTACCGAGTCATCAATAATTAAAACCAGAGGCGCATCCTCAAATTCCGCTTCTGCCTGATTGTTTTTAACTCGATTAAAGTTAACGGTGACGGATTCAGCTTCTTTATTTGCCCGATTGATGTCAATCAAATGTTGCGCCACATCCATCAGATCTTTTTCAGTATAGGGCTTAGTTAAATAAGCTTTTGCACCCAAGTCATTAGCTATTTGTCGATGTTTATCGGCACCACGAGAAGTCAACATGGCAACAGGAATAGATCTAAGGGATTGATCCTTGTGCAGATTAGACAGCAGTTCTAAACCATTCATGCGAGGCATTTCAATATCACTAAAGATCATGTCGCAGACTAAACCACCCCGTAGCTTATCCCAAGCTTCTTGACCGTCTCTAGCTTGCTCAACCCGATAGCCCAACTTATTAAAACTCATTGATAGTAGCTCTCGAACCGTAATCGAATCATCAACTACTAGTACCATTGGCTCTTGCTGAATACTTTCAGCCTGGGACTGTTTTCTGGCAGCTTCACCAGCCAGGACATCAAAGCCAATTTCAATAGTTCTCTTACCTTGAGCAATTTCAATTAGCTCTAGTACGTCACCAATAGGCATGATTGTACCATCACCCAGAACTGTAGCTCCTGCTATACCTGGTGGTTTCGGGATTGCGCCATCAATTTGTTTAATTACGATTTCTTGTTCGGCTTTAACTTCGTCTACTTCAACTGCTAACAAATTATCTAAACTGCGTAGAATGATTACAGAAATAGTATCGTCGTTATTTTGATTTGCATTATATATTCCAGTCCGACGAATTTTGCGATTGTAATTAAGTAGAGTCTTGAGAGGTCTTAACGGCAATAAGGTATTTTTCCAGGTAATACAGCGCACACCGTTAGCATTGGTTTTGATATCACTGGGTAGATATTCTTTGGTGTCTTCTACCCCATCAATGGGAAAAGCGATCTTCGTATTATCGTCTACACAGATTAGGGCTTTACAGATACTTAAAACAAGGGGCAAGCGAATCGTAAAAGTTGTACCTTTGCCAACTTCTGATTCAGTGCTTACCGAGCCACGAATTTTTTTGAGGTCGGTATTAACTACATCCATGCCTACGCCACGACCAGCAAAGTCATCAGCCTGGTCTTTAGTACTAAAGCCTGGATGGAATAGCAGCTCATAAACCTGTTGTTCTGTCAAAATTTGTGCTGTCGCCCAAGTGATGAGATTTTTCTCAACCGCTTTTTGCTTAACAATTTCGGGATTAATTCCTGCCCCATCATCACGAACGGTAATTACTGTCTGATTACCTTGAATAAAGGCACGAATATTAATGTTTCCTACTTCTGGTTTACCTTTTTTCAGTCTTTCTTCTGGCTTTTCAATCCCATGAGAAATGGCATTACTTACCAAGTGAGTCATGGGATTATAAAGATGCTCGACGATCATTTTATCGATCAGTACATCTTTACCTTCTATATGGAGTTGAGTTTGTTTTTTCTGCTTGCGAGAAATATCTCTGATTGCTCTAGGTAGTCGGTCAGCTGTTTGTCCAAAAGCAACCATCCGCGAAGAGTTCATGCCATCCTGTAGCTGGCTTGTTACCTGACGGAAAGTTTGAGCAACCTTGTCTGTTTCGTCTACGACAAACTGGATATCTGATGCAGCTTCTCTGACTCGAACAATCAGCTCAATAATGTCTTGAGAAACTAAATGGAAACCATTAAAGCGATCCATCTCCAGCGCGTCTAATCCTTCTGCTTGAGTTTCTCTGGTACTACCAAAACTAGAGCCACCAGCAGGCACCGCTGAGTTGGCACGGGATTGACGACTAGCGATTAATGCTCCTTCTAAAAGCGATCGCTCGTACATATCGTGCATTTTACCTCCAGCTTCCCCTAGAGACTGTACATGACCTAGTAGGTTATCTAAAAAGCGACGCAATCTTTCTTGATCGTCTTCTAAACGATTACGTTTAACTACTAATTCCCCGATTAGGTTATTAAGCTCATCCAACTTCTTGACCGAAACCCTCATGGTTTGGTCAAAACTTTGGGATTTATTGACTGGGGAAAGGTCGGCTACTTTGTCACTTGCTTTAACAGTTACTGGTGCAGAACTAACCTTGAGTCGCTCAAAAGCAGCAGGTATAACCTCTGGCAATAAATCAACCTCATCGCCAAGCAAGGAGTCTAAGGATGATAATTCTAAATCAGCATTTAAGGAATTTTCTATTGTTTCTAAATCAGATGTAGATTCTAGCACCAAAGAATCTAAAGACTCTATTTCTGTCTCTAAGTCTAATATGCCATCAAGATCATTATCCAATCCTTCTGCCGTCTGCGAATCTAGATCGCTTAAGCCTTCAAAATCATTAAACTCAAGACTATCAAGCTGTAAATCTTCAGAACCATCCAAGTCTAAAGCTGAGACATCTAAAATATTTAGGCTAATCTCGTCTAAATTATTCTCCTGAGCATATTTGGCTGTCAATAATTCAAACTCGCCCAAATCATCAAGCTGAATGTCTGCGGAATTTTCTAGATTCAATGGTGCTTCTGCTAAAGACTCTAAGTCATCAAGTTCTAGATCTGCTGAACTATCTAAATCAGTTTCTCCAGAAATATCTTCTTGCAGGTCTGTTTCAACTAAATCTATCTGTTGAAAATCGTTGGTTATGAGTTTATCTACTTCATCTACTTCTGGACTTGATTCAGTTTGCTCAGGAGAGTTATCTAAAACTAGATTCGACTCTAATGTATTTTCATCCTGAACCTCTAGTGGATCGCGAAAATCCCAGTTATCAAAATCGGCATCTGACAAAATTTTCTTTTTGGTCTGGTCAGCGTTTCCTGCTGTTGAAGACTCTTCAGAATCTAAAGTTTCGACAGATATAAATTCTGTTACTATCTCAGAATCACCGTCTTCTGTCCATAAATCTGCTGAACCTTCAGAAGTTTTTGCAGGTTCATTTAGATTGTTATTTACTTCCAAAGGGTTGTCTTGACTGCTCATAATAGTTGTTTTTGACCGAATATTACTTTGTTGCTTAACTTTGATCCAGGAAAGGTAAATTTGATTTTGCCTCTAGAGATTGTCAAAGATGATTTACCAGGAGTCTGGGATTTTTAGAATATGAATATGTATAAATTTGTAATAGCATTATCTGCTGTATTTAAAAAGTTTTAACTGGAATCTGAAAGCTGTACAAAAAATATATGTTTATTTTTACTTTAATTAATTATATGGTTGGCTACATAATTTTAGTTTGCCCAAAAATAGAGTATCAAATTAAGTTTGACTAAAAAAAATACGGAGGTCTTGAATAATAAGAGTATATTGTGATTTTTTACGTTGGGGAAACATCATTTTTAGTCATTGTAAAAAATATTATTTGCTGAACATAGATGAGCGAACCTACTGCAACTTTACTAATCTCTTGTCTTGATAGCCCTGGATTGGTTGCTAAGATTGCCAACTTTATTTATGCTAACGGGGGTAATATAATTCATGCCGAGCAGCATACGGATTTCGCTACAAGTTTATTCTTGATTAGTATAGAATGGCAACTTGAAGGCTTCAATTTACCTCGTGAAGCAATAGCTACAGCTTTTAAGGCGATCTCCAAACCTTTAAATGCCACTTGGCAACTACATTTTTCTGACACTTTACCCAAGATTGCCCTATGGGTCACCAAACAAGAACATTGTCTTTTAGATCTGCTTTGGCGTAATCAAGCTAAGGAATTACCAGGAACTATTCCTTAGCTTGATTACCAAAGAAAATAAAGCCGAGCAAGAAGAAAAACAGCTAGAGCTTTTACGCCAATACGAGATAAATTTAGTAGTCTTGGCTAAATATATGCAGATTGTTAGCCCCAATTTAATCACTCAATTTCCGAATATTATTAATATTCATCATTCTTTTTTGCCAGCTTTTCCTGGAGCAAAACCTTATCATCGCGCTCATGCTAGGGGAGTTAAAATTATTGGTGCTACCGCTCATTACATAACCAAAGATTTAGATGAAGGTTCAATTATTGAGCAGGAAGTTGCTAGAGTTAATCATCAAGACACTATTGCCGAGTTGATTCGCAAAGGAAAAGATTTGAAACGGTTAGTATTATTCCGTGCCGTCAGATTACATCTGCAAAATAGAGTTTTAGTCTACGATAACAAAACAGTAGTATTTAGTTAAAGTTCATCAAGAGGAAGCATTCTCAAACTAGCAATTTCAGTATTTAAAATGGAAGAATTAATCGAGTTAAGGAAAAGCATTACATCAGGAGATTACAGTAAAGCTTTAGAAATCGTTGATGAACTAGAAGAAATGTCTCTAGAAGACAAGCTCAATAAAATATATAGCTACACGGTTATCTTATTAATGCATTTGATTAAACAAGAAGCTGAAGGAAAAACTACTAGGTCATGGTCAAATTCTATTCTCAATTCAGCAGAGCAAATCAACAGAATCAACAAAAGGCGCAAATCAGGAGGCTATTACGCCCAAGCTGAGGTTTTACAAGAAATTATTGATGACGCTTTTCCTCGTGCTTTGAGAAATGCTGCCTTAGAAGCTTTTGGTGGTGCTTACCAGGAAGAAGAGTTATTAAAAATGATTAGTTTATCTGACATTAAACAGAAGGCACTAAATTTATTAGAACCCAAAACTTAAAATTATTTATTCTTGAACTAAACGAAAGCCAAACAAAATATGACGAGAGTTAATAAGAGAGTTTTAGCCTATTAATATTTTTAGCCTTATACATCATTCAAGTTTTGTCCAAACTATTGCAACGTTTAAGTCAACCTCAAGAATTCAAAAGTTGTGGAGAAATCCAAGATTGGCTCAATCGGGAGTTTGGTGTAGTACTTGCCTATAAAAGCGTACACAAAATTGTCCGTTACAAGCTCAATATAGAGAGTTGGTATCAAAAAAAATAATTCTAAATATGGCAATTTTCGTTTTAATAAGGTGAAAGTGAAATATTTTAGCAATCTGTAATTTATTTACTACTAAGCATTTACCAGTTAAAAAATTATGCCTCAGAATCTTTCAACTAATACTAGCGATCGCCTTATTGAAGTCAACCCAGACTGCGAAAACTGGATTGTTCATGACGATAGTTCGACTGAAGCTTATTATCATCAAGAAGAATTAACCGTAGATCCCTATCGCCTTTTTCGGTTTCTAACCGATTTAGAAGATATTTTGCTGGATATTCCTGGCGATCGCGATCGCCTTAAAGCCATTATGCCTTTGGTGCGACATTTGTTAACTAGCTCTTATTGGTTACAGATGGAATACGATGGTCCTTCGCCTACAACTGGTTGGTCTGTCAAAATGCTGTATCGTGAACCAGAATATCCTCTGACAGTACAGATGGTAGCTTGGCAACCAGGAAGCGTATCTCCAATTCATAATCATGGTGCGTGGGGAATCGTGGCTTTAATAAGTGGCGAAGAAAAAAATCGTTTTTGGAAGCGATCGCCAACTGCTGAACATCCCGATCGCTTAGAGTTAGTTGGAGAACAAATTCTGCAACCAGGAGAAATCATTAGCTTTATGCCTGGTGCTATTCACAGCGTCGAATCCATCGGCGATGAACCGACTATCTCATTTAATCTTTACGGTGAGACTAACTATCAGCAACGTTATGAATTTGATACCAAAAATCACACTGCTAAAAACTTTTAATTGCCCACAATTCCTGACCACTGCACGTGCTTTTCTCCCGTGCGTCGGTAAGAGAAAAAGCGATCGCTTTGTTGATAAGTACAGTATGGTGCAATCGCTATATATTTGGGATTAATATCTAATTGTTCTAACTGAATTTGATTTACCCTTGGCACATCTATACGTACTTTTCCTGGTAAGTCATCAGGCGAAATCGGGGAATTAGGTAATTGCCTTAATGCTGCTAATATATCAGCGTCAGTTTCGCTCTGGGCATTAGTAACAATAGTTTTACCCATTTCTACGGCAACATCTTCATCTACCTGATAAACTTTACTAGCGATCGCTGGACCAATGGCAATTCGCAGGTTTTCTTTTTTGCTATCTAATTCTAGAAATCGAGCGATCGCACGCGAAACTATTTTTTTTGCTGTACCTCGCCATCCTGCATGGATAGCACAGACTTTACCCGTAACTATATCTCCAATCAAAACAGGAGTACAGTCCGCACTAGCTGCCCAAACAGATTGCTGTGGGTGTTGGCTCATAACTCCATCGGCATCAGTCAAAGAGTTAGCTAAATAATTTTTTTCTTCAATTTCTTGGGTTGTTAATACTATATTGCCATGTACCTGCTTAACTCTGTAGGCAGTTGTATTAGGTTGCAAAACTAAAGTTAAATCTTCTGGAGTACAAGGATAAAATTGCTTAGTAAAAAAGCCATGTTCCCAAGCAGACAACAAATTACAGGTTAGGTAGGAATAATCCTGCCAGGTTTGCCATTGCCAAGTGCAATTAACATTTTTCGAGTCAGTCACAAAAAAATTAAAACTAAAAAGGATAATAAATTTGGATATTCAAAGTATGGCAAAATCTCAACAAGATGATATTTAGAATCAAAACAAGAATGGCGTTGGAGATTCAGAGGATGAGGACTTAAATGATCGAAAAATTAGAGCTTATGGCTACACAAATTATTGCACTTCGGTTTCCTGCATTGAAATCACCAACGCCTAAACAATAGCAATTAGTTTGAAACGACTGCTACATAAAGCTTGGTTTCTGGTTCATATTTCCAGGCTACTCCTTCTGGATCTTTGCTTTGACTCCACTCTTCAAAATCAGGCTCAGATTTCCGTCTACCAACGGTACTGGAATTAAGATCGAGACGTTTTGCTAGTTCGGCTTGAATTAATGATTGTCCAGCATCAATAGAAGTTGGTTGATTATCTGTTAAATCTTCGACTTCAGATTCAGTATCTATTGCAGTTGAAGTCTCTGGTTTAGTTAGTTGAGCGACAGTAGATGATTCTTGAGAATCGTCTCTGTTTTTAGTTCCTGAATTCTGTTCCTGTTTTGCCAATTGAGCAATGCCTCTAACAGATAATTTGTTAGATTCTTTAGCTGCCAATTGATAAGAGTTTATCGCCTGATCTGGTTCGCTATCGTCAAAAATACTGCCTAAAGCACTAGCAGTAGGGAAATAATAAACAACGCCTTTATCTTTGACATTTTTAGGCTGAGTGCCATATTCCTCGCTTTTACGGCTAAGAAAAATTTTGGCATCTCTGGCAGTCAGGTTTGCTTTAACGGATAGATCCACTGGAGTTAGGTAGCCCCGATTTTCTTTAATTAATTGATTAAAGTAGGGATTAATCTCTCCACACCATTTTTGCCACTGAATATTTTGCCAAATTCTATAAGCTACGATTAATACTGCGAATGCTAGCAAAAAAGGCCATAGCTGATATAAAACCACAAAAGCAAAGGCAAAAGGCAGAATGAGAACTAAAATTCCAGCAGAACCATTATCTAGTACTTTTCCAGTCATAGTTTTGGTTGCAATTGCATAAGATTTACAAAGTGAGGCTTCTAAAATAGCCTCGTGTGAATGCAAGCACTGTCGTAACTCGGTGCGTTTTTCCTGGCGTTATTCGTCAATTGCTTTAAAAGACAATAACCCTTGGCAACAACCCTTTTACGAAAGTCTTGTTTAAATTGCAAGATATTCTTGCATAATTTGTCTGATTGCAATATTAAGGCAAATTGTGTTGCAACGCACGCAACTAATGCAAAGTTTAACAACTAACTTAACTTCTAAACTGTAGCCATGAGGTTTGATAATTCAAGTCGTTGCAACATTGCTTTACGGGCTGCAATAGCTAAGGAATCGTCTAAGGGAGTCAAAATAAATTCTTGCTCATACTTTTTCTGCAAGGCTTTTTTAATTAGCCAATCTGCAATAAAAGGATTTTTAGGTAATAAAGGTCCATGAGCATAAGTAGCGATCGCATTTTGATAAAATGCTCCTGCGGTTTTGTCTTCTCCGTTATTGCCATAGCCTTTAATTACTTTCCCTAGAGGCTGCACATCTTTGAGATAAGTTCTACCGCCGTGATTTTCAAAGCCGATGGCGATCGCTTTTTCTCCCCACATCTGCTCTAATTCAGAGGCAATAGGAGCGGCGGTAATTTCAAAGACTAAGTTACCAATACAGCGTCGCGCTTCAATACCTGGGTGTTGACTTACCATATCTAATAAACCTAAACCCTCAATTCTCTTACCCAATGCTGGCTCGTAATAGTGTCCTAAAAGCTGTGGTGAGCCACAGGTAAACACGCCTGGCGTACCCCGATCAAGCTTTTCTTTGAGAATTTTAGCTTTTTCTCCCTGCAAGTCACGCATGACGATTTCTTGTTGACGATCCTGCGCGCCTCCACCCACAATTAAATCTACCTGGCTAAATTTCTGTGCCTCTGTTTCTCTGGTGAGGGAAACAATCTCTGCCTCGATTCCTCGCCACTGACAACGCCTTTGCAGACAAATTACATTACCGCGATCGCCATAAGTACTCATTAGTGTAGGATAAAGCCAGCCAATTGCAATTTTCATCAATTTGATAGTAAAAGCTAAACAATAGCAAATTCAAGGCTAACCGCCACTGATAAAATCAATTTTGAAGAAATTGTTAAAAATAGGTAAACTATAGTTTTAGGTGGCTTGCAGATTATAACTTGGTCTCCATCCTTAGGCTGCCAACTTGGTGTTTAAATAAACATCAGTTTAATTAACGTAATTTTAGGATTTATTGGAATGACTTTCACTCCCACGGTAACCAAAGAGAAAGCTGGTCAAACCATCAAACAACGTTACCCTAACTACAAAATTATTGTCCTAAATGACGATTTTAATACTTTTCCCCACGTCATAGAGTGCCTTATGAAATACATTCCTGGCATGAGTGGCGATCGCGCTAGAGAATTAACCGAACAGATTCACTTTGAAGGACAGGCTTTAGTTTGGGTAGGACCTCAAGAACAGGCAGAACTGTATCACCAACAGTTAAAACGGGCTGGTTTGACTATGGCACCATTAGAGGAAGCTTAAAATTAATTAGCAAATAGCAGTAAATAAAGATATGGCTTCTGATGGTCGATTAGTCTGGAATCACTCAACTCATCTGGCTGGTTTGATTCCTATCTTGGAAAAACTAGTCAAGTGTGAAGGAATCACCACCGTTACCCCAGGCAGAATCAAAAAGACCAGAAGTCATATTCCCAAAATGAAGTTGCGGATATCTGTTCCTATTCGCGGCGGTTATAAAGTTATTGCTCGCCAAGGAAAAACAGTGCAGGAGGTTTTTGTCCTGACTGTCTTAGAACAAGGACAATTAGAACAGGCGATCGCTGATTTACTTTGATAGCAATTTAAATTGAAGACGTGATACATAATCGTTTGTAGGGGTGAACCGCCGTTCGCCCCTACAAGATATTCGTCATAAACTAAAAAACGTCTTAAACTTTAGCCATATCTTTAAAACTAATTTTTAAATAATCATCATCCATCTTTGCTCCTGATGGCTCAAGTGCTGCCAAAGCTTGAGGTAAAACCAAGTTACGCCGATGATTACCAATTTTGACGTTTAACTCATCACCAGTTTTATTTAACTGGATTTTTTCTTTAGGAATCCCTGGTAGATATAGATGAAGGCTATAGTTACCTTCTTCTTGAATTATTTTGATCGTGTTTTCTTTATAATAAACCTGAGTAGGATCTTCATCCTTATACAAGATCTCTTTAAGCTTTTCTAAAGCCTCCATGCCACACATCTCTGTGGGAAATAAAGGAGCTTCCTTAACTGGCAAAGGATGAAAGTTATCATAAATTTCTTGTTTATAAACGCTTTGGTTCTCTTTCCAGCGTTTGAAAAAAGGATCGCTGACTTCATCAGGAATTACCCGATTTGCTATTATTAAGTCTGTGGCAACATTATATAAACTTAGATAGGCATGGGCGCGTAAAGACTCTTTAATCACCATCTTTTCAGGGTTCATTACTAAACGCACCGAAGTTTTGGTATTATCGGTCAAAACCTTTTCTAATGCTTCTATCTGCTCATAAAATTCATAAGGAGCATCCATTACTTCTTTATCAGGCAAGGAAAAACCTGCAATAGGTTTAAAGAATGGCTCAACTAAAGGACGCAAAGCTGCGGACATTCCCTGTAAGGGCTTATAAAAGCGTCTCATATACCAGCCACCAACTTCAGGTAAACTTAAAAGTCTCAAAGCCGTACCTGTGGGTGCAGAATCAATAATTAAAATATCATAGTCGCCCTCATCGTAATGACGCTTCATTCTGACTAAACCAAAGATTTCATCCATTCCTGGTAAGATTGCTAATTCTTCGGCTTGAACACCATCTAAGCCTCTGGCTTGCAAAACCTGGGTAATATAACGTTTGACCGCACCCCAATTGCCTTCTAACTCTCTTAAGGCATCAAGTTCTGCACCCCAAAGGTTAGGACGAACTTGTATTGGGTCGTGTCCTAATTCGAGATCGAAGCTGTCTGCCAAAGAGTGAGCAGGATCGGTACTAAGTACCAAGGTTTTATAACCTAACTCTGCACAACGTAAACCAGTGGCAGCAGCAACGGAGGTTTTACCTACTCCGCCCTTGCCAGTCATTAAAATTACCCGCATAAAAAACTTAGATCCTAAATTAAATATATTTACATTACTTAATTTTATTGTGACGCTTTTTTACCCGAAAAGAAATTTTGACGCAAAACATTCCAGGGTGAAATATGCCAATAGTCAATATGCGATGAAATTAAGTTATCATCGTTAATTTCTAATTCACTCCAGCCAGGAATTGACAAGCGGGGTTTCCAAGGCAGGGGTGGAGTCATATTTAACGTCCACTCTGTTTTAATCAAGTCGTCTTGTTTATTCACATCATGGACTTCCATTTCGACATCGCTAAAAAAGCTGTTTAAAAAGCCGATCATTGCCTGATACTTTTTAACTCCCCGAAATTCATTCAAAGGATCTTTAAAATAAACATCGTCTGCGTAAATATCAAAAGTTTGATTTTTAGGAAATCTTTGATAATCTTCTTGGAGAATTGCCACTAAATCCCTTTGCTGTTGATGATTAATTGTTGATGGTTGATTGTTCATAGTATTTATAGCAGTCGAAGATACCATTTTAAATTTAAAACATGACACATCGTTTTCTGTAGGGGCGAACGGTGAGATTAGAGAGATGTTTTAATTTATGATTTATTGGTTATACTTTTTAGCTTTTCAATTTCCATAGATAATCAAAAGCTAAAAGCTGAAAGCTAACGGCTAATAGTTAACCCAGCCAATTTTCTCTCTATTCAAAGCAAAAGCATAAATTAAACCTCAACCTCAGACCACAAACGCTCTAACTGAGACTTCCAAGCTGCTAAAAATTGTTCTCTTTGATTTGGATCTTGATCGATTCCCCCCATTACTCCTTCTTGGTAGAATCTATCTATAGTTTGATAGGTAGCTTCCAAGCTTTGTCCTTGAGCTTTGGCAGCTTTAACAATTTGAATGATTTGCTTTTCAATCATCTGATTAAAAGAGCCTGAAAGCCCTTTGGCTATTAGATTTTGTAAAGATGCGATCGCGCCTTTTAAATCTTCTACCGTTAGGCTTTCTAAGCGGTGGTGAAATACGCCCCATAAAACATCTTGATTGGTGGCATAGCGCACGTCTTGGGTAAGATCGAAATTATCTTCTAATAGCTGAGGTAACAATGATTTAGCTTCTGAGGCTGCTGCAATGGGAGTTAATAGTCTCAACCAGGAACTATCTTCTGAAAGAATTGCCAGTAAATGAATCTGGGAATTTTTAACTTGCCAAGCTTCGTTTACATCATGCTTGATATCGTTTTTATCAAATAACTCTTCTAAAACAATTGATATTTCTGTTGCTTTCATTTTCAGACTTAAAAATAAATATTTATATTGTCAGGTTTAATCACAGTCTAATAGTTTTTAACATTTGGTAAATCTGTAATTGTGTATATTTTTGAGGGTTTTACTCAATGGCAAAACAATTGTTCTCACGCTATAACGTAGTTGAAAAAACTTTTGCCCAGCTAGATTACAGTGCTTATTTGGTTCACTGTCATTGGATGAACTATGCTCTTGAACTAGCACAGATAGCAGGAGAAAAGGGAGAAATACCTGTAGGGGCTGTAATTATTGATTCTCAGGGAAATTTGCTATCCAAAGCTGCCAATAAAAAGGAAGAAAACCAGGATGCTACTGCCCACGCCGAAATTGAGGTGATTCGTAGCGCAAGCCGAGTCAAGCAAAACTGGTGTCTGCAAGACTGTACCCTTTATGTGACTCTAGAACCTTGTGCTATGTGTGCTGGAGCAATTATTCAATCCCGCCTGAGTTTGCTGGTTTATGGTGCAGATGAGCCAAAGTCAGGAGCAATTCGTACCGTAATGAATTTGCCAGATAGCGAATGTTCTTATCACCGACTACAGGTTTTGGCGGGAATTAAAGAGAGTTCTTGTCGTCAGCAATTACAAACATGGTTTAGTCGTCAAAGAAACAAAAGTAAGTAACGCGAATTTTAGAAATCGCGATCTCAACTATTTAAATCCTAACAATAAGGCTGTTTGATAAAAACAAAAGCTTGCTATCCAAGCTAAAGCCAGAGAAAAGCCCAAGGAAAACAAGGTAAATTTCCACGACTTTGATTCGTTCAAAAGCGTGGCAACAGTAGTTAAACAAGGAGTATAAAGTAAGCAAAAGATACAGAAGCTATATCCTTGGGCAAAGCTTACGGTTTCGGTAATATGACCACTAACGGCGATCGCATTTAAGCCATAGATTACCGCCAATGAACCGACTACAATTTCCTTTGCCACAAAACCAAAAATCAGTGCCAAAGTAAGGTAAGGATCTATGCCCACAGGAGCCATAACAGGAGCAAAAAATTGACCCATTTGACCGCCAATAGTATCTAATCCTGTTGCCCCAGGAGGCAAGTTAGTGACAGCCCACGCCCCAATGCAGCCCAAGGTAATAAACCCCGATGCTCTAGTTAAAAAATGCTTGACTTCTCCCCAACCTCTAATAATTACTTGTTTCCAAGTGGGGAAGCGATAGGGAGGTAGTTCTAAAACAAACGGCTCATCATTTTTGAATACTCCTTGAAACAAAGCAGCCGTGGCGATCGCTGCTACAAAACTGAGTAAATAAAGAGAAAATAAGACAATTGCCCCATTTCCGTTAGGAAAAACCGCAGCAATAATAAAGACAAAGACCTGAAGACGAGCCGAACACAAGGCAAAAGGAATGGTTAGCATGGTTAGTAATCGTAATGACTGAGAACGCATCACCCTAGTTCCCATTAAAGCGGGAACATTACAGCCAAATCCCATCATTTGCATCACAAAACTGCGACCATCTAAACCAATCCTCACCATTAACGCATCCATTAGATATGCCGAACGGGAAAGATAACCGCTGTCTTCTAAGACTGCCATCAAGATAAAAAATAGAATTATTAAAGGCACAAAACCAATTACCGTAGCCAATCCATTCCAAATGCCATCAATCAAGAAATTCTGCACAATTTCGGGAAAAGGCTGAAGAATCGGTTCAATCAGGTTTTGTTGCAACCAACTAGTCAGATCTCCCACCAAACCTTGAGCGGGTAAGCCCAAATTCCAAATGAGCGAGAAAACTAAATACATTCCCAGAAAAAACAGAGGCAATCCCCAAACTGGGTGTAACAGAATGCGATCAAGCTTTGTAGTTAAATTGATCCCTACATTCTCAGGCATGGTTACTGCCCCAGCTAAAGCAGATTCGATTTTCTGAGGAGTAACGTCAGCGCAATTGCCTAAACAGGGTTTGATATTTTTGATGCGCTCAGATTGTTCTTTAAGAGCATAGGAGATTTCTCGGTAGGCGTTAGCATATCCTTTACCGTACTTGGCACTTACGAGTACACAGGGCATTCCCAAGCGTTGTGATAACTCATCCGTATCAATTTTCACTCCGTATTGCTCTGCTTCATCTGCCATATTGAGAACAACTACGGCAGGAAAACCTAAAGCTTTTATCTGCAAAGGTAGACTAATTTGGCGATCTATCTGAGAGGCATTAAGTATGACAATCACTAGATCGAAAGGAAACTTTTCTAGGAAATGTCGCGCAACTTTCTCATCGTCAGAGAAGCCGTTAAAGTCATAAATTCCTGGCAAATCTACTAGTTCTGTGAGTTTGCCGTCGATTTTAATTTGAGCCTGAAGAAAATCTACCGTCATCCCTGGCCAATTGCCAACCGCAGCAGCAGCACCCGTAAGGCGATTAAAAAAAGTTGATTTTCCCGTGTTAGGCATTCCCACTAACACAATTCGTTTAACGCGATCGCGTTTTAAAATTGTCGTCCTGCCGCTGTGGCAATTCATAATTTTTTGATAATTTAAGTATTAATCAGCTTAGATCTGATGTCCGAACTTTTTACAGAGAATTTAAACAGCGAACTAGAACCATCTTGGCTTCTTGGTGACGGATTGCAATTTCAGTCGTAGAACCAACACGAACGTGTAATGGTCCGCCAAAGCTTGCTTTGCGTATAACTTGAATTTGCTTATCAGGAATAATTCCTATTGCTTTTAACCTTTTATCCAAGCCATGACTGTGGCTTTTTAACTGTAATTGCTGGACTATAGCTATTTTTCCCGATTCTAATTCGGATAAGTTCATTACACATCAATCAATAGTATGTAGCAATAATTATAGATACTTGAGGAAGTTAAAACAAGACATATAGCATTTATATCTATAGCCTTAGTCTTATTTGATCCTAATTCAATACTTGTTTGCTAAGGAAACAATTGTTTTTTATTTAGTAATTTTCAACTCTTCCAAATTCCAAAAAGCACCGCCTAAAGCTGAATACTCTACACCTTTGATCTTATTGCGTATTGCTGCCATAGAATAAGGATTCACCAGACAAATTACAGGTAGTTGTTCTGATACCAACTGCTGCACTTGGCTATAGATTGCTTTACGTTTTTCTCGATCTAATTCTCTTGCACCTTCAATATAGAGTCTGGCTATTTCAGATTCCCAGTCAGCTATTTTTCTATCTTTTAAATCTGGAACGGTTTGATTAAACAGATGAGAGTTACCATCAACTGCCCACAAGTTATAGCCATTATTTGGCTCGTTTCCGCCAGTAAAACCTAGTAAAATACAGTCCCAATTAAGAGTGTTATCTAGTTTGCCGATCAGCACGTTAAAGTTAACGGTTCTAAAGTTGACTTTAATGCCAATGGTAGCCAAGTCTTCTTCGATCTGATTACCCATTGCCTCGCGGATGGTATTGCCTGTATTGGTGTTTAAAGTAAAGCTAACGCGATCGCCTTGTTCGTCAAATAACTGACCCTGCTTGTTGTATTTAAATCCTGCTTCTAACAATAACTGCTTGGCTTTTTCAGGATTGTAAGGATATCCTTCAATGCTTGCATCATAAAAGGGAGACTGCTTGGGCATAAAGGAATTTTGTGGCGCGCCTAATCCGCGAAAGATATTTTTGATCATGCGTTCGCGGTTAATTCCATAGGATACGGCTTGCCGAAAATTGACGTTATTAAACCAGCCAGACTTATTAGGACTGACTACAGGCTTGCCATTTTTTTTGCCTTGATTGAGGTTAAAGGCGATAAAGGTCATGCTGTAAACTTCTCCGCCTTCTTCAATCCTAAAGTTTCCTTTATTTTCTTCTTTTTTAAGCAGGGAAAAATATTCAGGAGAAACGCTGAGGGAATCTAAACTTCCAGAGCGAAACTGCACCAAAGAAGTATCGGTAGATTCAACAATTTCCCAAACTACTCGCTTGATATAAGGTAGATTTTCGTTGACGACCTCTTTTTTCCAATAATTGGGATTTGCTTCAAAAACTAGTCTTTCGGAGGTAGCATAGCTTTTTAGCCTGTAAGCACTACTGGAAACAATATTTTCTGGAGGAGTATCTAACGACCAAGTAGAAAGAAACTTTAAATTTCCATCTTTGCCCTTTTGCTCGACAGTTTCTTGCAAGATATGAGCGGGATATATAGATGCCCCAGTTACGTCTAGAAATGGAGCGAATGGTTCGGGGATAGTAAATTTGACCTGAAGATCATTGATCTTGGTAACTTCAGGAAAACCTTCACTTTGCCCAATTTTCAAGATATCTCTCATCCCTGTAGGAATATTTGGATTGAGATAAAGCTGATTATAGGTAAAAACTACATCATCTGCGGTTAATGGATGACCATCAGACCATTGAAGATTTGGTCTTAGAGTATAGACAATTTCGAGATTATCGTCCGAAATTGACCACGATTTTGCCAATGCTGGTTTTATTTCCCCTGTGATGGGATTTTGTCTAGTCAAGCCATCGAATAGCATTCCTCCCACATCACTACTAGTAGCATCAGTGGCGATTACAGGATTAAAGGTTTTGGGGTCGCTCAAGATTGTCATGACTAGTTCGGGTGGTTGACTAGGGTTAGCAGTCAACGCAGCAGGGTTACAGGCGGTTAAGGGAATTAATAGCAACGTAACCCCAGTTAAGATCAGACATTTAGTGACCAATGTGCGGAGAGAATTTAGTAAACCCAAAACCAACAATTTCCCTTACTCAGTTTTATGACACATTATATTTGTTACTTTCAATTTGAGGTGTGAATTTGATTGCGATCGCCGATATAGGGTGTGTTTTGAAAAATATTGCTAATATCATCAATAAAATATTAAGCATTTAGTTGACCTGAGATTGATGGGGGGATAAAAAGATCTCATAAAGGTAGATTTTCACCTGGATAAATTTGCTTTGTACTATCGTTTATAATAATCCAGCCTAAATCCTTCAGACGAACTTTAAGATTAGATATCGTTACACCTAAATCCTCCTTCATTGCATACAAATGTTTCCAGTTTGTTAAGTCTCTACCTCGTTGAGCGTCCATCAACTTGTATTTAGGCATTAATAAACAACCTGCAAAGTATTGAGCCTGCCATTCTATTTTTGAAATTTGGGACTGTTGAATGTTGCGACATAAAAACGGCTGTGGTTGCTTTACTATTTCTGTAATACTTTCGTCCCTATCAATATATTTTTCTACTGCTTGTTGATTTATATGTAAGATCCAATGTCCGATTTCATGAGCAATGGTAGATTGTCTGAATCCATTTTTCTCAAACTCAGAAACATTAGAATTAATAATAATCATTTGCTCAGTGGGAAAAATCATTGCTGCGATCTTTCCCGTTTCGTCAGCAGGAATACTTTCCCACATAACGCCTAATGTGAATTAGCGGTCAGACCCCCTAAAGGGTTCGACATCGGAAAGCATTCCCTTGCGTCTTACGCCGACGCGGGGTCTTTCCTCAGTTTGCTTATGCCGGGAAACCCTTTCAACACTTTGCTCAACGGAGGAT
>JBBSPC010000009.1:0-56449 GCA_038259125.1 Chroococcales cyanobacterium | reverse complement strand
TTGGTGGCTTGGCTACTCATATGGCACTCAAAATGACCTCTCATACTTTGCGGCTTTTCTTGCGTCGTCATTTTGAGATTGATGTTTTGACTTTTCAATCCTCCTCAGCTTACTAAAATTTAATTCACACCAGGCGTACTAAAGCAATTTTCAATGATAATTAGCTTATATTAGGTGCAATAGTCGTAACCAAATAACCGATTAACAGAAATGCCTTCATAGACATAACCCGAATTAAAGCGGACTCTGAAATTAGTCAAAATGCTTTAGCTAAAGTGATTGCCGTACCATCAAATAGAATTCATGCAATAGTCAACGGCACAAGAAGAGTAACGGCAGATACAGATTTGAGATTATGCCGTTATTTTGGATTATCGGAAGGGTATTTTTTGAGATTACAAAATGCTTATGAATTGATGGAAGCAAAGAGAAAATTAGGAAAAAGCCTGATCGAAATAGAACCCTATGTCTCATAAGCTGTCACGCATTTAATTTGTCTATTGTGGCTGACTGCGAGACTAGGGGAAAGGGAGACGGGGAGAGGGATTAACTGTTTCCATCTAATTAGATAATATGCAGTTTAAATAATTAACAGCTTAAAAGAAAGCAAAAATTAGCTAGAGATCGCTCTCGACTGATTTTTGTACCCAGGTTTTATAAAATTGCTTAATGAATTGGTTTTTGTTCTTTCTCTGCTTTAGCTATCTCTTATAGAAATAGTTGATTATGATTAAAAATTAGTTTATAAAAATACCCAAATATCGCTCGCCAACTCATCCAGGAGAAATGTTACTTAAAGAGTTTTAAGAGCCAATGCAAATTACTCAGCAAGCACTAGCTCAAGCAATTGGTGTCCCCTATCAGCGAGTAAATGAACTGGTAAACCAAAAAAGAGGCATTACCCCCTCAACTGCCCTGCGACTATCCAAGTTCATTGGTAACAGTTCCGACTTTTGGCTTAATTTGCAAAATGCTTGGGAAATCTATCATGCTCAAGCAGCAGAAGCCGAACAACTAGAAAAAATTCAACCCTGGGCAATAGGTTAAATTTCCTAGAAAATATGACCCATTATATTATTGTCATTGTAGTAAGGGCGATTCGCGAATCGCCCCTATGATTAATCTACGGTGAAGACAGTTTAATTTAGAATCAGAAATGCAACAGATAGAATTATTAATTTCTGCCTATATCCGCATTACTAGGAAGGAGGGCAACCACTGCCACCAAAACAATTAGGGTTGAATTTCTTTTTAAATACGTCTGATGTCACGACAAAAATGTTATCTTGTAAATCAAACCCTGGATTTTTACCACCAGGAGAAGGAGTAGTAAGACCAGTAATCGGATCGGGATTACTCTTGTCAGGATAAATTTGACCTACTTCAAAAGCAATAATACGCTGATCGTCTTCCATAAGTTTGAAATTCTGCTTTTGTGCTGCTGTTAAAGCTAAACCGTATGATGAGCCTAAGAAATTTTGTAAATTTGAAGATGAATCTGGAACTATAAACTCTGTTGCTGAATTATAGGGATCGGCTCCATTTTTGGGAATTGCTAATCCTTGCTCAAATAAAAATCTTCCTAAAGATGGTTGATCGTCCGATCCTGCTCCAATTGTGATAATACCATCTCCATTTGCATCATAAGCACCATAGGAGGGAACATCAGTACCTCTTTTGAGAAATTGAACAGCTGGATCGTTAGTTTTTACCTGTGTAATGTTGTAAGCTGTGGCACCAGAGCTAGTGTCTCTATCGCCATTAAAAGTTATCGGATTACCAAAATCTATAGCATGAGATACTTTGACGGTAGTTGAAGCGTTAAGATTTAAAGTACCTGTACCTGGATTACCTCTGCTAGTACAATCCGATGCACCACCAGTAGGACTAGAAGTAATTACTAGTGGTTTACTAGTATCTATAGCTATAGGTTGAGGTTGTTTACTAGTATCTCGATCCCAACGGGTAGTACTGGCATTTAAATCTGAGGGATTTGTACCAAAGTTGGTTCTCATATTCCAAAATGTACCAGATTTACAACTATATTGACCTCCTATGTCTTTAAAACTCCAGGTAACTGAATTATTTATATTTGTTCTATTTACAAGAGTTTCTCTAGCTCTAGCTACAACCTGAGTGTCATTGGTTTGACTATCATTATTTACGCCACTAGCGGTTTTGGTCTGTCCTGTAAGAAATAACTGCGCGGTATTGGAAGGATTGTAATTTGCTTGTGCCTTATCTGGTTGATAAGGTTTTGTAGAATCTTGGCGGAAGAGACAAGCATAAAAACCAGCAGGAGTAGCTGGTGTACGTGTTCTAGTAGCAGTTGGACAAGATAAATCTAACTCAGATGTAGCTATAGGCGTACTATTAATACCATCAATCAATGCCTGATTTTGCCATGTACCAGCAGTATATTTGCCATCCGCATCAAGCGGAGGTCCCCACCTATATAAAACTTGAGGTCCTTTCCAATTAGTACCACTATTTGATTTCAGATAATAGACTATTCGTTCGTTTTTGGTATTAGCATTACTATCTGTATCTATCGTTGCACTATTACTAATTTCGGGAATATCTAATGCCAATACTACCGTACTTCCAGTGATTATAAACCTAGGTGCATTAGTTACATCTGTTTCAACTGTCTTAGCTTGTCTAAGTTCATCAGAAATAAAATCCAAAGCGCGAGAGTTTTCGGTTCTGGCTTTTACTTTAGAATTTTCACTTTGAGTAGTGCTTAATACAGTCATTAAACCAAAGCCTAATGCGCCAATTACAAAGATGCTCATGAATAAACCGACGAGCAATTCAGTTAAAGTAAAACCAGAGTTAGTATTTAATTTATTTTTTTTTAAAAGTTTATATAACTCTTTATTTTTCATATTAAAGAAAGCTTTTTGTATATAAAACTAAAAATATTTATTTGGTATTTAAGCAAAGCAATTTAGATTTAGATAAAAAGAATTTATCACTGTCTACACTTGTCGCCGTTTATACTATTACTCACCCAATATAGTTGTATAGATCGAAGAGTGTAAATTCGTAAACACACTGATTTTCAGATGAAGCAAAGATAAATATCAGATAAATTACTTTGGTTTTTAAGCTATTAGCTTTTAGCCGTTAGCTGGTTTAACAGCAAATTTTATCTACAAAATTAATTGTCCGTAAAATAAATAAAAAGCCCTCCAAATTTAAAGGGCTTAACGGTTGTTTTGAATATCAAGTCCATGCTGAAAAATAAGGCGATCGCAAATTGTTCAACTTTAAACTCAAGACAAATAGTCATCTGACCTTTTTTTCTGTAACTAAAGTACAGCTAACCCAGTTACCTTTCTCGTTATAGCTACGAACAATTCTCTGTCTAATATCTGGTTTGAGTAACCATCCCATTTCTAAGACAAAATTGTGACCGAGTTGAATCTTTAAGGGGCAATTGCAGGATGCTCCATCAGGTAGTAGCAAAACTTGAGTTGGTATACTGCTATTTTCAAATAATAATTTGGAGTTTTCGATTCTGGCAATGGAGCTTATAGTGCGATCGCCAAAAGACAAACTCTGTTCTATATGCTCGCTGTCTTTTTGCTCGATCTGTAAGTAGCTGGTAAAGGTATCAGGATTTCTCAGATCGGCATACATAGTGGTTGCCTCTCCCTGCCATTCTCCTAATAAACTAGCAACGGTTAAAGCAGGTCTTTGGGGAACGTTGCTATCGGGCAGCTTTTCCCTAATCAACACCACTTTATCTAACTCAGAAGCACTATTGTAAAGCTCTACCATTCGCAATCTACGAGAGCCATCACCAAAATCATTATCAATTAAGCCAAACTCTCCGCCGAAAGTGCTGTAAGGACTCCACTGCATACTTCCTTGGGAGAAAGCACCATTGGTAAAGAAAATGATACTGCGATTAAGAGAGTCATAATCTACCACTACATCGCGGCTAGGTTCATCTGGTGGTAGGTAGCGCACTACCTGATGAACATTTTTACGCTCATTTAGTCTTTCTAAAGTGACTAAAGTAGGGGTATCTGTTAGTTTTTTACCTGAAGGAGAAAAACGAGTAAACGAGCCGTGCCATTCTCCTAAATTCTTGAGAAAATAATCCCATTGAGTAAGCATATATTTAGTTTTTAGTTATTTTACCAGAACACTTAATAATCAAAAGTATCGCCAAAGATACGTTAATTAAATAAAAAACACCAATGTTTGTACATCTAGTCAGCACTCTCAATAATTGGGTAGTTAGTTTGTGTCAGTTATTAGCACTGTTTGTTATCGTTACAGGAATAATTAAAGCTTTAATTATTTATGGCAGGCATCTTTTTACTAATTTTAGTTCGGCGATCGCCTTTCAAGGAAGTCGATTAGAGTTAGGCTATGCTTTTTCTCTAGGACTGAGTTTTTTGGTTGGTGGAAGCATTTTAAAGACGACCTTTACACCAACCTGGAACGACCTCGGACAACTAGCCGCAATTATCTTACTGCGAACAGTTTTAAATTACCTCTTGTTAATGGCAATTGATAAAAGTGCCGATTCCGAGGGACAATCTTTATCGCCAGATGAAAAGAGCGACGACCAAAGCGCATCTCCCTCGCGATTGGCTTCGCCACCTCACGGAGTGCGATCTTGAAGATTACGCCTGATGTGAATTTGATTAAGCTGTATACTCACCATTGACTGATAATGTTACCCTTTTACTAAAGTGTTAAGTAAATGGACTGATGAGCGACAATCAAGATCGAGTTGCCGAGCAACTTACGATACAGCTATCCGCGATTCAAGAACAGTTAAGTCAATTAACCCGCCGTTTTGATAACTTAGAAGATGATTTGATGTTGTTGAGCGATCGCTATCGCTATAAAAATCTTCAACAATATTTAGCTGAAAGTAATTGGTTTGAAGCGGACAAAGAAACTATCAGATTGATTCTTTCGGTAACTGCTAAAGAAATTGAAGAGTTGACCCCCGAAGATATACGACACTTTCCCTGTAACGATCTGATGGTAGTTGATCGCCTGTGGATGAAATACAGTAATGGTCGTTTTGGCTTTAGTCCTCAGTTAAAAGCATATCAAGAATTGGGTGGAAGTTTTGCTACTACCGTCGAACAAAACCGACAGCTAATTGAAACCTGGGGCGAAGGTTTAGGATGGCGCAAAGATAATCGTTGGCTTCCCTGTGATGAATTGGATTTTAGTCTTGATGCGCCTTTGGGTTGTCATCCTTCTCGCTGGTGGAATTCTCCCTATGGATCGAAGATGACTAATTTCTTTTTAGGTCGTTTAATTACCTGTGATATTTAAATTGCTAATTGTTAGAAGTTTACATGACATAAACCTTATAAAGACAGCCTTTGCCCCTGCGATAAAACCACTATATATCCTCATTTCTTATCCTTCATCCCTCATCCTTTTAAAATGGCTAAACCAACAATTTTGACCGTTGATGACGATTTAGAAGTACTACAGGCGATCGCTCGTGACTTAAGAAAACAATATGGCGATCGCTTTCGCATTGTTCGTGCTAACTCTGGGGCATCGGCAATTGAGGCTTTAGAACAGCTTAAGTTACGTAATGAAACAGTAGCTTTATTCCTCACCGATCAAAGAATGCCCGAAATGAGCGGGGTGGAGTTTATTGAAAAAGCGGCACCGATGTTTCTTAAAGCTAAAAGGGTATTACTTACAGCCTATGCCGATACCAATGCTGCAATTGAGGCGATCAATACCGCCCGACTAGACTATTATCTCCTCAAGCCTTGGGATCCTCCAGAAGAAAAGCTATATCCTGTCTTAGATGATTTATTAGAAGATTGGTTAGCGGTATATCGTCCTGCATTTGAAGGAATTAGAGTAATTGGCGATCGCTGGTCACCCTGTTCCCATAATGTGAAAGACTTTTTGGCACGTAACCAAATTCCCTATCAGTGGATGGATGTAGAAATTGAACCAGAAGCCACTAAGCTAATCGAATATGTATCTCATCAAAATAGTCAGCCTAAACTTCCTCTGGTATTGTTTGCCAACGGCGATAAATTAGAACAGCCCAGTAACCTAGAAGTAGCGGAAAAGATTGGGCTACAAACCCAAGCGGGCAAACCTTTCTATGACTTAGTAATTGTCGGCGGAGGTCCGGCGGGTTTAGCAGCAGCAGTATATGGGGCATCAGAAGGTTTGAGTACCGTGATGATTGAACGTTCTGCCCCTGGTGGACAGGCAGGTTCGAGTTCTCGGATTGAAAACTATCTCGGTTTCCCTGTGGGCTTAAGCGGTGATGATTTAGCCAGAAGAGGCGTTACTCAAGCCAGACGGTTTGGGGTAGAAATCCTTACTCCCCAGGAAGTTGTACAGGTAAGGCTAGAAGATCCCTATCGCCTTGTCAAGTTAGCCGACGGTAGCGAAATCAACTGTCATGCCTTGCTGTTAGCAACAGGAGTATATTGGCGTAGATTAAATTTGCCTGGATGCGATCGCCTGACGGGTAGAGGTATTTATTATGGTGCAGCCAAAACCGAGGCTTTATCTTGTCAAGATGAACATATTTATCTCATTGGCGGGGCAAATTCAGCAGGACAAGCAGCCATGTATTTTTCTCAGTATGCTGCTAAAGTTTCGATGCTAGTTAGGGGAGACTCTTTAACTAAAAGTATGTCTCAGTATCTTATCGATCAAATAGATGCCACCGATAATATTGAGGTATTAACCCATACCGAAGTTATTGAAGTACAGGGAGAAAATAGCCTTACAGGATTAACTTTACTCCATAACCAAACAGGAGAAACCGAACAGGTAGAAACCAATTCTCTATTTGTTTTTATTGGGGCTAAACCTGAAACCGAATGGCTAGATGGGTTAGTTGCCAAAGATGAACGAGGCTTTATCTATGCAGGGGCAGATCTAAAGAAAAGCGAACATTTTAAAGGCTGGAATCGCGATCGCGATCCTTTTTTACTAGAAACTAGTGTTCCTGGTATTTTTGTCGCGGGAGATGTCCGACATAATTCAGTTAAACGGGTGGCTTCTGGAGTAGGGGAAGGTTCAATCGCCATTATGTTTGTTCACCGTTATCTAGCTGAAGTCGGCGCGTAAGTGTAAATATATACTGGCGTGGGGCTTTTCATTAGTTCAACTCTCAAGCAGAGTTTTAATTTCTATTACTTTTTGATTGTATTGGTTGTCTTCTATAACTGGAATTAATCGATCGCTAGCAATAGGTAAATTTAATTCAATCCAAGATTTACAGCCACCATAGGCATTACTATAAGGAATAGATTGGGGCTGAGGTAGACGATAAACTTTTAGTAGTAAAACTATCAAAGGTTTTTGAGGCTGCCATTTAAGGCGATCGCCGATCATTTGTTCATTCCAGATATGATACGGTTGCAAAGCCTCGATCTGCTTAATATTATCAATTGCTAAAACATTTGTTATTTCAGCACAACTTCCAATAGTTATTTGTTCTGGATGCCAACCAGACTCCACAGGGACAACTTTTGAGGCGAATTCTGGCTTGAGTAAATAAGGTTTTTGATGTTCGTAGGTAGGATATAGCCAAACAAAAGAATGTTCTACCTGAAAACCCTGTTCACGAATACCTCCTTTTCGCAGCAGGATGATAGTGTCGCCTTGATTTAAAGCTTCAATAGCGATCGCCCATTCTTTTAAAGCGTGCTGAAGGTGTAGAGGAGGTTTAGCTAGCTTCATAGCCAATGATAAATATTTGTAATTGCTTTAATTCTAATTTTAAACCAGTCTTTCCAAGTCAAGAATAAAAACTGTCAGTGAAGTATCCTCGTCTTGAGGAATAACTGTAACATGACTAGCAATTTCTAAAGTATCGGCTCGTCGGTAAGCATCAGGTATAAGACGAATCTGTGCTGCGGGAACATCAATCAAGCTAGGAGATTTTGTTACCATAATTCCCAATGGCTCTCCTGTAATATTTTTGCTGATAATAAAATAACCTTTTGTTTGAGAGGTTTGGAGTAAGCTAGTTTTAAATAACTTTTGGTGTAGATCGACAATAGCTACTTCTTGTTCGGCTATGTGAGCTAAATTAACATGACTCAACCCACTACCATGAGTAGGATTATATTTAACAACTTTTTGCACCTGCAAGATAGGCAAAGCTAAAGTCAGTTTGCCTATGGGAAATACTAAAAGTTTAATTAACGAGTTTTGATTGGCGGATGTTTTCGGAATATTTGAATCAATTGTCAGATTGCTCATTGGAGGTAATGGGTGAGAGGTCAGAAATTAGGGGCGAACGGTCGTTCGCCCGTACAGTTAGCTATGGTGGCTATAGTGCTGAATCAGTTTGTCTATTTCTGAGATAAATTTATCTTCGACATAGGGTTTGGTAAAGTAGTGTTTTGCTCCTAAACTGCTAGCTAATGATTGATGTTTTTCGCCACTACGAGAACTAAGCATAACGACAGGAATATCAGTTAATTGTGATTCTTCTCGGCAAGCGGTCAAAAATTCAAAGCCATTCATGTTAGGCATTTCCACATCGCAGATCACTAAATTAGTTTGTAAATTATTGCGGAGTAACTCTAAACCTTCTAGTCCATCTCTTCCCTGTAAAACTCTATATCCTTTTCTTTCTAGGCTCAGTGCTAAAGTACGTCTTAAAGCCGAAGAGTCATCTATAACTAAAATAGTCTGTGCCTTAGTAGGGAAAATTGCAGGAGAACTTGTATATTTTTTGTCTTCGAGGATTTTTTTGATTTCGGCGATAAATTCTTGTTCTACGTAAGGTTTAGTAAAATATCCGTCAGCACCTAGCTGTATCGCTAAATTGCGATGTTTTGCGCCACTATGAGAAGTCAACATAAAGGTAGGAATTTTGGATAGATTTGAATCTCGACGACGCATTCCTAAAAACTCAAAGCCGTTCATAGTCGGCATTTCAATATCACAAATAATTAGATCGAGATCTGGGTTTTGTCTAAATCCATCTAGTCCATCCTTACCATCTTTTTTCTGCACAACTCGATAACCTTGCTTTTGCAAAGTCAAAGCCATAGTGCGTCTTAAGGCTGTAGAGTCATCAATGATCATGATGGTTTTTAAAGAGGTTTTTTGATGGCGAACTACAGTTTGTTTGACTAAATTCTCATTAGCGGTAATTTCTTCAGTTACTATTGACTCTATAGGCTCTAGAGATAAGTCTGCTTCTTGGATAAAGGCTGGTGTGGAGGCAACAGAGGTAATTTCTTCGCCCAAAATCATACTAATTAAAGCTGCGCCATCAAAAGCAGGAATTAGACTACCATTGCTTAAGATAGTACAGCCATAAGTATAAGCTGGTGGTGCGATCGCTTTTCCGTAAGGTTTAATCACTAACTCTTGTTCGCTAAGCAAGCTAACAACTTCTAAAGCAAATAGCTCTTGTTCTCGTCGTAACAGAAGTAGTGGTGCTAACCAATCTTCAGGAGGAGCAATGGTTTTAAAAGCTTTACTATTAGAGTTAGTATCAGGTATTGGGCAGTTGTATTGCAGTACTTCTGCAAGAGAATAAATCGGAATTAGTTTGGTGTTAAAAGAGAGAAACTTTTGCTGATGGGAAACTTTAATCTGTTCGTTAGTGGGAATTATAATTTCCTCGATGCTATCAGAAGGTATGGCAAAAGCAGTTGCACCGAGAGAGCAAACCAATAGTTTGGCGATGGTTAAAGTCAGTGGTAAACGCAGAGTAAAGGTAGAACCTTGTTCAGGTATAGAGGCGACAGTAATTTTACCTTTCAAGGTTTCAATTTGCGATCGCACTATATTCATGCCAACACCTCTACCAGAAAGTTCGCTAACTTTACTAGCGGTAGAAAATCCAGGTTCAAAAATTAGGTCGAATAGTCTTTCTTTAGTTGCTGTTGCTGCTTCAGTCGCCGAAATTAAACCTTGCTCAATTCCTTTGTGCTTGATTTTTTCTAAATCTAAACCTTTACCATCATCCTTGACTTCAATTACAGTTTGATTCCCCTGATAGTAAGCCTGAATTTCAATTGAGCCTCGTGCAGGTTTTCCCAACTCTGCACGCACATCAGGTTGTTCGATGCCGTGATCGAACCCGTTACGTAATAAATGCAGCAAAGGATCGGCTAACTTTTCTAGTACTGCTTTGTCTACTAATACTCCAGTCCCATTCATTTTCAGATCTACTGGCTTGTGATATTTACTGGACAAATCTCGTAGAGTGCGGGGGAAACGCTGCAATATTTGCTCTAGGGGTAACATTCTCACCCACATTAACTCATCCCGCATTTGACCCAACATTTGACGCTGGTTGTTGATTGTGCGATCGCTCTGCTTGGCAAAAATGGTTATATCATCAACGCTTTCTTCTAGCTGTACCACTTCTTCGAGTACTTCCTGTAAAGAGGAATAGAGGGTGCTGTAGCTGTCCATCTCTAGAGAATCAAATTCCGTTGCATAAGCTGACTGATTTGAGGTCGATATCTGAGTTGCTGAACTGCGTAAACTATTTGAACGTTGTTCTAAAATTATTTGGTCGGCAATATCTCTCAGCTTTTTGGTCACTTCTCGAAAATGGGAAAATTTCTGTCCTAGTTCGGATACATTCTCCTGTAGCTGTTGATTTTGTAGCGATAGACTATTACGGTTAATAGTCAATTCACCTACTAGATTATTCATTTTTTCCAAGCGATCTAGTTCGACTCGAACAGATAGTTTGGGGGCAGCTTGTACCTGGGGTTGAGCAGCTTCTGATTCTTCTGCATTAGATTCTTGAGTAGAAGTGCTTTTAGTGGGTAAAGATAAAGAAGAGGTTTCGGTTTCTACACTAGGAAGACTGGCAAATAGCTGTTCAATTGATTCAACTGCTGTTTCTATATTTTCTGCTGGAGAAGAGTTGTTTTGAACTATTAAATCCTCTGCAACTTTTTCTAAAGTTTGTTCATAATTAGCAATTGTGCCAAAGATATCGTCAATATCTGCATTGACTGACTCTATAATTTCCGCAGCAGTTTCTTTTACAGGTTCATCATCCAGAAGAGTACCGAAAATATCATCAATGCTTTCATCGGCTGATTCAATAGTCTCAGCAACTTCTTCTAGAACAGATTCCTCATCAGGAATAGCAAAGATATTATCTGTTAAAGAATCTAAAATTGGTTCGAAAGACCATAAATTATCTCGATTTTCTATAACCAATTCCTCAGAGGCTATAGTACTTTCAAAATTACTGAAAACTGATTCTTCTGAGGAAGCTTGAGCTAATTCTCTAAGAGTAGAAGAAACTTCCCCTCCCTGTTCGCGATCGCCAGCTAAGACCCGATCTTTTGCTAAAGTACAATCAGCGACTGTTGCCTGAATAATCTCTAAAATGCGATCGGGGTTCTGCGCCAAGGCTGTTTGAGACGTTTGCACAATATCGCTAAAGCCAGGCAGGTTAAACAACTGTGCAAAACTAGCCAACATATCTAGCTGTTCCTGGAATTCTTCCCCCAAATTATAATTAGCGGGATTAGCTGCCACCTCTTGCAGGTGTTCTAAAGCCTGGACAACATCCATTTCAAAGATCGAAGAGACAATATCTACTCCCAGATCATTAGAACTAGGCATATAATTATCAGCATTCTTGAGAGCATCAGCCAAACGGATTTCTAAGGCAGCAAATACTGGTTCAGCCTTTAGCAATGCGGCTTCTTCGTCAAAAGTTCCTACTTCAATTTGTTCAGTCAGGGGATTACGCAGACAATCGTATCCCTGAAGTAACAAACCTTCTAATTCCCCATCAAAATCAACGAGATCGCTATAAAGAGCCTTAAAAAAATCCTCTAATCGATGAGCCAATAATTCAATCGCAGCCAACTCAACACTTGCTGCACCACCTTTAATTGAGTGAGCAGCACGCATCAACTCATGGACTCTTGGCGTACTGTGGTTTTCACGCAAGTTGAGTAAACCTGTCTCTAGTACCTGTAATAGTTCTTGAGCTTCTTCGATAAAAAATTGATATGCTCGATCGCGAATATCGGGGTTGAGTGACATGATTTGGGTAAGGTTTGCAATTTATTAAAGGCGAGAAAAATCTAGGTTTTAAATTTGCCGATGTCTAATTGAAGTTTTTTTGCTACCCTTGATAACTGTTTGATCGAGGTGGATACTTGGGTTGCCGATTGAGAATTATTTTCGGCGATCGCAGCTACGTTAACCATCGATTGACTTACTTGGGCAGAGGTTGCTGATTGAAGATTAGCTGCTTGGGTAATTAAGTTCACCAGTTTACTAATCTCGTTACCAACCTGACTTATCTCCCTCAGACTATGACGAGTTTGCTGCACTAGTTCATTACCCACTGCTATTTGAGCCGAACCTTGGTTCATGGAATCTACTAGTACACTTGTTTCGAGCTGAATTTTACTTACCAGAGTCTCAATTTCTGCCGTCGCTTGTGCTGATTGAGTCGCTAGAGAGCGAACTTCATCGGCAATTACCGCAAAAC
Source organism: Chroococcales cyanobacterium (assembly GCA_038259125.1). GTDB lineage: Bacteria > Cyanobacteriota > Cyanobacteriia > Cyanobacteriales > Xenococcaceae > Waterburya. The sequence continues at coordinate 43,974 of JBBSPC010000009.1, read as the reverse complement.
CTTTGCCCTGTTCCCCTGCCCTAGCTGCTTCAATTGAGGCTTTGAGTGCCAACAGGTGAGTTTGAGCAGCAAAACGACTAATGAGATTAACTGCTTGGGAAATTTCTTGGGAAGATTCCCCTAGTTTTTGAGCTTTAGCCGCGGTTTCAGTCACGGTAGTTTTGACAGCATTGATTTCGGCTACGGTTTGGTTCATTGCCTTGTCGCTATTGTCTATAGTTAAGTTGGCTTGTCTGACAAAATTCTCGGCTTGAGAAGCATTTACTACTACCTGATTACTTGATTGCTCCATTGCCTTTATTTGCTCCAACATCTGAGCAATTTCTGATGCTTGAGTAATGGCTTCTTGCGCCAACTTTTGCGCTGCCACATCGTTAGTCAAAGTATTGCTTTGAACCTCAACTGCTGCAATTTTGGTTTGATTGACTAGTTTTTGTAGGCTTTCAATAGTTGAGTTGTAAGAATCAGCAATTGTACCAATCTCGTCTTCGGTAACTTGGGCGCGAATAGTTAAATTACCTTCAGAAACTTCAGATACTTCCTGTAACAGACTTAAAGCCCTATTTTGAATTGCTTCTTTGGCTTCTTTTTCCCGAATTTCTCCTAATTTTTGCTGCTCTAGAAATTCTAGACGAGTCATGGCAAAACCGATTTGATCGGCGATTTGAATCATAAACTGTACCTCTTCATCAAGCCAAAGACGTTGAGTAGAGCATTGATGAGCAATTAGCAATCCATTTAGCTCGTTTTCTACTATTACAGGGGCAATTAAACTCGCTTTTACCTGTAAAGACTTAAGGTTTTGATGAGCCTCGGCTTGAGTAATGTCATTAATAATTTCAATCTGACTATTGCCCTGGTAATGCTTGCTAAAATAAGCAGCAACAAGATTGGGATTTAAAATCTCAGTATTTTGGGTGACGGTAAATCCTTGAGAGACAGATTCCGCGACAACTATACCTGCTGTATCACTCTCAAACTGATAGTAAATGACTCGATTGGCGGGCAGAATTTTATGACTTTGGGCTACAGCAATTTCTAATATTTCTGTATGCTCGACAGCAGCAGCAAACTGTAAGGTCACATTTTTAATCGTTTCTGATTGTTGAGCAATTAGTGTTTGAACTTGCACAAAGTCAAGCAACTGACTTGACATACGATTAATATTGTCACTTAAACGAGCAATTTCATCTGTGCCTGTGATCTGAAGATTGACATCAAAATTACCCTGACCAATTTTTTGCACAGCATCAGCAGCCAAGAGAATTGGACGCAGCATCCGATTAGCTAAAGTATAGGCGATCGCGCCAACTCCCAAAGTAATTATTCCCGTACCTAAAAGGAAAACTAGTTGCAGTTTTCTTTGAGGGGCAAAAACAATGTCGCTATCGGTGGCTATAATTGCCTGCCAGTTTAATTTAGGTAATCCCTCAATAGCTTTAGCAGGAGCGAAAGTTAAAAATTGTGACTTCTGAGTTTGGGTATTAACAGTAGTATCGGCAATAATGCTAGAGCTACTTAATAGTGTTTCTGAGTTTTGAAAAACTTTACTGGCTTTAATAGCTTCGTAGTTGAATGATTGGTCAGTGACGGCGGAAGTATCGCTACGAGTCTTGATTACATATTCCCCAGCAGATCCAAGAAAAATCTTGCCTTCGTTGAGCAAATAGTATTGACTACCTTCAGTTATGTAGTCTTTAAGCAAATTCTTAAGCACGGCTACAGGAATCCTAGCTCTCACAAAGCCAATGGTTTTTCTATATTTATCTTTAATTGGCGATGCGGTATAGACGCTAAAGATCCCAGAACTAGTTGAAATACTGGGTTGACTAATTACTGCTCGATCTGCCTTTAAAGCAGCTTGAACATAACTGCGATTTCGGTGATTTTCTAGAGCTTCTCCAGCCGTTTGAGCAATAACATTACCTTGGGCATCAAACACCGCAATACTGTCATATATGCCATAAGCAGACTGGATTTTTGATAAAGCGACTGTTTTGTCAGAGGTGGTAGCCAGATCTCGTAATTTGGGATTGGTAAAAATATCCAAATTCGCCATCACTTCAAGATCGTGCAGGCGATCGCTCATAAAAAAATTGACCTGGTTTTGCAAATCTCCTACCAGTGTTTTTCTGAGGTTAGTCGTCTCTTGGTTAACCGAACGAGCAGCAAAATGGTAAGCAACCAAACTAATGGCTATGGTGGGAATTGTGCCAATGGCGATCGCTAAAACAGTAGTTTTAAACCGAATACTTTTTCGCTGCCACCAAGACACAGAGGAGTTGGACAGAGAAGATAATTCTGAGTAGCTAGGGTTCGTCATGGAACAAGTATTGATATAACTGGGTAAAAAGTAATAGTTAGCTAACTTTAAATTTAGCGACGCTGTTTTGTAGCTGTTGGGCTACGCTCAACAAGTCTTTAAAGGATGCAGATACGGCGATCGCTTCGGAAGCGGTTTTATTGGAGATAGTGGCAACTTGCATCATGGTTTGACTGACAAGTTTTGAGTCTTGAGACTGTTCTACTGTAGCCGAGGCAATTTGTCCCACCAACTGATTAATTTCTTGGCTCACGTTGGCAATTTCCGTTAAGGAGTGGCGGGTTTTATCCACCAGTTTTGTGCCTGCAACTACCTGTTCTGTCCCAGCTTCCATCGCTGCAACCACTTCATTAGTTTCTGCCTGAATTTCTGCCACCAAAGCTTCAATTTCTGCCGTTGCTGCTGCTGATTGACGAGCCAGCGATCGCACTTCATCGGCAACTACTGCAAAGCCTCGTCCTTCTTCCCCTGCGTGGGCAGCCTCAATCGAAGCATTTAAAGCCAACAGGTTAGTTTGATCGGCAAAATTACTAATTACGTTGACCACCTTAGAAATTTTCTGGGATGATTCTCCTAACCGTTTTACTTTTTTGGCAGTTTCGGCAACGGTATCTCTAATTTGTTGGAAACCTATTACTGTCTGATTCATGGCATCATCCCCAGCTTTTACCGTCTGGGAGGCTTTGAATACTGCTGCTTCTGCTGCTTTAGCGTTACTAGCTACAGCCTGGATTGAATCGGTAATCATCTGAATCCGTTTTAAAGCTGCATTAATTTCTTGGGTTTGTACTGATGCGTCTGTAGAAAGTTCTTGAATCGAGATATCTTTGTCGCTAGTTGTAGTTGCTACTTGGATAGCAGCAGTTTGTACCTGTGCCACTAGCTTTCTCAGACTTTCAATCGTCGCGTTATAAGAGTCCCCAATTGTGCCAATTTCATCTTCTTGTACTTTTACTTGCACGGTTAAATCCCCCTGACTAACGGGATCTACCTCCATTAATAGCTCAAAGGCTCGACGTTGCAGAGTTTCCCTTGCGGCTCTTTCTTTTTGCTCGGCTAGCTTCTGCTTTTCTAATAGTTCTACTTTTTCTAGAGTATTCCCTACCTGAGATGCGATCTGGGTTAGCAGAGTAATTTCATCTTGCTGCCAAGCTCTAGGCTGATCGCATTGATGAGCAATTAGTAAACCAGCTAATCTGTTGTCAATCACAACAGGAGTAACTAAACTAGCAATCACAGCAAAAGGTTCTAACATCTTGAGGTGACACTCATTTAAATCTGCTTGATAGATATTGGCGATCGCCTTTACTTCTCCCTGCTGATATTTTTCGGCGTAGCCTTCGGCAAAACAAGGATCGTTAATCTCCGCATTTAGAGCTATAGGGTACTTTTCATCTACTGCTTCTGCTATTATCTTGCTCTGCCACTGGGCATCAAAACGATGATAAATAACTCGATCGGCTTTAAGAACTCTTTTACTGCTTTCTACCGTAACCTGGAGAACACCTGAGACATCATCGGCTTGGGAAATATCCAAGGCAATTTCTCTAAGTAAACTAGAACGTTCTGCATCTTGCTTGAGGCGGGCTTCATTAATTTCAATCGAATCTGCCAAAAGATTAAAGGTGCTGCCTAATAAGCCCACTTCATCAGTTGAATCAACCACAGCCCGAACTGTAAAATTGCCATCAGAGAACTCTTGAGCTACTCTTTGTAAATTTTGAATCGGCTCGGCGATCGCTTTTTCCAAAATTTTACTCAAGGCGATGATTACCATTAAAATAACAATTGCTAAAATTGACTGTGCCAGCAGGATACTTTTGAGTACGCCATTAATTGAGCTTAGGGAACTACCTGAGACTAAAACTCCTAAAGGTTGCCCCGCGTTATCGGCGATCGTTTTTGCTGCCAAGACGTACTTATTGCCTTCGATTGTCTGTATTTGATTAACTATTTTGCCATTCTTGGCGATCGCTAAATCAAGAATTTCTCGATCATTAATAGTAGTACTAGAGGATGCAGATAAAGTAAAATTTCCGCTCGGCTGACGCAAATAAACTGCACTATAACCATCTTGCCTTGTGAAAGCAGTTACCGTTTTTTCTAAGGGCGGTAATTTATTCTCAGCAGTCTCATCAGGTAGAATAATTTCAAGTACTTGATTTTTTATAGCTAAGTTTGCTCCTACCTGCTCTATTAATTGGCTCTTTAAAGTTTTATTGAAACACAATCCCCCTATACCTACAACTATAATTAATCCTCCAAAGCTAAACCAAGGAATTAATTCGGTTTTGCGATTAATTGGTAAGTGATAAAGTCGGCGCAACCAACCAGAATTTATTAGCAATTGATTATGTTCTTGATGTTTTAATTGAGTCGAATTATTCATAAAAACTAAAATTATTAGTAAGTAAACCTGTATCCAGATAAAAAAAATAAAAGTTTTAAATAAGCTCAACAAAATTCCAGATTTTTATTTATTATCAATATTAGTATTAGATATATTTCGGGGCATCGCTGTAATAATTGCTTCCCCATTTAAAACTAAGACTATGTCTCCTTCGAGTCTTAGCCAATATCCTTGTAAAAAAGGTTGAATTTGCCTTGTTATGTTAGAATTTGAGGCTGATTGAATCGCCTCAACATCACACATTTCTATATCTTCTACAGAGTCAATAAGTAATCCAAGATGAATATTATTTTCGCTATCAATTTTAGTTTTTTCTTTGTTAGAAGATAGAACAATTACTGGATGATTAGAAAGATTTGATTCTTGTTGATACTCAGACTCAAGACCAATTAAGTGTCCTAAATTTACCATCCAAAGAATATCTCCTCGCCAATTATAAACACCTATAACCCAGGCTGGCAGATGGGGAATTGGTACAATTTGACCAAACTGAATTTTCAAAACTTCTGTAATCTGCCTAATGGGAAGCATTACTTTAGTATCTGAATGAAGACAAAATCTTAAAAATTGCTCTTCTCTGGTTTTGCTTGCAAGCTGCTTAGGAGAATTTGATAAGCTGACTCTAGAAAATAAATCAGACACAACTGTAAATTATTTAATAATTTTTTTATCTTAGTTTTTCTCGGTAAAAACGCTTCTAAAAAATAAGATTTTTCACTGTACGAATTAATTCTTCTTGATCTATTGGTTTAGGAATATAAGCATCAGCACCCTGCTTTTTGCCCCAGAATTTATCCATTTCTGTACCCTTAGTAGAACAAAGAATAATCGGTATTTTACTGGTGTTTTCTGAGGTTTTGAGTTGGCGACAAATCTCAAAACCGCTACGTCCTGGTAAAACGATATCTAAGACAATTAAATCAGGATAATTCTGCTCAATTTTTTCTAATGCTTCTTCTCCACTCAAAGCAACGGATATATTAATTCCAACTTCTTTTAAACACCCTGTAATAATTGATCTCTCCGTAGCAGAGTCATCAACAATCAATGTATATCCCATAATAATTGTTATTCTCAGTTATTGATAATTGTGCTGAATTTTGAGCATTTGTTTTTTCATGCTTTAAAATTAAAAATATTAAATTTTTTGTGAACAATATATATAGTTCCCTTTAATAGAATCAAATTAACGATAAGTAAAAACTGCTTAATATCTTCTCTTGCCACACAGCAAGTTTCTTGGTAAAGAAATATTGTTCGATTAATTTTTCTTCTGGACTACATATTTATTAATAGTTTCTAAAACCTGTTCTGGTTGAGCAGGTTTAGCCAAAAAATCCGTCGAGCCTACCATTTTGGCTCTAACTCGATCGACAATGCCATCATTACCCGTAAGAATAACGATGGGAGTGTTTTTAAAAAAAGACAGTTTACGTAGCTGGGAACAAATTTCATAGCCGTTAGTATTCGGCATGACTAGATCTAAAAAAATTAAATCTGGTTTACGACTAAGTAAAACGGCGATCGCTCTTAAGCCATCCATTTCCTGTACAAATTGGTATCCAGCTTCGGTGATAATGCTCTCCATTGTTTGACAGATAACTGGACTGTCATCAATACAGGCAATGGTTACACGACGAGGAGTTTTTGTTTTAAATAGTTGTTGGGCAACTGGCGCAGATACAGGAGGTGCAATATCGCCAATTTCACCTAGCTGTACTAGACCTAGCTGAATATATGGTAGTAAAGAGCGCGTTACGGTAACTACGTCTCGCTTCATCCGCACACTTAGATCCCGCAGACTTTGTTGACCATCTAACAGTTGAATTAGATTTTGATAAACTTGGGCAGAAGTTCTTTTCTGTAAAGCTTCTGGCTGACGAATCACAGGAGCCATATCAGGAGAGCGGTCTGCTATTTTAGCATCCTGCCAAGCTGAATATAGCTTGTTTGCTTCTTTGATAACTTGTTCGGCATCGATCAAAATTAACCTAGTGGTTAGCAAGTTGTCTTTGATTGATTCACAAGTCACATCCATTGCTTGGGTCACATCAAACAAAATTTCAATTACCGTAGCCATAATTGCTTTTGTAGCCTGATCGCGACTGATTTTGTTTTGATCGATCCAAACTGATAAAAGCTGATATTCCCAAGAGATTCTAGATTCTTCTTGGGCAATATTAGCTAGAGCTAACTGAATTTCTTCGACATGAGCTAATCTTTCTGGACAATAAGCAACAACGTGTCTTCTCCATCTTCTAACGGGGTGTATCCCTCCGCTAGCGTATACAATACGCCCCAAATATAGATAAAATACCCAGGTACGATTTTGAGTATCGGAGATGACTAACTGACCACTAAACCGAGATTCTTTGAGAGACTCAAAAAGTTCAATTTGTTTAGTAGCTGTAAAGTGTTGAATATGAGTCCGAGTATGACTAGCTCCAGTTTTGGCAGTCGTCATTATAAACTTCCTCGTATAAAGTAATCGCAGTTTACTAACAAAATGCTGCTCAACATTAATTACGGTTGAAACAAGGATTTTTTAGTAAATATTTAGGTGTAGCTGCTTCTCATCAAATAGTGATAAAAAACCTATGCTGCGATCTGAAATTAAATTAAGCTAATCTCAATCTTATAGTTCCCCAAAATTAAGGTAATGCGATCAAATTTATCAATATTTTTTCTTTAACTGTTTCTATATATCCAATTTACCCATTTCCCAATCTTGGCAAACTAACCAAATGCGTAATATCAGTAAATAGATAATTGTGCAGTTTCTCAGAAACATTTGCATCTATTGATCGTCAAGACTATTAAAGCGCAAAATCAAAAATAAAATTTATATCAAGATTCATTTTGCGCTATGGGTATTTTAAATCATTAATCTTGTAGAATTTCAGGAACTAAATACAGTGTCACTACAATCTATGAACTCTTTAAACAAGCATTTGAAATTATTGGTTTCTTGGGCTAGCATTCCTAGCTTGGCATTAGTTTTTTGGAGTAGTGCCAGCAATGCCAATGCCGTACCTATAAAAACCCTAGACTTCAATAGCATTCAGCAGTTACATCAGGCTATCAGCCAAACTAAAGAACCCCCAGAAGTAATAATCAACCAACCTAACAGGTCTAGTTCTGTTCCTTCATCTTCTACTTCTACCAGCAGTGCTAATACTAGATTTACCTGCCAATTGGTTAATGGTGAATATACAGTAATGTACTCCCCTGAAAGCCAACCCAACCAGGCATATCCTTGGGCAATTCCTAGTGAATTAGGTGGTGGTTGGACTCCCAAAAAACGTTGTGACGCTATTACTAGCCGTTTTGAAACCTATCGTCAAGATGGACTGCTAGAGTTGTCTACTGGCGTTGAAAACGGCTACGATACTATCTGTGTGACAACTCAAGTAGATCCGACTGACTGCCGTTTAATTTTGACTGTTCCCCCTGGACAAGATCCTAAGTTGACTCGCGATCTGATTTTTGACAACTTATTAGTTGCTGATGATGGTCAACAAACTCAAGGTGTTTATACCTTTGGTGATAATCAATCTGGGGGAAATATTTTAGATGAAGTGGGTAAGGTCATTGGTGGTAATTCTGGAAATAATGGCAACCGTCGTTCACCCAAAAATATTAATCTTAAGCCGTTCCTCGATCCTGCTGATGGTGGTACAGGACAGCGACTAACTAAAAGTAGATCTGCTGTGCCTGCTCGTCCTAATAATTCCGATCGCAAGCCAGCTATTTTTAAGTAAGAAGCAAGAGGTAAGAGTTTCTTTAACTCTTACCTAGTTAGACCCGCAACATTTTAGTATTATTACGCAGATAAACATTTTCTTGTCTTAGTAACTTGTTTTCACACTGGAGATAATTAAGCTTTTTTTGAGCTTTTTTAAACAAGTTCTGACAAGTTTGTAAACTCTTATTTTGACGATCGCTTTGTTGCTTGTCAACACGCTCTTGAATAAATTGGGCAATCAGCCAGCGATATTTTAATTTTAATTCGCGAAGACCTTTATTTAATTCAGATTGTAGATGATTAATTTCGCGATCGCAATTGAGTAACTGTTGGCTCAACCTAGCTATCTCACTATTTTTCTGTTCTATTTCTGCCTCTTTTTGCTGGAGTAAAGTTTCTGTTTGCATTGCTGCCAAGCGATCGCGACATTCGCTTTTAATAGCTGAGACTTCTTGCTTTTGCTCTCTAATAATTAGCTTTAATTGTTTGATTTGGGATTCTTGTTGTTCTGCACTTAGCTGTTGCTTTTCAATTAATAATTTGTAGCTATTTTGAATCCATTCATGCTGTTTTTTAAATGCTCTTCGGGTTGCTTCATACTTAATTGTATTTAATACTGCTTCTTTTAAATAACCATAATATTTGCTTTTAATTTTAATTAATAATGAATCATAGTTGGTTGCCAAATGACGCAACTCATCACAGTTTGCTCGAATATAATTAACTGTCTCGCTACTTTTTGAATCAACAAAATAAGCTCCATAACCTTCTCCTTGAGGAGAAAAACAAATAATTTAATCTTTCCAGCTTTTGACAATTTCTTGTAGACTACCTCTATACTCAGTTACGATCATAATAATTGCTTCTTATACGTGGATTGATATTTCAAAAGTTTAATTTTTAAAGTTACATTGCCAAATCCAATAATTAATTGTTTTTCGCCAAATATATCAAAGATAACTTGCTTATTTCAAAATTTAATCAATTGAACTACATCTCAATATTTTACTTAAGTTGTGTTGAGCTAAATATTGTTCTAGCCATGCTCTTTTTAACAAATCAAGAGTAGAAGCTTTTGTAGCTAAAGTATATTCCCACTGTGCGCCTTTCCACCAACTAATATAATTAGCTAAATCATCATAAGCCTCTTCAACGGCACTTTCTCCAGTTAATTGATGATATTTTTGTTCTCTAATTGAAGTAGTAAAGGTTTCCAAGTCTTGCTGAAACTTACTAAATTCTTGCGAATTTTTGGTTAAATTATCAATAAAATAAACGCATTTTGCCCAGGAATTTTTGGTTCTAAAATCATACTGTTTGTTTTTAAAAATAGGAAAAGATAGTTTAAGTTCTTGAAGATGTTGAACTTCTCCCAAAGTGTAAGTTTTGACTTTGATAATTTTTAGTGCAAAATTTTCTGGACAAGCATAAATATCTAAGGGCGAAATAAGCTCTAAGTTTTTACTTTCTCGGATAGAAGTCAATCGTTCTAAATCAGTTTGTGATAGCCCTAACTTTAAGCAGCGTTGATATTCTGCTTCTAAAATTGCTAAAGAAGCATTTAACTTAACTCTTACTATTCCTGCAATTTGATATTGTTTTAGCCTTCGTTGCAGGTCTACATATTTCATTAGTTGCGTTCGGTGTTTGTTATCATAACTAGGAGCTTAATATTAGGTATAACTTTGAAACCTGATTTTACTCAAGGGTATTTATATCTAAATCCTATTCAAGTAGATTACTTAACTGTTGGATTAGATAGTAGATAGCTTCTACTTTTCTAAGTAATTGTTCTAGAATAATGAGCAATACAGGGACTTCCCCAAGCAACTTTTCTAGCAGGAATGCTCTTCATGACGCTGCTTCTGGCTCCAATAACGCTATTTGAGCCGATATTTATGCCCGCAGCAATAAAACAATCGGTAGCTACCCAAACACCATTACCAATTATGATGGGTGCGGTAATTAGAGTAAATGAGCTATCTTTGATATCGTGGCTACCAGTGCAAAGATAAGATTTTTGGGAAATGACACAGTGAGAGCCAACTAGAATCCGATCTACGCTGTAAAACACAACGTCATCCCCAACCCAACTATAATCACCGATTTCTACTTTCCAAGGATAAGTAAAACGAGCGGTAGGGCGAATTACTACACCTTTGCCTATTTTTGCCCCAAAAAGACGCAATAAAAAGCAGCGAAAATTGTTTAAATTATGAAGACTTAGAGGAAAAGCGATCGCCTGCACTAGCCACCACAGTATTACTACCCAAGTCGATCTACCCCGCTTAAAGTTAGAAAGGTCATAGGTACGCAGATCGACTAAAGGTTTCTCCTCAAGATATAGATCATGCTCTATATCTATATTTATCTGGTCATTTTTGCTCATGGGCATACAAAAACATATTCAAATTAAAATTTGTTCTCAATGCACACTAATAAGTAACTAATCTTTGAGCGTTGGTCAAGACAATTTGCTCAAAAAGCTTAATAACTTTTTAGTTCCTTCTGTTAATAAAGTTCGACGATAAGTATCAGCAGCTTGTTTAATGGCACTTGCTTGAGTAGGATAAGGGTGAATAACTGTAGCCAGCTTACTCAAACCCATTTTGCCGATCATCGCCGTGGTAATTTCACTAATCATTTCTCCACCGTGAGGGGCAACTATGGTTGCTCCTAAAATTTCGTCTGAACCTTTTTTATGGAGAATTTTAACAAAGCCCTCTGTTTCTCCATCTGCCAAGGCGCGATCAACTTCATCAAAATTAATTTTAATAGTGTTGCAGTCAATTCCTCTTGCCTGTGCCTCTGATTCATACATTCCAACATGAGCAATTTCAGGATCGGTATAAGTTACCCAAGGCATAACTAGATCACTGAGCTTCGATCTACCCAAACCAAAGGGAGAAAATAACGTATTTTTAATGACAATTCGTGCAGCAGCATCAGCAGCATGAGTGAATTTCCAATTCATGCAAATATCCCCCGCAGCATAAATTTTGGAGTTGGTAGTTTGTAAATTGTCATTTACCTTTACTCCTTCTTGGAGATCGTATTCTACTCCCACTGCCTCTAAATGCAGACTTTCCACATTAGGTTGTCTACCTGCACCAGCCAAAATTTCATCGACTACAATTGATTCTTGCCCATCATTACCTTTAAAGCTAATCACTTTACCTTCTGCACTTTGCTTGACTCCCTGTAGCTGGCAGTTTAAACCTAAGCGTATACCTTCTTTGACAAATGCCTGTTGTATTATCTCTGCTGCGTCTAAATCTTCTTTATCGAGTAAATGAGAACCCTTATGAAATAAAATGACTTCACTACCCAAACGATGAAAAGTCTGAGCCAATTCGCAACCAATTGGACCTCCGCCAATTACCGCTAGTCTTTTGGGTAATGCTGTAAGCGAAAAAACATTTTCATTAGTCAAATATCCGACTTCTTCTATCCCTTCAATCTTAGGTCTTACTGCCCTCGCCCCAGTCGCAATTACCGCCTTTTTAAACTTAAGGGTTTGCCCGTTGACAATAATAGTATTCTCATTCCTAAAACTTGCTTCGCCAAAAAAAACATCAACTCCTGCTTTTTTTGCTGCCACAGCCGAATCTACTGGACTAATCTTAGTTCTTACCTGACGCATCCTTGCCATTACCGCAGGAAAATCGACCTCAATATTTTCTGGAGGTTTAACTCCATAAGGTAAAGAGTTTTTCATATTTGCGACTACGCGGGAAGAACGAATTAGGCACTTTGAAGGGACACAGCCTACATTTAAACAATCCCCGCCCATGAGGTTTTTTTCAATCATGGCGACTTTCAAACCAATATCTAATCCTGCTGCGCCTTTGGCAGTAACTAGTCCTGCTGTACCTGCACCAATCACAACCAAATCATAACAATCTACGGGTTTAGGATTTGCCCAGTCTGGGGGATGAACGTTAGCCAGCAACTGCTGGTTATATTCGTCCATGGGAGAAATTGTCACTGCATGATCTTGCTTGTTCATATTAATTACGCTCAATGTGAATTAATTTGTCTTTAGTTTTTAGTTTTTAGCCATTAGCTGTTGATTGCCTATAAATTACAAGTTTTTAAATTGCTGATTCCATGGGGACTGTATGCGGCTATATGCGAAGCGGTGACGGCGATAGAAAGGCTTTCCCAAATGATTAGCTTCTAGATGCGACTTATCCGAAAATGTATCCTTTAGGAAAAGCCCTTTTGACTTTTGACTTTTGGCTTAAACTTGTTGTTCACCAGCATCAACCGTATCAATCGACTCATCCAAAGCTTTACGAGCAATCCTGGTAACGTAGAGAGTGACTGCTACTGTGGCAATAAAGCCAATAATGCGAATAGCCCATCGAGCAATAGGATTAGCATCAGGTTGTGTTTCTCCACCAATTGTGGCAATACTTCCAGCCAGAGAACCAATATATACGTACATAATTGTGCCTGGAATCATACCTATTGAACCGACAACGTAATCTTTTGAAGATACTCCCGTCACGCCTAGTCCATAATTTAAGAGATTAAACGGAAAAACAGGTGATAATCGGGTCAAAAGCACAATTTTTAGTCCTTCTTTGCCCACAGCCCGATCGATCGCCTTAAATTTTTGATTACCAGCAATTTTTTTAGAAATCCAGCCTCTTGCTAGATAACGACCCACTAGAAAAGCTAGGGCTGCCCCAACAGTTGCCCCAAAGAAAACGTAGATTGAACCTTGAATAATCCCAAATAGTACCCCTGCACCAAGAGTCAGAACTGAACCAGGCAGAAAAGCCACCGTAGCCACAATATAAATTAATATGAAGGCAATAGGCGCGATCGCGCCTAAATCATTAACCCATTGCAGGGCATTACGTAACAGTTCTTGAGGATTTAAGCCCCCGCTATTGGCTGCTTCTTGTGCTTGGGCTGGTGCAGCAACTAATAACACTCCAATCAAAAGGAGGATAATGATTCTCAAATCTTTGATTTTCATAACTTTTGAGAGAGAATATTGCCTCTACTTTAACTCTATAGTTAAATTGCTCAAGACTTGCTGAAAATAAGCTGAAAACTTGATTAGCTGTTAATTAATTTTGTATCTATTTATATCTATAAGTTCCAGAAAGTCTTGACTTTATCAGTAAGTTTTAACAGACCAAACCAGACAGAAAGCTGGTATGTTATGGGGAGACAAATAACAAGAAAGATCGGGGTTTACTTTTTTTGGGAATGAGTTACCAGAGAGTTTTATTAAAACTTAGCGGCGAAGCCCTGATGGGCAACTTAGGCTACGGCATTGATCCCACAGTAGTCGCCGAGATCGCTCAAGAAGTTGCCGACATCGCTAGAAGCGGTGTCCAGGTTGCTATCGTTGTTGGCGGAGGGAATATTTTTCGGGGTATGAAGGCTTCTGCTGCGGGAATGGATCGGGCTACGGCTGATTATATTGGCATGATTGCCACTGTCATGAATGCCATGACTTTGCAAGATGCCTTAGAGAGAATTGGTATTGCCAATCGACTACAAACTGCTATTTCGATGCAGGAAGTCGCTGAACCTTATATTCGTCGTCGAGCAATTCGTCACTTAGAAAAAGGGCGAGTAGTTATCTTTGGTGCAGGTTCAGGAAATCCTTTCTTTACGACTGATACCACTGCTGCTTTAAGAGCAGCAGAAATTGATGCAGAAATTATTTTCAAAGCCACTAAAGTAGATGGAATTTATGATTCTGACCCCAAAAAGAATCCCCAGGCTCATCGCTATCAAAGTTTGACCTACAATCATGTATTAACCAATGAATTAAAAGTAATGGACAGCACGGCGATCGCTTTGTGTAAAGAAAATGATATTCCTATATTAGTATTCGATCTTTCTGTTAATGGTAATATTATGCGTGCGACTAAAGGAGAATCTGTTGGCACTATTGTAGGAGGAAACTGTGAAGTTATCTGAAATGAAGGAACGTATGCAAAAGACAATTGAGGCAACTCAAAGGTCTTTTAACACTATTCGTACAGGAAGGGCAAGTGCTTCTTTACTAGACCGCGTTATGGTGGACTATTATGGCGCAGAGACTCCCTTAAAATCTCTGGCTAACTTAAGTACTCCCGACGCTACAACAATCATGATTCAGCCTTACGATAAAGGCAGTATGGGACAGATTGAAAAAGCAATTTCTCTTTCTGATATTGGCTTAACTCCCAATAACGATGGAAATTTGATTAGGCTTAATATTCCTCCTTTAACCAAAGAGCGTCGTCAAGAACTAGTTAAAACAGCAAGCAAGTTAGCTGAAGAAGGTAAGGTGGGAATTCGCAATATTCGCCGTGATGCGATCGACGAAGTGCGTAAACAGGAAAAAAACAGCGATATTTCTGAGGATGAGTCTAGAGATTTGCAGGATGAAATTCAAAGCATTACAGACGACTTTAATCAGAAAATTGATGATTTGCTAGCTGTTAAAGAGAAAGATATTTTGACTGTTTAGATTTTAAGTCAATAACTTGTTTTTTTAGAGTTAAAATATTTCTATATCTTAGTAAGGATAATCAGGTTTACGACTTTTATGACCGTAGGTAATTATCCCCAGTTTTTACTATTTGCTCAACATGGCTGGGCAGATACGGGCAAAGCAATTGGTAAATTAGCGCAGATAGCAACAGCTAATTCTTCTACATTAATTATTGCGCCTAGCTTGGGATTAATTAAAACTTTTATTAGAATTGAGCCTTTAATTAAAAGATTAGAGCAAATTGCTACTCAGGTAATTAGTAATTATCCAAATGTTCCCATCAAAATTATGGGACATTCTATGGGAGGGTTATTATGGTTAGAAGTGCTAAATCGCAATCCTCAATGGTGGCATAAAGTTCATTCCCTGATCTTATTAGGTTCTCCCGTTGGTGGCTCAAATCTAGCTCGCATCATCGATCCTTTAGGTATTGGCATTGGTACAGCTAAGGATTTAGGGAAAAATCGTCGCGATCTGGCTGAAAGAATTGCTCAACAAATTCCCACACTTTCGGTTGCTAGCGATATTAATTTGGGCAGCGATGGTTTAGTGACGGTAGAAAACACCAAATTTGCTTATGCTAACTGGCTGCTGATATTTGGTGTTCAGCACGATGCCATGAGATATCATCCTGATATGATTTCTGTAATTCAAGAATTTTGGAAAAATCCTCGGCTGGGATTATCCCCGAAAGACAAAGCTAGCCAGTTTATTCAACGTTTACGCTCTGTACCTGGTATGACTGATACAGCTTACCATAACTTTAGGCGATCGCAAATTGTCGCTGACCTTAGTGACGGCATTACCTTGCACACCTGGAAGAATATATTAGGCATAAATCATGTCTACATTGGCAATAATCGAGAAGAGTGTCTTTATGCTGGATACGTCGGTTTAGTTCATAATTTTGGATTACGGCAAGCCGTTAAAGAAATTCAGAAGTATATTTCTTAAAATTAATTGAAGTTTTTCTGCTAAATTACTTGACAAGCTCAGGGATAAAGTTGTTATACTGTTTCTGTTGTAAAACGTTGGGGTGTCGCCAAGCGGTAAGGCATCGGTTTTTGGTATCGACATTCCTAGGTTCGAATCCTAGCACCCCAGTTAAGTCTAAGTTATATCAGTCCATTGGGTCTGGCGAAGAAATACTCTCAAGAACGCAAAAAGCGATCGCTCTGTGTTTTTAACTTAATATCAAGAGAAGTTCACTATCAACAAAATATTATTCGCGCTGTTCAGTCCGTATAAAAATTACTGTGAGAACTCCTGAAATAACAATAAATCCCACGTTAATTGCCAACAAAAATAGTCCGCCAAAACCCATTAAAGGATTTTTGGACAGGAAAGCAATACCCGCAACAGCGATCGTTGTTACTAAAGCCAAAGAAACCAAACCTAAGGGCGGTAATGCAGGGGGCAATAACCATCGAACCAATCAAAACGGGTACTGAATCAGTACTCTGATTCTTCCAAATTGCTTTCGGTTTAGTACTCTAAATTACCCACGTCAAAACAGCAAGCAAAAAGCCGCGAATACTTCGTCAAAATATCCCGCGACTTTAAGATAATTATTAAATTTAGCTACAAAATTTAGACGTTGGCTGTTTCAGTTGTTTTAGCTGTAAGCCTTTCGTAAGTTTCGCGCATTTTTAAACCAACTAATACTTGGAATAAACCAGTTCCATTATTAGAACCAGGATAATCTTTATGCTTTAGCAACAGTTCAGTCATTTCACCATAATGACCAGTACTAGTATTGCTGAGGTGGCTTTCAATGTAGATCATTTCTTCGAGATTACCGAATTGACCATCAACTTCTAAAATAGAAACTTCGTTGTTGTAGAAGCTATCGGGTCCATAGTACATTTTAATACCAGGATAGGCACAAGTAAGCTTCCGTCCACAAGGTCGCCAGTCAATAGTTGAACCTTCGTCAAATAGATAGACAGTGTTAAAGTTCTCTACGCCTTCTTTCTGAATTAAACGAACTTTAAGCAAATCGCTTTCTTTATCTTGTACTAGCTGAGTTGGCAACACTTGAATTACAACATCAGCATATTCTCTTTGTACTTCGATGTAGGCTTTAAAATCAGGTTCACGAGCCTTGATTGAAGCCAAAATATCTTCGTAAGTATGACCACGTTCAGCCATATCACGCTGGATTTTCCACTGGATTTTGACTTCGTCGCTAATATCAAGATAAACGCCAAAATCTACCAGTTCGCGTACTCTTTCATCATATAAAGGATGTAGTCCTTCAATTACAACTACTTTATTGGGTTCAATTTTTTCAGGGGGATCGAGTTCGCCAGTTTCATGATTATAAATTGGTTTATCGATCGCCTTACCTTCTTTGAGAGCTTTAACTTGCTCATACATCAGGTCAAAATTATTAGCTTTGGGGTTTAAAGCTGTAACACCTGCTGCTCTTCTGCCCTTACGATCTAGACTATGATAGTCGTCAAGACAAATCACGGTCATAAATTCTTCGCCAAACAAGTCAGTTAAACGGCGCAAAAATGTTGATTTGCCACATCCAGAGTCGCCTGCAACTCCGATAAGCACCACTCGGTCAAAATCGGCGGTCATAAAATTCCTCTTCTACAAAACTAGATATTTAATTCATGATTATTAAGCAAGCCTAAGGAGTTGAGACACAGAATCATGTCTACCTGCAATTCTTACCCAGAAAGAAAACTAGAGCTTAATTTTCTGACGTGGTGTTGGACACGTAATAAACATAATAATTTTATTCTAGTGATTTATCTTAAAGTAGCTTTCATCAATAAAAGAGAAAGCTACTTTGGATAAGCTCGATCCTTAGTCAGTTAATTTAGTATTAAATGCTAACTACTAACATTGAAGGATCTTACCAGAACCTAACCACCTCTACAAGAGAAAATAGCCTTAAGCTGACTGCCACAAACATCAAATTAGAAGCTCTTTTTTAAATTTGCAAGCTTAAAAAAAAATTAAAATGAATTGAAAACTACAGATTTTTATTTAGTCAAGAATATACATTATATCTAAGGATTAATCTCTAATACTATTTTCACCCAAAATTTTGCTGACTCATGTAATGAATATATAGTCTCTCAACGACACTCTATTGATACAATACAAACATTCTAAACTACTGCTTTTAGATTTCCTGCTCATCACAATCAAGAGTAAGAAGACGAATTCAGTTGTGTAAGGTATTTAATAGTTTAAATTTAAATTGGGAGAAAAAAGTCAGCGTAATGTATAACTCCAGTGCAGCTTTTTCTAGCAGCAATTCACAGTACAAAAACCGTTTATTTATTTATGAGGTAGAAGGTCTATCTCAAAACGGTAGTGATACAAATGTTCCCATTCGCAGTAGCGGTACTGTGTCCATTACTGTTCCCTACAGTCGAATGAATCAAGAGATGCGACGTATCAACAGTTTGGGTGGAAGAGTAATCAGTATTAAGCCAGTTGGTAGTGATGTGCCAGCACAGACTAGCCAACCTGCAACCCAAAAAAAAGCTGAAGCCGCATCCAAGGATAAAAAACCTATGACTCAAGCACAACCAAAAAAAGCAGAGAAGAAAAAAGTTCCCGTTAATATTTACCGTCCTAAAGAACCATATGTCGGTAAATGTACTGATATCTATGACTTAGTAGATGAAGGCGGTATTGGTACTTGTCGCCACATGACATTTGATCTTTCTGGTGGAGACTTGTACTATGTCGAAGGTCAAAGTATTGGGATCATTCCTCCAGGTGAGGATGATAAAGGTAAGCCTAACAAGTTAAGACTATACTCGATCGCATCGACTCGTCATGGAGATAACCTAGACGGCAAAACTGTGTCTTTGTGTGTACGTAAATTAGAATACAAAGATCCTGAAACAGGAGAACAAGTTGAAGGAACTTGTTCCAGCTTCTTGTGTAATCTGAAGCCTGGTGATGATGTAGCTATCACTGGTCCTGTCGGTAAAGAAATGCTGCTTCCAGATGATGAAGATGCCAATGTAATTATGATCGCCACAGGTACAGGTATTGCTCCTTTTCGTGCCTATCTATGGCGAATGTTCCTAGAAGGAGATAAAAACCCTGACTATAACTACAAGGGTAAAGCCTGGTTGTTCTTTGGGATTCCTAAAACTGAGAACATTCTCTATAAAGAACAGTTAGAAGAAATGGTTGAGAAACATTCTGACAACTTCCGCATGGACTATGCCATTAGTCGTGAACAAAAGAATTCAGAAGGTGGAAGAATGTATATTCAGCATAGAATTGCTGAACACGCTGACGAACTTTGGGAACTAATCCAAAATCCTAAGACTCATACCTATATTTGTGGTCTAAAAGGCATGGAAGGTGGTATTGATGAAGCACTCAGCGCAGCCGCCGAGAAAAATGGCGTTAACTGGGATGAATATCGCAAAGCGATGAAAAAAGAACACCGCTGGCACGTTGAAACCTACTAACATATTGCTTTAAGCTTCAAGTTAACAATTGTAAACATTAATCATAGTACATCGCGTCTACTAAATAATTTAGTGGGCGCGATTTTTTAAATTTTCGCCATTACGAAATACACGCTTAAACTTACCCCGCAACAAGAAGTAGTTAGTCAAAAAAATAAGCGTTCCCAAAATCATTAGGACAATATTGCTACGGTAAAGTAAAACTAAGTGGGAAGCTTGAGTAACGTCTACTACAGACAGCCCCGTAGTCGTCCAACCGCTGTAGATTTAAAGGCAGCTTGAGTAAAATTAAGCCCTTGAATCAGCATAAAGGGAACTGTACCAACGGCGATCGCCACTAACCAAGCTAAAAATACAATTACCGAACCTTCTGGCAAAGAAAGACTTATTATCTTTTTCGGTGCGAGAAACCGCCATAACAAGCCACCAACTATGGTTAAAATCAATCCTGGTAGGGCGAAACCCCAAGCCAGGTATTTCTTCAGGATAGAAAATTAGTGCCAATAAAGGAGAAAGAATTACTAATCCTGCGATCGCACAAATAAAACCCGTATAGCCGATAATTGCTCGATAACGCTGACGTAAAAACCGACTGTAGCGATTGGTTTTTTCTCGTTCAAGTAACAATTTTTTTCCTCTCCATTATTGAAAAACTATTTAATCTTTTTTTCGCTAAGAGCGATCGCAAATCCGATAAATCACTACTTGTAGGGGCGAACGACCGTTTGCCCCTACCTATTCACTACACAACAACCGCATCAACTGTCCATAACTTTCTGGTTGACCAATAACAACCAAACAATCTAAAGCCTGTAAACTATTCTCACCACTAAAAACAATTACCTCACCCTGTCGTAGAATACAGGCAATCAAAGTACCGTCGGGTAGGCGTACATCGTTGATGGTTTTACCTACTACTGGATTATCCGCTTCCAAGGCAATTTCAGTAACGTTGACTTTGCCTTCTGCTATGGGAAGTAGGTTTTGAATATCTCCTGTAGCTGTTTGCTGTTCGATTAAGCTGGCAATAATCTGAGTAGCCGAAAATGCCACGGTAATACCCAGTTTTTCAAAGATTTGCTGATTTTCAGGATCGTTAACTAGGGCAATAGTGCGAGGTACGCCGTATTCTTTTTGAGCAATTTGACAGGCAATCAAATTATCTTCGTCTTGAGTAGTTAAGGACAAAACCACATCAGCCTGATATGCACCAGCTTCGGAAAGCGTTGTAGGGTCGCTGTCTTATCCGTGTATAACGGTTGCTTTAAGAGTCCGTGATAGAGTCTTGGCTTCTTCTCTTGCCTTTTTGTCGTTTAAACTAATTAACGACTCTGTTGCAGTATTTTTGCTGATGTTGATTTTCTTGATTATGCGCTAAAGCGCGATCGCAATTCAGATAAATTTTTGGTGTTATTGTTATATTGTATAAAAGTTGGCACAAAGCTAATGTAACGGTATATGTCTACTAATCTAGAAATTGACAATAACTTAATTCAAGAAGCATTCAAACTCGGTGGACATCGCACCAAACGCGCAGTAGTAGGAGAAGCTTTACAAGAATACGTTCAACGGCATAAGCAACTAACAATCACTGAATTATTTGGCACAATCCAATATGAAGATGACTACGACTACAAAGAACAACGTCGTAATTCATTAATTTCAGCCAATATTTATTAATAGTCCTAATGGAAATATAACCAGGCGATCGCCTTTTTATTTTCGTTTTGCAGTCGGGGCATTATAATTATTTTGTTGCTGCTCGATTTGTTGTTGAATTGCGACTGCTTTTTGATGTGCCTGTTCTCCCTCTATACCTTCAAAACGGACATCTAACTCTACTAAAGCTGCTTTGCGTCCGTATACAATTAACGTATCCCCAGGATAAATACAGGTATTGCCACAAGGTGCGCCAATGTAAATGCGATCGCGTCTTTCAATTCCCAAAACGGCAATTCCTTCATCTGCTAACCGCAACTCTTTCAACTTCTTATTCGCCAACCAATTATCTTCATCAACTTCAATTTCTGTCACCTTATATTTTCCTTTGAGATGCAAAAGACGAGCATAATCTTGTAAATCTAAATCTGTCCAGCGACGTAAAGCTTTTCTCACCAAACGAGTCAAAATGCGGTTAAAAGAGCGATTACTAGCCAATAGCCAGAGAACTGTAATGCCAATCAACAGGTAAAACAAACGAGATAGTCCATCTCCAGGAGAAGAAGTAGAAACAAAAGTCAGAACTAATGAAGAGATAACGGTAATAAAGCCCGCGTTACCTAAAAACATCAGCCACATGATGATACGTCGCCGTAAGGGATGTTTGACGATGGCTTCCGATTCTGCCGTAGCAAACCCAGTACCCGTGAAAGCCGAACGTGCTTGGAATCTAGCAGATGTTCGCGATAAACCAGTTAGAGTTAATGCTTCGGTGGCAATACGAGTGATTAGTAGAGACAGAGTAATTGCCAGTAAAACTGAGATTAATGCCGCCATATAAATTTAAAGTGCTTGAAATTAAGGCATCCTAAGAATTTGTATCTGAGCAAAAGATAATATTGCGTGCGATCCGAAGGCTAGGCGCAAGCCTAATCGCAACCATTTTGTAGAAGAACTTTTATAAAAGCATTCTAGAGAGCGATCGTTACTCAAGACAACTCCTAATTTATAATATTTTGATAGATGATAAATGCTTAATGTTAAATGATATGACTTACACTCTAGATTTAAAAGCTTTTACAGATTCAATTAGCGATCGCGCCCTAGAACAATTATGTCGAGAAAACCCCGATCTTAAATTTGAAACCGATAAACATGGAAAACTAATTATCATGTCGCCAACAGGAAGCCAGAGCGGAAAATTTAATATGAGTTTGGCTTTTCAAGTTGAACTGTGGAATCGTCGGAGTAAATTAGGAGTAGTATTTGATTCTTCTACGGGGTTCAAGTTATCTAATAGTGCTACGCGATCTCCCGATGCTAGTTGGATCGAACTTAATTGCTGGGATGCTCTGAGCGACAAGTTAAAAAAAGGTTTCGCACCAATCGATCCTGATTTTGTGATTGAATTACTTTCACCTACTGATAACTTGCTCACAACTCAACAGAAGATGGCAGAGTATATCAGTTGTGGCGTAAAACTTGGCTGGTTAATTAATCCCGATGAAAAACAAGTAGAAATTTATCGCCTTGGTAAAGACAAAGAGGTGCTAAATAATCCTGGTAGTTTATCTGGGGAGGATATATTACCAGGATTAATAGTGGATCTAGCTGATATTTTTTAGTTTCTTGAAATCAACCAAATAGTACATTATCTCAAGACTTGCCACGCACCTCGGTGTTAATTGTTCATCGATAAATGATAAATGAACGATGTTAAATGTTATAGGCTTGGTCTGGTATTCTTAGAATTACTAGTAGCTCGATCCAGGTTATCTTTAACTGCATTATCTACCGTGCCGTGAGCGGAGATCAAAACAATACGAATTTCAGGATATTTAGCGATCGCCTATTCTAATAATTCCATACCGTTCATTCCAGGCATTTTCAGAACGAATTTATCAAATATTTTGCCCGATATTCTAATGGTATACCCGCGTCGCGATCGCTAACATATATATCGACTTAACATTGGCAATATTGGCTGCCATAGGGTTGATTGCAATAATTTTTAGTTCGCTATCTACCACAATTATCCCGTCAGCAATACTTTGCACAATTGCTTCACTACGCTACTTTTCAACAATTACTTTTCCCACGTTGAGATCGCGGAATGCCTTCAGCTTTTGACTTATGGTAGTTATTTCTTGCGCCAGCATCCCTAATTCATCTTTCGATTTGACTTGAAGGGCAATATCGTATTCACCCCTAGCAATCTTTTCTGTCGCGGTAGTCATTTCAGAAAGTGGTTGCACGATGCGACGGGTTAATAATAAGCTAAATCCTAAGCCGATCCCTGCTGCGGTAGCCCCAGCGATCGCCATTGAGCAAATCGCTTGGCTCGATATCTGTTGAGCGTTTTGTGAGGCTGCTTCCATCGTTTCTTGATTGACAACTCGCAGTTCAACACAGCGATCGCGTATTTGTTCAAATATGGGCAGTATGGTTTTGTAATAGTCTTCGGTAGTTGGGTTGTTCTGCTGCTGTAGCTGGAAAAAAGCCGTCAGGTAATTTTGATAAGCATCTTCGATGTTGACAATAATTTTCTCTTCTCCTGGAATAGTAACGTTACCTTCGGCACGTCCCAGCCACTTCAAAAATTCAATTTGATTGCTCTGAAACTGTTGACTACCGCGATCTTTATTTTCCAAGAGAAATAACAAAATTGCGCTGTCTTGTCACTCAATTGCATCTATTGTATTCTCGGCTGCCAAAATACTGCGGTAGTTTTCTTTTAAAATTGCTTCGCTAGCTTTACCCAAACGACGCAGATTAGTTATACCCCAACCACCAACTAAGACAACTAGAGCTAAATATAGGCTATAGCCCAGCAAGATTTTGCTTTTAAGCTTCATATTTCAGTTTTAAACTACCACTCTTCAACCCGAAAATGATTTCAGTAGCTGTTGGATAAGACTTGATTTTTTCTTTTCTAGCCCCTCCTTCAGTCTAAGCTAAACTAATGTTAGTGTAGGCACTATGAAAGATTTTAACCTCTTAAATTAAATCCTTATTAGTGCCATCTAAAGTGCAGAATGTCCGTTTAAACTTGTAATTGTGTGACTACTTTTGCATCAAAAATGAGAATTACGTTAAATTTAGTTAAGCTAGAGGTAATATAAAGAAAAGAAACTTGACAGAAAAAGTATGTTTACGCTTTGCATTATTAAAGCAGAATCCGACAAAACCTGGTTAAGTGTTCACCAAAGGTAGCTAATGTTAGCAAAAAGGAATGCTCATATAGCGCGTCAAGACCTAGAACAGCAAAAAATAATCTTAAACATATTCAATTTAGAACATTACTTAACTTATGAAGAATTTTTCGTGGAGAATTGTATTACTTTGGACATTACCTTTATTGGTAGTCGGATTTTTCCTTTGGCAGGGAACTTTTTCCGCACCAACTGCTAGCAGTGGCTTAAATGGCAATACTGCTAACACTCGTATGACCTATGGACGATTCTTAGACTATCTCAATTCAGGGCGGGTTTCTTCGGTAGAACTATACGAAAATGGTAGAACGGCAATTGTCGATGCGATTGACCCAGAACTTGACAACCGCATCCAAAAGCTAAGAGTCGATTTACCAGCCAACTCACCTGAACTTATTACCAAGTTGCGCGATGCAGATATTAACTTCGATTATCATCCGACTGGTAACGAAGGTGCAGTTTGGGGACTTTTAGGTAATCTTCTGTTTCCAATAATCTTAATTGGAGCATTGTTTTTCTTATTCCGTCGTTCCAACAGTATGCCAGGTGGTCCTGGACAAGCAATGAACTTTGGGAAATCCAAAGCTAAGTTTCAAATGGAAGCTAAAACAGGCATCATGTTTGATGATGTGGCGGGTATTGACGAAGCCAAAGAAGAGCTACAAGAAGTAGTTACTTTCTTAAAACAGCCCGAAAGATTTACCGCAGTTGGGGCAAAAATTCCTAAAGGGGTATTGTTGATCGGTCCTCCTGGAACTGGTAAAACTCTTTTAGCAAAAGCGATCGCTGGTGAAGCTTCTGTTCCTTTCTTTAGCATCTCTGGTTCTGAATTTGTAGAAATGTTTGTCGGGGTAGGTGCATCTCGTGTGCGTGACCTATTTAAAAAAGCCAAAGAAAACGCTCCGTGTCTTATCTTTATTGATGAGATTGATGCAGTAGGCCGTCAGCGGGGTGCTGGCATTGGTGGCGGTAACGACGAGAGGGAACAGACTCTTAACCAACTGCTAACGGAGATGGACGGTTTTGAGGGTAATACAGGAATTATTATTATCGCTGCTACTAACCGTGCCGATGTTTTGGACTCGGCATTAATGCGTCCTGGTCGTTTTGACCGTCAGGTAATGGTAGACAACCCCGATATTAAAGGTCGTCTAGAAATCTTAGAAGTTCACGCTCGTAATAAAAAAATTGCTCCCGAAGTTTCCTTAGATGCGATCGCTCGTCGTACTCCTGGCTTCTCTGGTGCAGACCTTGCCAACTTGCTTAACGAAGCAGCCATCTTAACTGCTAGAAGACGCAAAGAAGCTGTTACCATCCTCGAAATTGATGATGCGGTAGATCGCGTTGTCGCTGGTATGGAAGGTACTCCTCTGACCGATGGTAAAAGCAAGCGATTAATTGCCTATCATGAAATTGGTCATGCGATCGTCGGTACTCTAGTTAAAGACCACGACCCAGTGCAAAAAGTAACCTTAATCCCTCGTGGACAGGCTCAAGGTTTGACTTGGTTTACACCGAATGAAGAACAAGGCTTAATCAGTCGTTCACAGCTAATGGCAAGAATTGCTGGTGCTATGGGTGGTCGTGCAGCCGAAGAAGAAATCTTTGGTAACGATGAAGTAACTACTGGTGCTGGTGGTGACTTGCAGCAGGTGTCAGAAATGGCAAGACAAATGGTTACCATTTATGGCATGAGCGATCTTGGTCCCGTGGCGTTGGGTGGACAACAAGGTAATGAAGTATTCCTGGGTGCTGGTTTAACCTCCCGTGCAGAATACTCTGAAGAAGTAGCATCTCGCATTGATGCTCAAGTACGTCAAATCGCTGAACGTGGTCATCAGTTAGCGCGTAAAATTGTTAGAGAAAACCGTGAGGTGATTGATCGTCTAGTTGATTTACTTATCGAGAAAGAAACTATTGATGGAGAAGAATTGAAGCAGATTGTTTCTGAATATGCTGAAGTACCTGACAAAGAAAGATTTGTGCCTCAAATCTAATTTTGCTTGATTTTAAGTCAATAATTTAAGGGGTAGTCTACGGGCTATCTTTTTTTTGGTTTCAAAGCAATCAAAAACTATATTTTACTGTCATACCCCGATTCAGCAACGCCTAAACCTAAAAATGCAAAAATTCGATTGTGTAGCTAAGATTACTGCGACTGTAGCTGAAAATAACTCATATTTAATCTATCTAAACAAGTACTGTTAAACTAAATAGCTATAGTTTATTACCGATAGAATGGTTTTAAATCGCCAAGCTCTAGAATCAAAACTCTTACAACAACTGTTGGCACATCCCGAACTAGATCTGGTAATTTGGAGCGATGAGGAATTATTAGCATCTATTAAAGCAACGTTACAACAAAAGTCTACTGACGAATTGTGGATTTTTGCCTATGGTTCGTTGATTTGGAATCCTTTATTCGATTATTTAGAAAAGCGTGTAGTCACAATTGAAGGTTGGCAAAGACAATTTTGTCTTGTAGCACCTGTTGGTAGAGGTACAATTGCCAATCCTGGTTTGGTATTGGGTTTAGAGCCAGGCGATCGCTGTCAGGGAATTGCCTACCGTTTAGCTGTTGACGATAAATTAGAATCAGAATTACTGCTGCTGTGGCGTAGGGAAATGGTTATTGGTTCTTATGTACCGACTTGGATTACTGCTACAAAAGGCGATCGCTCTTTAAGTATTCTACGTGATCGCCAAATAGAAGTATTAGCTTTTACAGTTAATACTGAGCATTCAGCTTATGTAAAAAATTTATCTACCAAAAAAATTGTCGAATCTTTAGCTACTGCCACAGGTGCGCTGGGTTCGTCGGCAGAATATTTGAGTTCTACAGTACAAAGTTTATTAAAAGCTGGTATTAAAGAACACAAGTTAATCGAGCTAGATCGCTTAGTAAAAAAAAGACAACAAGAACTTAAACTTTAGTCACTATTTGTAGCTTTCAGCTTTTAAATATTTTTATCAATAATTCTGCCTATCTAATTGGCTGATGTTCTTGGTTCACGATTTAGTTTCTCCACATTTGGACATTTAATAATTTACATTTATAAATAACAATAGGGATTTGGCAATGCCAAATCCCTAAAGGAGAAAAACTAATTAATTACAAAGTGAAATTAGCTTTTTAATTTAATTTAAACTACTATCAGAACTATAGCCTACGGCATCACGCATAAAAGTTAGTTGCTGGTCAAAACCAATTGTTTTCAAAGAGTTTAGTAATTCTTTACCTTCAGAACCTAACTGATAGTCGCTAGGAAACTTCACAACAGAACCTTTTTCCATTTCGGCTGCCAATTGATACCAGAAAAATAGTTTTTGGTTTGAAGAATATGATTTGTATGTATTAAATTCTTCGCGATCGCAACCAGATAAAATATCTTTTTGTACCTGTAGCTGATCGTCTTTTGACATTTTCTTGATACTATCAATTAGACTATTTGCTTGTTCTAAATTCTCGCCTTCTCTTTCTGGCTCTGCTGTAATTTTGTCTTTAGCAATATCTTTATATAGATACCACAAAACAGCTAATTGATCTTCATTTTTTAAAGAATGAAGTTGGGAAATTTTGTTTTCTGCTACGCTCATAAAATATCTCTAAAATTTGTACATGATTTAGGCGCAAATTATTAGTTGGTTGATAATTTTTTTGCCTGCCTCTATATTGATCATGAACAATAATCTCGATTCCAACACCTATTGTTAGTTGTAGAAAAATAAAATTAATTAAGTATTTAAAACCAAACTTTAGTCAGAGGTGATTAACAAATTATTATTTTTCATCATACTTTTTGGCAGTTAGGACAAAAATAATACCTGCGCCCTCCAGAAATTTCTTTGATAATAGAAGTGTCACAGACATAACAAGGTCTTTCTTCTCTGCCAAATACCCAGTGACGATAATCTTGACGTTTATAACCACGGGCTTTTAGCTTGGGGACTAATTTTAGATTATTTGTAATTCCTTTGGTTTGATAAGACTGCTGAGGGACTTTGATGGCAGCTTTAGCCAAGGCAGATATTTGTTGTTCGCTACAGTCAACAGGACGTAATGTGGGATACACTCGCGCTACGAATAATATTTCGCTACGAAGATAATTGCCTAACCCTGCTAAAAAACCCTGATCGAGCAGTAAGCTAGTAAAACGACGACGCTGAAAAGACTTGTTTTGCAATCTGGCTTTAACTTTTCTGGTAGTTGTCTTGCTGTCTAAAACATCTAAACCCAAACGACTAAGAAAAGGATGAATGGCGATCGCCTTTTCGTCTAAAACTTCTATATCCGAGGCACTATAAAGTAACGCCGACTTTTTCTGGTTATGAATAGCTAATCTCAATTGACGCTTTGTATCGGGATAATTATGGAACTTGCGAATTATCCACTTGCCGTAAAGCTGATTATGACTAAATATACTTAAGCCATTATCAAAGCGAATTAACATTCCCTTTCCTTTGGTATCTATTCCTGTAACTAGTCGCTTGGCTAGAATTTTTTCGTAGGGTTTAAGATGCTCGAAGGCAAAGAACATCTCTATTATTGGTTTATTGGCGATCGCTTTGGCTATTTTATCAGCAGCAATCCTGATTTCAGGGCCTTCAGGCATATTAATTTACTGTTAGAGAATAATTTAATCACCCTAATATTTTAGAATTAATCCCTAAGTGAGTATCTCAAACATACTTAAGATGCAGGTTTTTAAAATTGATGTTATGGTAGACAATAAGAACAAAAAGATTTAACGATTAAGTGTGCATTCAGTAACGAAGGTTTTTTCCATTAAGTATTGAGCTATTTCTTTCTAATAATCTTGTCACTCTAAACACAACATCAATTGAGGAGACAATAACAATATGTCTATTTACGTAGGTAATTTAGCTGATGAAATCAGTCAAGAGGACTTAAGCGAAGTCTTTAACGAATATGGCTCTGTTCAACGAGTTAATATTCCCACAGATCGCGAAACAGGTCGAGCTAGAGGATTTGCTTTTGTAGAAATGAAGTCCGAAGCTAACGAAGATAAAGCCATCAAAGTTCTTAACGGAGCAGAATGGATGGGGCGCGATATTAAAGTTGACAAAGCTAGACCGCGTAACAGCAGAAAAAGCTTTGCCGGTTATCGAGTTAATACTTTCTAAGCTTGTTTGATTGATAAACAAAAGCAATAAGATCTTAGGGTGGTATCTCTGCATAAAGTTGTCAGAAGATGCCACCCTTTTTTTTACTTATTGAATAAATTATCGCATTGCTAAAGACATCTTACGACTGGGAGGTTTGAAAGCATAGTCTAATTGTTGCAAATCTTCTTTGGTTAACTTGATATCTAAAGCAGCACGATTTTCTTTAACGTGTTTGGGATTGGTAGCTTTAGGGATAGAAATGACATTATCCTGATGCAGTAACCAACTCAGAGCAATTTGGGTAGATGTGGCGTTGTGTTTGGCTGCAATATCTTTTAACTTAGAATTATTAACAAAAGCTCGTTGCTCTACAGGAGAATAAGCCATAATCGCCAGATTACGCTCTTTACACCAGGGAAGCAAATCCCATTCAATGCCACGACGCATTAAATTATAAAGTACCTGATTAGCAACTATTTCTTGCCCGCCAGGCAAAGATAATCCTGCTTCCATATCATCCGTGTCGAAGTTACTTACGCCGTAGTCTAAGATCTTTCCAGCTTGCTTGAGATGCTGCAATCCCAATAGGGTTTCTGATAAGGGTACAGATCCGCGCCAGTGAAGTAAATACAAATCTAAATAATCAGTTTTAAGTCTGGACAAAGAGCGATCGCAAGCCGCTATTAATCCCTGATAACTAGCATTATAAGGATAAAACTTACTAACCAAATATACCTCTTCTCGACGAGGTGCGATCGCTTCTGCAACTATCTTTTCTGCACCACCTTCTCCATACATCTCGGCAGTATCAATCAAAGTCATTCCCAAATCAATTCCTAGACGCAGCGCATCTATTTCTGCTTGTTTTTGGCTGGCTTTTTCCCCCATGCGCCAAGTTCCCTGACCAAGTATGGGTATTTCTCTTGCCGATTTTAGCTGTAGTGTTTTCATAAATTTGTCGAGAAAGTCGTCTATTTATGATTATGATAAAATTTCAAGACTTATGATCGAATTAAGCTAAATCCCAAGTTAAAAAATAATTACAAAATGTTCAGGTTATGTTATAAAAACATTACTTTTGTCTTTTGTCCGATTATTTAGATAAAATATGCAGAATATAGGGTTTTTGAGCGATCGCCTTGATATATTCTGCGTTCAAATAAGGGCGATATTCTCGATCTTGGGCAAGGTAATTCTGAAAGAAAACTAACGAAAGAATGTTTTGATAAGTTTTTGCCACTTTGAAAGCTTCTGCTTGAGAAGATCGCTGCTCGTTTGCTAAAGTAACATTAGAATGGGGTAATTTTTCGGAGATTACCAAATGACGGCTACTATTTTCTAGAGAATTAAACAAAGGCACCTGTTCATTTAGCAGCGAAGTTAGAAAATCTCGATCCACAACCTGCCACATCATAGGGATTGCTATTTCTTTAAGCTTCTGCTGATTAAAAAGACTATTGCCAAAGGGAACAAACATATATGCAGCCTTAATACGATCATCTTTTAGAGACTGCTTTTTTCTCGGCATATCTAAAGCACGACATTGATATAAGACGGAAATATTGAGTAAATCAAGCTGTTGAGCGCAATCATGTTCTAATTGGGCAAAATCTATCTCTGCCCCTGCCAAAGAAAGAGCAGTCGTTCCGCCAATAGAATAGCCAAAAATACCAACTTGTTCTAGATTAAGACTATTATGTAACCGCTTTTGATTAATTTTTGCCAATTCATCCAAAATATAGCTAATATCCAAGGGACGATCTATATATTCTGTGGCATCAAAATTCTCTTTGTATAAACCTCTAACGAAGTCTAATTGTCGTTGGCGATCGCTCCCAGGATGATCGGGAATAACCACCGCAAAGCCATAGGAAGCTAAATGATTTGCCAAGTCTTTAAAGCGATCGCGTTTTGCACCCAAGCCATTAGAAACTACTATTACAGGAGTAGATTTGTTGTTTTTAGGTAAATAAAGATCGGTAACTAAATTGCGATCGCGTTTAGGATCATAAAAGTCTAATGTCTGTTTAGTTACTTGAAATTGACCTTGCTTCGATAAGTCTGGGATATTTTTATAATTAGACTTCTTGCCTGGAATTTGCCCTTGGTCTAAGCTGGCAATAAACTCTTTAGTATCATCTTCGGTATTGGAGACTTGCTTAACCAGCTTGAGTAATTCTGAAAGATTAAGGTTAATGTTTGTAGGGAAACGTTTTAAGAAATCAACTAAGTTAACTCCATCAGTCGATCCCGCACTTTGTACCACCGCAGCCCGCAACCCATAAAAACCATTGATGCCTCCAGGTAGTTGAATAATCTCGCCGATGCGCTGCAATATTTTAATGCCAGAGTCAGTACGGGAGTAACGATAGACCAAAACTCGATTGACATTATAGCTTTGGCGTAAAAGCTTTTGTAATCTCTCAGTTTGCTTCGGTGAGATACGCTTAAGATAAAAATTGAGACTACTGCTGATTTCTCCATGTTTGGCAAAGGCTTCTAAATCTTTTACCTGGATCTTAAAACCTAGCAAACTATAGTTAAAATCAATTCTTTCTGCTGAGATGGAGGGAGATTTAATTGCTAGTGTA
This sequence comes from Chroococcales cyanobacterium, assembly GCA_038259125.1. Lineage (GTDB taxonomy): Bacteria > Cyanobacteriota > Cyanobacteriia > Cyanobacteriales > Xenococcaceae > Waterburya. Next base: position 11,942 of record JBBSPC010000009.1, on the reverse strand, counting down.
GTAGTAATTGCGATTGCCAAGGTAGTCAAAGGCATTGCTAACAAAGCTAAATATTTAGCTAACTTAAATTTTTTAACCATAAATCTGTTAATTGAACTGATAGCTGGTAGCTAACCACTTTACAGTTTTAATTATTCCCTGATTTCTGCCAAAATCTGATTGTAGAGTTACTTAATAAATACGCGAAACGGCGTATTCTGCCTCTGGCGATCGCCGATAATATTTTAAGATAGGTAAGAGGATTAGTATATCTCTGGAACAACCCCGTTACATCACTCTTTTTAAGATCACTCAGATACCACTGTGACCAAACCTCCAAACTACCGTCAAGAAAAATGGCTTTGCACGCACTACGTTGAACTTTGCCACTAGAAGTTTTTGGTATACGTCCTGGTTTGAGCAAGACAATGCCGTAAATGTCAATAAAATGTTCTTGAAATACCTGCCAACGAATAGCTGCTACCACCTCATCCATAACTAAAAATTGACGATAAGTGCGCTCTATTTCTTGAGCAACTACTAATCTTGCTTTTCCCTCCACCTCAATCGAAAAAGCAGCACCACAATTAGGTTTTAATCCAGGATGACATTGTTCTACCGTTTGTTCAATATGCTGCGGATAATGATTGAGTCCCCAAAAGACAAGCACATCGTTAAGACGACCAGTAATGTATAATTCTCCATTATCAATAAAGCCTAGATCTCCAGTACGTAAATATTTACCTTGACTGTTTAAACTTGCCTGAAAAATCTCTTGGGTTTTGGCTGGTAGCTGCCAGTATCCTTGTCCTACACTTAGACTAGAAAACCAGATTTCTCCTATTTCGCTGGCTGCACATTCTTTTAGAGAATCAGGATCGACAATCGCAATTTTGCCATCTAACCAAGGATAACCCGCACTAACTATAGTAGTTATTCCTGGCTGAGACTTATCGGCAATAACTACTTTGTTTTCTTCTAAAGCAATCTTGTCTAAATACTTGACCGTCGGTGACTTGGCTTGATCTCCGCCTGTAATCATTAGAGTGGCTTCCGCCATGCCATAGCAGGGATAGAATGCTGTCGATTTAAAGCCACAGCTAGCGAATTTACGGCTAAATATCTCCATAGTTGCCGTTTGCACTGGTTCTGCGCCACAAAACGCCACCAACCAACTACTGAGGTCTAGTTGCGCTGCTTGTTCTTCCGTAACGCGATCGCATAATAAATCATAGGCGAAGTTGGGCGCACCGCTAGTAGTCGCCTTGTATTTACTTATCGCCTGTAGCCAACGAATTGGCTTTTGCACAAAACTAACAGGAGAGATCATCACACAAAACGCACCCATATATACAGGCTGGATCACGTTACCAATTAAGCCCATGTCATGAAACAAAGGTAACCAACCCACACCCACTAAGTCTTGAGTATGACCAAAAGCCTGTTTCAACATCTCCTGGTTTTGTATCAGACAGCCGTGAGTAATCATTACTCCTTTTGGTTCGCCTGTAGAGCCAGAGGTATATTGTAAGAAAGCCAAAGTATCGGCATTTATCTTTGGTGAAGTCCAATCATCAATTTGAGTCTGATTGATTTTATCGGTATTTAAACAACGTAGCGAAGCGTGTCCCCACTTAGATAGCTGAGTTTTTAGCTTATCAAACAAACTAGATTCAGTTAATATTACTTCTGCACCCGCAGACACAATGCGGGTTTGTACTTCTACAGTAGTCAAACGATTTTTAGGCGGATGACAGGGTACAGCCACAATTCCCGCATACAAACAGCCAAAAAAGGCGGTAATAAACTCTAAGCCACCGCTGTAAGGATATATTAGTAAAGCTCTAGAGCCAGAATCGACGACTTGCTGTAGTGAAAGTGCGATCGCTTTTGCCTTAGTCTCTAACTCCTGATAGGTCAGTATAATTTCTTTATTCTCGCCATCCTTAAGAAAAATATACGCTGTATCCTCGCCTTGAGATATGGCTCGCTGCTGTAATATTTCAACGATGTTAGAGTTTGGCTGACTATACATTATGGCTATCTTTAACTCGATGCAAATTAAACCATAATATAACCTGGGTTCAATCCTACTGTTACGCATTTAAACTGTAATAACAGCATTGCCTTTATTTTTGATTTTTCTTCCCCATTTGATAATCAATCTCCCTTCATTTATCCCTCTTCTGTCACTTTCCAAAAAATGAATTATAATTATGAAGGTTATCGATAGTCGTAAGATAGACAGGATAATGGATGTAGAGTTACAAATTCTCAACAGGCGAGTGGAATAGCGCTTGGGTCTGTTGCGGGGGTTTCCCCCGTTGAAGAACTGAGAACTGAACCAAGACAGCTCCCTAGACACAAAGGACTTGTCCGCATATAGCATTTCCTCGCCTCAAACATTTAAAGCGATCGCCTAGAGCGACAGTTTCAATCATAGACCAATATTGTGACTCTTATAATGACTTACTACTTTGGCTATTACATGAGGCTAAAGCCTTTGTGGCAGCGATTTTCGTTTAAGGGGTGAGATTATTCCTAAATGTAAGTATTTAAAACATCTCACGCACTTCTTACTTCAGGAAATAAATCTTTGTAACTACTACAATATTCATCAATCACTAATACTGTCGGTTATGCATCTCTGGCTAAATGTTTGAGAATTTGTAACTCTACATCCATTATGCTATCTTCTTCATAGAGATTTCTACTATTTATTTCTTCATTTTAATACTCGGAGAGTGACAAAAGAGGGCTAAAGTAGTCAAAGCAATACAAAATCAAAAAAGCCCAACAGCTATGGCTAAAAACAGTTTATGCTACTGATGTTAAATCAATTCCTCTGCCTTGCCCCACCAGTCAAATAAGCTTAATAAGCTAGTAAAAATGGTCGATGCCAAAACCTACTGCACGAGGATGATTTAATCTATGAGCTAGGTTGATCGCTGCACTACGACCGACCTTGGTTTCAAATACTGAAGACAAGACAATATCTAGAGAGTTACTGGTACAAAACTCTTCAATTCTGCTAGGAAAACCCATAATTGCTGCTTTAATAACAAACACTCCTCGCCATTTTTGCTTATATGCTTGCTGGAATTTGGCAAAACTAGCAACAGATTCATCTAATGCTATTCGGGTATTGTATTCTTGGCTCAATTTTAAGATTTCAGCAAAACAGTCAGGGGGTAGTGGCTGTTCTACAAATTCGATCGCTGGTAATTTATCTGTCACTGCTAACCAGGTTTTTGCCTGAGTTAAGTTTAATCCTCCATTAGCATCAAGTCTTAATTTAATATGTGCAGGAAAGCTTTTAACTAACTGTTTTAAAATCTCAATTTCTGTTGCTAGAGGATAGACGCCAATCTTCCACTTAAAGGTTGAATTTGATTGAGCCTGATAAATTGACTGCCAGCTTGTTAAAGCTCGATCTCCTGCGGGTAAAAGATAACAATAATCAAGATTACAATTAGTATAGTTAGCTAATTCTAAAGGTTGCTTCAGGTTTAGTAAGGCTGATTCAAAAGCAAATTGACAGCATCGAAGGCGATCGCTAATATTTAAAATATCTTGTACTTTGACAGTATCTCCCAACTGCTGACAAAAACTTAATGCTTGGGACATAGTTTCTGAGCCAAACCAAGGCAAAGGAGCAATTTCCCCTTGAGCAATGCCTGTTGAATCTTCTAGGCTAATAATAATACCCTCACGTACTTGCCAAAGACCATGACTAGTACGTAAGGGTTGCTTAAAACGACATTGATAAATATCAAATTTAAATTTAAACTTATCGTCCATTTTGCTCTGCAAAACTATGAAAGCTAAGAGCTAAAAGCTAAAAGCGCGAAAAAGCGTTGCGGGGGTTCCCCCCGTTGAGCTACATGCGGACAAGTCCTTTGTTGAGCAAGAAGCTAAAAGCTAATCTTAATGTTTACGAAAGCGAATTCCCAAAAATATATCGTATAAAAAGCTAAAAAAGTTTTTATTCCATAAACCTAAAGATTGTTCGCAGCCTTTGGCATCTAGTAATGGCTTAGTCTCGTAATAAGCTGCCTGGTACTTATACCAGGGAATAGAAGGCCACAGATGATGGACTAGATGATAATTTTGCCCCAAAATAAGCAAATTTAAAACTGTACTAGGATAAACTCGCGAATTTTTCCAGCGATCGCGTTCTTGAAACGGACGATGGGGTAGATAATCAAAAAATAACCCCAATGCCATCCCTACTACCATTGCTGGTACAAACCAAAAGTTCATTACATAACCAATAAAGTCGTAATGAATCCCTAGAGCAACGATAGTAATTAGAAACAATCTGCTGAGAAACCACTCCAATAATTCATATTTTCGCCATAGTTTTCTTTGAAAGAAAAAAAACTCATGATAGAAAAAACGGGCGGCAATAAGCCATAATGGACCACCCGTAGAAACAAAGTGGTCAGGGTCGTTTTCAGGATCATTTACGTGAGCGTGGTGTTGCAGATGCACTCTGGTAAACACAGGGAAAGCAAAACCCAGCATCAAAGCACTACAATGCCCCAAGATAGAATTAATTATACGATTGCTGTGGGCACTATTATGAGAAGCGTCATGAATAACTGTTCCTGACAAATGTAGTGCTAGGACATTAGCTATAAAACAACACCAAGCTGTGAATCCCCATCGAAAATAACCAGTGGTCGAGATAGTTAGCAACATAATCGCTGCAATCACCATCAACACATTAGGATTGAATCCACCAGGAGCTTTTAAATACTCTCTTGGTACTGTTCGCAGTGTCTGAGCCGACTGCATCTTTTCCTTTGCTCCTCTTACTTTTGATATAAAACTTTTCTCAGGTAGTTTACACTAATTCTTGGCTATGGTAAAGAAATGTAAAGTTTTCCTGCTGATTTCTCATTTAAAAACTGATTTTTTTATTTGCCAATATTGAACATACGGTTTAATTTTACAAGAACAACCCATAAACAAGAATCGGTGAGTATTACATTTCTTTGAGATATGCTTGATACCCCAATCTATCAAGTTGCTCTTGTTTGTCAAGCACGGTTTGCGATAGATCTTGCCGATACTGCTCTACCTTTTTTTGTAGTTGGCGATCGCCTGTAGCCAAAATTTGCACGGCTAATAATCCTGCATTTTGCGCGTTGCCAATGGCGACGGTAGCAACAGGAATACCTCTAGGCATTTGCACAATAGAATACAAAGAGTCAACTCCTTTTAATTGACGAGTAGTGACGGGAACACCTATAACAGGCAAAGGAGTGAGAGAAGCTACCATCCCTGGTAAATGTGCCGCACCTCCCGCACCAGCAATTATTACCTTAATCCCTTTTTGATGAGCATTACGGGCATAACTAACCATTCTCTCTGGAGTCCGATGGGCAGAAACGATCGCTATTTCATGAGCAACATTAAAATCCTCACAAACAGCGATCGCTTTTTCCATTGTCGGCAAATCAGAATCACTGCCCATAATAATTCCAATTAACGGCGTAGTTTCAGTCAATATTTTCTACCAATTCTGAATTATGTATTTTATCTTGTTTGGCAACCTTAATTTCTCAAAAGCTAAAAATTTAAGATCGAGGCAACAATCATTCTTTGACTAACTCCAGCTAAAATCTCCGTATTAATACTAAATTCACATATTAAATAAAAAAACAGCAACGCCATAAATGACAGTCAGCCAATTAATCGTTAATGCCCGTCTTGCTGGTGCTGGACATCAGACTTTACAACAAATTGCTATTAAAGATAGAAAAATCGCTAATATTGCTCCTCAGCTAGCCTGTCAAGCAACTTCAATTATAGACTTAGATGGCGATTGGCTGTCTTTGGGAGGAGTAGATTTACAAATTAATGGAGGCTTGGGTTTGGCTTTTCCCAATTTAGAAGCAAAAGATTTACCCAAACTAAAGCAAATTTGCGACTTCCTTTGGCAGCAGGGAGTAGATGGTTTTTTAGCGACTATTGTGACCACCGCAGTTGGCAAAATACAGCGATCTCTAGCTACCATAGCTCAATTTATGGCAAACCAAGATAGTTTACCAAATACGGCACAAATTTTAGGAGTTCATTTAGAAGGACCATTTTTGAACTATCAAAAGCGAGGCGCCCACCCAGAACAATATTTATTGCCTTTAACTATTGCTAATCTTAAAAGGGTTTTAGGAAACTATAGCCACGTTGTTAAGGTGATGACTCTCGCGCCAGAATTAGACGGCAGCCGAATAGCAATTAATTATTTAACGGAAGAAAATATTATTGTTAGTCTGGGGCATTCTCTAGCTACAGCTACGATCGCAAAAACAGCATTTAAGCAAGGTGCATCAATGGTGACTCATGCTTTTAATGCCATGCCTATTTTGCACCACCGCGAACCAGGATTATTAGGTGAAGCGATTGTTAATCCTCATGTGTATTGCGGTTTGATTGCTGATGGCAATCACGTATGTCCAACAATGCTAGAACTTGTTTTAAAAGCCAGTAATTATGACCAGGGAATATTTTTAGTCAGCGATGCTTTATCGCCCATCGGTTTACCTGATGGGGATTATCCCTGGGATGAGCGCAAGATTACGGTTAAAGAAGGCATCGCTCGATTAGCTGACGGTACATTATCAGGCACAACCTTACCTTTATTAGTTGGCGTAACCAATTTAGTAGATTGGGGTTGTGATGCCCAAAAAGCGATCGCCATGGCAACAGAATCTCCCCGCAAAGCAATCAATTTATCAGGCATTGGTATTGGACAACCAGCTAACCTGCTGCGTTGGCATTGGGACAAACAACAAAAATTATCTTGGACGAGACTCAATTTAATTACATAAGGGCGATCGCGCAGAATTATTTACAGTTGCAGTAAAGTAAAATATTGTTGAACTAATTATCGATTGGTTCAAAGTAACGACATCCTTTACAAGGACCTTCAGGGACAACCGCACAGCGCATAATTTCTGAGCGAGCATTAAAGCGACAGTTAGCGTTGCCAACTACATAGCGATCGCCAATCAAAGTAGTTTCTTCTGGTCTTTTTGATTCTTGGACATGAAGAGTAGCTTTATTAAAACGATAGCCCCCTACCCGATATTGATAAAAGTGGTGACGTTCAAGGATGGCATAGGTTTTACCCTCATAATCCATATAGCCACCTGGCTGAAGTCGGCGATCAATATTAAGCTTGGCAATACATTGACGAGCAGGTGTCAGAATAATTTCTGTCGGTAATAAATTTTTCTTGAGCGACATAAATCCGTATCAAAACTTTAAGAGTCATTGAAAAATACTAACCTGTTCTGGTTTTTCTCGGCAGCAGTTTTTGCTTGGTTAAGACAATTAATGAGAATATAAGAAATTGTTAGCATATCTCGCCAAAACTAGCTGTAAAATCTTAATCAAGATTAAAATTGCAACCTACAGTATTACTAGTATTACTAAATTATCTTCTACTCTAGACTGACTCTATTTATAATTGACAAATTATGCGTATTGCCCTTTTTACAGAAACGTTTTTACCAAAGGTTGATGGTATTGTTACTCGTCTTAGACATACAATCGAACATTTAGAAAGAAATGGCGATCGCGTTTTAGTAGTTGCGCCAGAAGGTGGCTTAACCGAGTATAAAGGAGCAAAAGTATATGGTGTGAAAGGTGTTCCTCTGCCTTTATATCCAGAACTCAAATTAGCTTTGCCTCCTATTGGAACAAAAAATGCGATCGAAGAGTTTCAGCCAGACTTAATCCACGTAGTAAATCCTGCATTTTTGGGAGTAGGCGGTATTTACTATGCTAAAACCATGAACATACCTTTAGTGGCTTCTTATCATACTCATTTACCCCAATATCTTCAGCATTATGGCTTAGGGGCTTTAGAAGGGCTGCTGTGGGAATTACTAAAGGCTGCTCATAACAAAGCTAGATTGAATCTTTGTACCTCTAGCGTGATGGTCAAAGAATTAGTCGATCACGGCATCGAAAGGGTAGATCTGTGGCAACGGGGGGTAGATACAGAAATGTTTCAGCCTCATTTAGCTTCAGCCCAAATGCGATCGCGTCTATCTCAAGGAAACCCTGATGCTCCTTTATTACTATATGTTGGTCGAGTCTCAGCAGAAAAGCAGATCGATCAGATCAAACCCGTGCTTGAAGCCATTCCCGAAGCTCGTTTAGCTATAGTTGGAGACGGTCCTAGCAGAGAGTCATTAGAAGCGCACTTTGCAGGTACAAAGACTAACTTTGTAGGCTATTTGCAAGGATTAGAATTAGCCTCAGCTTTTGCTTCTGCTGATGCTTTTGTATTCCCTTCCCGCACCGAAACCCTAGGCTTAGTTTTACTCGAAGCGATGGCCGCGGGTTGTCCTGTAGTGGCTGCTCGTTCGGGCGGTATTCCTGATATTGTTACAGATGGAGTAAATGGTTATTTATTTGAACCAGATGATCCTGATGGTGCAATTAATGCTACCAAATCCTTATTATCAGCGACAAAAATTAGAGAAAAATTACGTCAGAATGCTCGCTCTGAAGCTGAACAATGGGGTTGGGCGGCTGCTACTAGTCAGCTACAGGAGTATTATAATAGCGTCGTGAGTGCGGAATATAATTTATCTTCTGCTGCCTAAATAATTGATTATAAATTAAGCGTCGTCAGTTCATCAATTAAAACTGTTACTGCGATCGCTTGAATCATTACTTAATCAGCAACGCCTATTTCAACACAAGACCTAGTACAACGAAAAGTAATATATTGCGTCTCTTCTCTTGTCTACTTGCGTCTGGGTTTTGCAAAAAATTGAATCCCAAAATCTTCGAGTAATTGATTGGCAAGCTTTTAGGAAACATAACTCAGGTTAAGGTAGCTTTAATCGGGAAAGAATTAAAATTAGCTAAGTTCATTCACCATCGCTGTTATTACTATTGGTTGCCTGTTAATTTTGAGCGAAAAGGACGCGGAGGTTTCCTCCGCGTGACCAATTGAGCCGTTGCATTAATATCCTCTGGGGATTTATTGCTTATTATCATCAGTCTAAAAGACCTGCCCTAAAAATTGGCTTTTACCTTAATCTGCTTGACTCGGACTTAGATTGATTTAAGCAAACCATTCTTCAACCGCTTCGGCTTTAGTATTGGTATTGCGAGAAGGAGTTTCACGTTCAAAGTTCATGTGAATAGAACGAGTTTGCTCACCATCAACCGCTACTGCCTTGATGGGATAGTCAATTACACCATCTTGGAAAGACATCTGAAAACGGAAAGTACCGTCAGAGTTAAGTTTAATTTGGCGATCGCCAATAGTTACCGTAGCATCAGGCTCTGTTGCACCATAGACAATTAGCTCGGCATCAGCAACTAGCCAGAATTGACGAGGACGAGCAGCAGCAACGTCTCCAGAGAAACCAGCACCAGACATATTTTGTCCAGAAGCAGTTGGTAAAGCCCACATACCTGCACCAGAAGGGAATACATAGGAGCTAACCGCTGATTCAGGGGTCTGCTGCATCGAACCAAGTAAAGAACCTGCCATCCGCATAGATTCGGTGGATTGAGTCATGCCAAATACAGCGTTATAAAGGCGATCGCCTTCGGGAGCATTCATATTTGTACTTGCAGTCTGCTTTTTAGCAGGAGGCACAAGCTCATAAAGAGTCTTACCTTTAAGATCATCCTGCCAGTCTACGGTAATAAAAGCATCCTCAATCCAATCAGAAGGATAGACAGGAGGAATACTTACCGAGGCAGAGCGAGCCAATACCAGCCACCGTCCGTCAGCACAGCGATAGCCAATATCAGCAACATAATCGCGATCGCTCACGGGAATAGGCAAATACCATTCTCTTGCCATCTCATCACAGAGATATTCCTGTACACTATGGGGTGCTTGACTATTGATGTCAATATCTGTCACATCATAGATACGCAACGCTAGCTGTTGCCCGCCTTGACGACGTAACTCTTCTTTGTGAACATTAGGAACGTCCCAGTAAGCATAAGCCCACTGGGGATCGCGAGGCATCAACACAATACGGCTGTCTCCGTAACCGTCAGGAAGCTCTCCCAAATCTTGATCGACAGAAGCAAGGCTTTCCCTCAAATTATCTTCTTGACCGACTTCGAATTTTGTAGCTTTCACTTGTTGTTCCTCCTGGGTGGCTGATTGATTTTGATAGAGTTTTTCTGGTTCTGTTTTATTAATTGCTTCTTTGATAGAAGTTAGCAGTTGTGCTTTACGCATTCTGCTGTAACGGGATATTTTATATTCGCTGGCAACTTTTCTAAGCTGCCTCAGGGTCATTTCTTCTAATGGTGGTCGTTCTTTCGCCATTGACTTACAGCCTCCGATTAGTATAGACGGTGTTTAGCTGCTGGCAGCCATATTTAAGACAGAGAAGCTAGAAAATAAAACTAGTACTTCAGTCGTCTTTCAACCTTAATTTTCGTCTACTTAATATTCTTATTTATTTGTACATGGGTGGGAAAGGTCTTAACCACTTGAATATGTTATAGCAACAAATTAAGTCAGGGGATCGAGATAGAACAAGCAAAAACTAAATGACTAATGAGTTTATTAGACTTTAGCTTCTTTTTGTCAGGAAAATATGACATTTGGGGCGATAAATATCAAACAAAAGGAGATTATGTCATAAAAGCGTGACATAATCTCCTTTTCTTAACTGCTGTGACTCAAAAGTGTATATCACTCAAGTTTTTGCATCAAGTTACAAAATCAATCAAATATTTGAGAGCTTGAATATAGTCATTCTATTTTTTAAAAGGAAAAGATTTTGGTGTGTGGGGAAAATATTGTATTTCATTGTAGCTATCTGACTTATTTTCTTGCTTTTCCTGTTCTATTTGGTGAGGTTTTTTTGTCAAACCCAGCTTGTTTAGTAAAAAATATGTACCTACCCCTAAAACTGCTCCCAATGCAAGACCAATAGCAATCAATTTAATAAAAATTTTCTCTAACTGTTTTTTCCGAACTGCAACGTTTTTGGGTGATAAATTAGCATCTATATCATCTGTATTTTTATTAGAGTTAGAGTTTTTAGATAGATCTCGATCAAAATTATCTTCTGGTTGGTACATTAGACAGAACTCTGAAACTTATTTTTAATGATTGATTCTAGTTTAACTCCATAAAAAAAACACTCATATAAATGAGTGCTGTTTATTTAAAAATTAGTTGTATAAAGTAATTTGTTTATGCTGCAACTTCAGCATCAGGGTAAACGCTGACCTTTTTTTGCCCTCTTTTTCTAAATTCAAATTTGACAACGCCATGAACTAGAGAATATAAAGTATCATCTTTACCGCGCCCTACGTTATTACCAGGGTGAAATTTAGTTCCTCTTTGGCGAACTATGATGCTTCCTGCTGTAACTTCTTGACCGCCATAACGCTTAACGCCGAGACGTTTGGAATTAGAATCGCGACCATTACGAGTACTACCCGTTCCTTTCTTGTGAGCCATTTTATTTTCCTCTGTGAATTTTGCTAATAAATTAATGCCTATTTATTCTGCCGTAGCTGTTTCAACTTCTGATGCTTCTGCTGTAGTCGCTTCTGCCGTAGTAGCTTCTGCTTCTGCTTGGGCAATAGCTGAACCATTTAAGCTAATAGAATCAATCATCAAGCGAGTTAATTCTTGACGATGACCACGCTTTTTGCGAGTTTTCTTTTTAGGCTGCATTTTATAGACAATGACTTTTTTGCCTCGTCTATGACGCATTACAGTACCTTCTACGGTAGCACCTTCAATCAAAGGACGACCAACAGTAACTTCGTTGTCGTTGTTTACCAATAAAACTTTGTCTATGGTGTAGCTAGATTCAGGATCGGCAGCTAGTAAATTGATATCGTAAAAACGACCAGGTTCAACCTGAATTTGTGTACCGCCGATTTCAACAATTGCGTAAGTCATAAAATTTATCTATTTTGATATTGCCGTAAGGGTAGCC